>JASJDI010000057.1 GCA_030065155.1 Xenococcaceae cyanobacterium MO_188.B29
CCAGACCATAAACTCTTTGTGCTAATAACTGATGCACCGAGTAATTAACATGGGGTGAGTCCCGATAATCTCGAAAACACTGCGCGAAACGAGCGGTAATTTTCAGCTTTTTATCTAACTCTGCGAGCAAGACAATTCCTCCGTCTGACGTGATGCTTTCTCCCTCAAAATTAGCTATTACTTTTCTTCCTTTTATACTTCCAAAGTTTAGTTGCTTGGGGAGAAGCTGTGTAGAAGTGGGAGTCATAAAATAGATAATTAAAATTACTTTTGAACTAAATTCTATCTGGTTTTGTGTTCATTTATCTAAGTAATTTTAGGGCGAAAACGAATATATTAGCGGAATATTTACGCCAAGCAAATTGCTTTTTGTGCCCAGTCTAATTGATTTTGATGTAGACAGGAACTTTCACAACACACTGTCGTTTGACCCCAGCAATGAATCCCAGGGTCAAATCCAGATACAGTAAGCTTTTTGGCTTTAGCGATCGCGCTTTTGGTGAGAAATGCGGGAAGAATTGATGGATATTCAGTACAACCTATCAGAAGAAATGTTCAAATTAATGTTAGGTGAAAGTGAACTGATGTATCCAAAATATACTATGGCACTTTGGTCACAAGGGGCATCAAATCTAGAAGCAGCACAAATTGCCATGTTAGACGACGTGATTGAAAAAGCAGAGATTAAAGATGGAGATGTAATTTTAGATTTAGGTTGTGGTTGGGGTTCTGCTGCTAACTATATTTTACAAAAATTCCCCTCAACTCAAGTAACTGGTTTAAACTTTAGCCACGAACAATGCGAATATATTCGTCAACAAATAAAAAAGGTTCTACCGAACTTACTGTGCAAAACTAACTAGCAAAATGCCAAGTTAAAAAGCTTCTAAGTTGAAAGTTTTCAAAATTTCTAAAGCCATAAGCCTTTCTTTTTATCAACTTAAGTCTATTGTTAATTCCTTCCACTACTCCTTGTGTAGTTCTCTCATCAAAATAAGCAATAATTTCTCCAATCCATCTTTTTATTGTTCCAAAACTTTTGGGGTTCATCAGTAATAAGCGGGTATAAATACTCAAGATTTTTCAATCCTGACAAACTAATGCTTTCAGTCGATATCCCATACTGTGAACAGTTTCAATAAAATCTTTTGCTGCTCCCGCAGCTTTCAACTTTTGACGCAATGCTCTAATATGTACTTTGACAGTATCTTCTTCTGGTGGTTCTTGCAGCGACCAAATGTGTTCGATAATAAAAGGACGACTAAGAACACGCCGACCATTGCGCAATAATAACTCTAGTAAACTATATTCTTTAGGAGTTAGATGTATAGGGGTATTCCCATATTTGACTTCGTAGGTACTGGGATTAAGATACAAATCTCCCCATTCTAAGATTGGTGCTAAAGATGTACTTCCCCTACGCAATAATGCCCGAATACGAGCAAATAACTCTCCCAAGTCAACTGGTTTAATAATATAATCATCCGCCCCAGCATCTAAACCCATAATCTTATCACTGACTGTATCTAAAGCCGTAATCATGAGAATGGGCATTTGATAACCATTAGCTCGTAACTTCTGGCAAAGACTGATACCATCAAAATCGGGTAGCATGACATCTAAGAGCAGCAAGTCATAATTTAGAGTTTCGATATAGTTTAAAGCCGACTCTCCATCCATTGCTACATCAACAACATAACGCTGGTCGGTAATGGCTTCTGCCAAAGTCTCAGCTAAGCTTAAATCGTCTTCAACCAAAAGAATCCGCATTTTCTGGAGTTAGGTATACTAATCAGTTCCAACTTACAAGAAAAAATTAGCAGTTTAGAGTTTTCGCAAAAATATTTCATATCGTAAAAATTTATTTAGATTGTTCATTTTGAACAATCTTTCCGTTTTCTTTACCGTTTCCTCACCAATTTCCTTACTTCTCATTTGGTAGTCTTTTAGACAGCAGCTTTAACAGAGCTAAACTATTGCTTCCTATAGCAAAGGGAGTCGAGATTTATTTAGTACTTAGTCATTTGTCTTTTGTTTTCTGTTGTCGATAACTAATAACAAATGGCTCATAATCTAGGCTTTTACCGCTATAGATAGACTTCTCCAGTAAAACTTCAAATTTAAGAATAGAAACTAAAAATATGGCTATTCCTCTCCTCAATTATCCTCCTTCATCTCAAAATCAGCGTGTAGCTAACTATGAAATTCCAGGTGACGAACAGCCTCGGATTTATACCACAGAAAATATTCTTTCTGGTGGAGAAATCGAGAGTTTAATTTGGGCAACTTATCGTCAAATTTTTAATGAGCAACAACTCATTACTAGCAATCGAGAAAAAGCCCTAGAATCTCAATTGAGAAATGGTCAAATTACCATTCGAGAGTTTGTTCGAGGTTTATTACTTTCCGAGACTTTTAGAAGACGCAATTACGAACCTAATAACAACTATCGGTTTGTAGAGATGTGTATTCAAAGAGTTTTAGGGCGAAATATCTATAGCGATCGCGAAAAACTTGCTTGGTCTATTGTCTTAGCTACTAAGGGTTTAGAAGGCTTTGTTGATGACTTACTTAATACTGAAGAGTATCTCAACAGTTTTGGTGATGATACTGTCCCTTATCAAAGAAGACGCATCCTCCCACAAAAAGACCAAGGAGAATTACCTTTTGCCAGAATGCCTCGTTATGGAGCAGACCATCGTTCTAAACTAGAAGCTATCGGTTATTTTGCTCACGAACCTCGTTATTATCCATGGAATGGGAGTACTCAGCCTTATTATCCACCTCAAAAAGTATTGCTAGTAGCCAAAGTATTGACTATAGCGGGAGCTAGTATTCTTGCTCTAGGAGTCTTGGCAGTAGCTTTGTCTGCATTCGGCTTGATTAGTATTTAGGCGGACGCTCCTAGGATTCAACCAAATTATTTAATGAAATCAGATCTGGGAGGAGATTGACTATTTAGGTGATTTCCCTCCCTTTACTACAAAATACCCAGATGAGTTAAAGTCAAAGGAAAATATGCTACCTCTCCTAGCTCGTAAAAAAATGCAGACTTGGATTAGAAGTCGCCATCTAATTTGTTCGGGAAATTTTTTCTTGTTTGAAACGTTGGGATATTCGACAGTTGAGCGATTTGAGGCATGTATTAATAGTTTAGGTGGAACGTTAATTAATGTAAAACTGGTCAAGCACCTTTGTATAGGAAATCAGCGACGAATTATTCTCTATCAAGCTAAAGCAACTTTACATACCCCTCATCAAGACCTCAAAAAATATTGGTTCAAGTATGGTGGACTGCATACTAGATTTGATGATTCTCCTTAGTTTTTGCTAATCAATTCTAATATAGACCTAGAGAGAAGTTAGTAGTTCAGGAGTTCAGGAGTTCAGGAGTTCAGGAGTTCAGAATGAATTATTTTCATACCTGGGTTGTGAACGCGCTAGTTCATGGCATCTCTTGCATAAATTGTTAATTTTTTCCCTTGTCTTTCTCAACCGATCGATTAGAACTTATGCGAGAAGTCTATTTTCTCAGCCCGACTATTCTCATTAGCTTGGGAAGCATTGCTCTTGTAAGTGCTTCTTACTTACTCCAGCGACAAATTAAAGTTATGTTGTGGCAACAAACTGAGCGAGAAAGACTGGTGAATCAAATTACCCAACAGATTCGCCAATCTTTAAACCTGGAGGAAGTTTTAGCAACAACGGTAGCAGAGGTGAGGAAATTTCTGGAGTGCGATCGAGTTTTAATTTATCGTGTTTGGGAAAATGGTACTGGTAGTGCTATTACCGAAAATGTTTTACCGAACTACCCAGCTATTTTAGGCAGGACTTTCCCTGAAGAAGTATTTCCCAGCGAGTATCATCAAGCTTATATTCAGGGGAAAATCCGCACCATTAAAGACATCGATCGAGACGATGTAGAATCTTGTCTAGCAGACTTTGTGAAACAATTTGGGGTTAAAGCTAAATTGGTTGTACCCATTATTCAAGAAGTCAGGCATGAGCAAGAAGAAGTAGGGGGAAATAATTCCTATCTTTGGGGACTTTTGATTGCTCATCAGTGTAGTAGAATCAGGCGGTGGCAACCTTTAGAGATTGAGTTAATGCAGCAACTAGCAACTCAAGTGGCGATCGCTATTCAGCAGTCAGAACTCTACGAAAAACTGCAACAACTCAATACTAAACTAGAACTAAGAGTAAAACAGCGCACCAGAGAACTTACTATCACTAATAATGCTCTAAAAGCAGAAATTAAAGAGCATAAGCGGACAGAAGTTGCTTTGCGTCATACGAATCATACTCTAGAATCTCTGATTGCAGCTTCTCCTAGAGCTATTTTCACTCTCGATCTACAAGAACAGGTTAAAATTTGGAATCCTGCTGCGGAGAGGATGTTTGGTTGGACTGAAGCAGAAGTTCTCGATCGTCCTAATCCTATTATTTCTGAAGAGACGGTACAAGAATACAAAAACATTAAACAAAGTGTTTTACAAGGAGTAACTCCTCCTAGTCTAGAAGTGCATAGACACAAAAAAGATGGTTCTCCCATCGATCTTGTCTTTTCTGCTGCACCTTTAACTGATAGTGAAAATAAGATTAGTGGGATGGTAGCAGTAGTTGCGGATATTACAGAGCAAAAACGTCAAGCGGAACAAGTAAGATTACTTCAATCTGTAGTAGTAAATACTAACGATGCTATTCTGATTACTGAAGCTGAACCAATTGACAGTCCAGGACCAAGAATTCTCTATGTTAACGAAGCATTCACTCGGACTACTGGCTATACTCTACAAGAAGTTCTAGGGAAAACACCGCGTATTCTCCAAGGAGCAAGAACTAATCGCCAGGCACTAGATAAAGTACGTTCAGCCCTTGAGAAATGGAACCCAGTTACCGTAGAAACAATTAACTATCGTAAAGATGGTTCTGAGTTTTGGGTAGAGTTTAGCATTGTCCCAGTGGCAGACAAAAATGGTCTATATACTCATTGGATTTCCGTACAAAGAGATATTACTGAACGCAAACGAACAGAAGTTGCACTCCGTCAAAGTGAAGAACGTTTCCGTAGAGTAGTGGAAAATGCCTTAGATATAATCACTATTTTAGATAACGATGGTATTATCCTTTATGAAAGCCCTTCAGTGGAAAAAGTTTTAGGTTATTCTCCACACACATTAATTGGTCAAAACTTTTTTGCCTATATTCATCCCGATGATTTAGGAACGGCATTTAAGGGTATTATCAATGTTCTGCGAAATCCCCAGAAAGTTCTGCCTATTGAATTTCGCTGCCGACACCAACAAGGTTCTTGGCGCATACTCGAAGCTATTAGTCAGCAATTTATTGATAATTCTCCAGAACCCAGAATTATTATCAATTCTCGCGATATTACAGAACGTAAAAGATTAGATGAGATGCGTCTAGCTTTAGAAAGAGAACGAGAATTAAGTACCCTCAAAACTCGATTTTTCTCCATGGCATCCCATGAATTTCGGACTCCTCTTAGTACTGCCCTAGCAGCAGCCCAACTGATAGAAAACTCTCCCAATATTTGGAATCAACCAGATAAAAGAAAACGCAATTTAAGGCGAATTCAAGATGCTGTAAAAAATATGGTTCAGCTATTGGACGATATTTTGACTATTAATCGTGCTGAAACTGGAAAACTAGAATTTAACCCCAAACCACTCAATTTAGACCAATTCTGCCGTCAATTTGTTGAGGAGATGCAACTTAGTGCAGGAAATGAACATAAACTGGTTTTTTCCTGTGAAGGGGAAATAATGAGTGCTTGTTTAGACGAAAAACTATTACGATCGATTCTCTCTAATCTCCTCTCGAATGCTATTAAGTATTCCCCTAAAGGAGGACAAGTTCGTTTTTCTCTTCAGTTTAGTTCAAACAAAGCTCAGATCCAAATTAGCGATCGTGGTATTGGTATTCCTTCAGAAGATCGACAACAACTGTTTGAGCCTTTTCATCGAGGAAAAAATGTTCGTCGCATTCCTGGTACTGGTTTAGGATTAGTAGTAGTAAAAAAATGTGTTGATTCTCATCAAGGTAGCATTAATATTGACAGTGAAGTGAATCAAGGCACAACTGTGACGGTGATACTACCTTTAGATTCAAGAGTTAGTAGTTAGTAGTTAGTAGAATGACAGTTCAGAGAATCTCTGCTTTCGATACCAATCTTGCTAAAAGTATACCAGTAGTTTCTAAATCACCTAATATTTCTAGTGCTACTTTTGATTGGCAAGATTTGGTAATGGAACATCATTTTTTGCCAGCTTCTGAATGCCCAGAAATGGAAACAGAGCAACTTACTCTTACTATTAAAATTGGCAATTCTTTTATTACAGATTGGCGTTTGGATGGAAAACTAAAACGCTGTAATATGAAACGGGGCGATATTGCTATTTTACCCAAAGGTATAGTTAATTCTGCTGTTTGGTACGATCGCAGTGAAGTAATCTTGCTGTCTGTCGATTCTGGTTTAGTCGATAAAGTTGCTGAGGAAACTTTAAATAATAATTTGATTCAAATTATCCCTCAACGCCAAGTAAGCGATCCGCAAATAGTCAATATTGCTTTGGCTTTAAAAGCAGAATTAGAATCAGGTTGTTTAGCAGGAAGTGTTTATAGAGATTATTTAACTAATGCTTTAATAGTTTATTTACTCACAAAATATTCTAACCGCGATCGAGCATCGAATAACAACTCAGAAATCGATATTGCTCAAACTAAGATCGAGCGAGTAAAAGATTATATCAATGATAATTTAGCCGAGAATTTAAATTTGAGCAAAATAGCGGAAATTGCTAACATAAGTCCTTATCATTTTGCTCGTCTTTTTAAACAAAAAACTGGTTATTCTCCCCATCAATATATAATTCGATATCGAATAGAAAAAGCCAAAAACCTTTTAAGCAAAACTAATTTGTCTATTGTAGAAATAGCTTATAGTATTGGTTGCTCTAGCCAGAGTAATTTTACTTCTTTATTTCGTAAAAAAGTAGGCACGACTCCCCAAAAATATCGACAGAGCAAGAAATAAACATCTTATGGCAAGTTTTCAGAAGACAAAAAGAAAACAGAGACGGTAACATCATTCTCAAGCAACAGTACAGAGAAAAAAGATGTCGATCGATTGGTTTGTTATTCAGAATTACTACGGTCAAATTGCCCATTTATACGATAATACAAGACCTCTACCTCCAGAAGTATCAGCCAAAATTTGTAACTGTATTCTCAAATTAGTAAAAGCAACACCAGAAACAAAATTTCTTGAACCTGGTATTGGGACTGGACGTATTGGTTTTCCGATTATTAAACAAGGATATGATTACACGGGAATAGATATATCTGAAGCAATGATGAATCAATTGCGTGGTAAGTTTTCGGAAATGCCAGAAAATCTGACGTTAATTCAGGGAGATGCTGCTAATTTACCTTTTGCCGATAATTCTTTTGATGCAATTCTGACTACTCACATTCTTCATTGTATCGATGATCCTCTGGTGGGATTAACTGAAATTAAGCGAGTTTTAAAACCCAATGGGGTTTATTTATCTTGCGAACATCTCCATTGTTCTTATCAAGAAGAATTTTTTCAAGCTTTTAATAAAATTATTGCTAAATATCGAGAAACTTCACAGCACAAGAAAGAAAAAATTTCTCCTTTTGGCGAAGAAATGCAACAAAAATTAGTAGAAATGGGTGCAGAAGTAGAAAAAGTAACAGCAGCGCGATGGCAACAATCTCAAACTGTAGGTGAATTATTTAATATGTATCGATCGCGAGCTTTTGGTGTGTGTTGGTTAATTGAAGAAGATGAGTTTAATCAAGCAATTCAAGAATTTAAAAACTGGTGCGATAATACTTACAAATCTGAAGGAATTATTCTTACTGATGAACTAATTTTTAATATTACTGTTGCTCGCAATTGGAATTAAAAAAAATAATGAATAAAATGGTTGAGCAACTTAGTTTAAATAATTACAAACAAGGAATCGCTGATTTATATAACAGAAGAAGTAAAACCTATGACGATAGCAATTGGCATTTGCAAATTTGTCGTCGTTTACTGGAATATTCACAAGTCAGTTATGGTCATCAGATTTTAGACATTGGAACGGGGACAGGGCATATTGTACTCGAAGCATCTCGAATTGTGGGAAATTCAGGTCGAGTCATTGGTATAGATATTGCTGCTGGAATGCTAGAAAAAGCAAGGGACAAAGCAGAAGCTTCAGGGTTAGGCAACGTTAAGTTTCAAATGGCGGACGCAGAATCACTCAATTTTCCTGCCAACAGCTTTGACCGAATTTTGTGTGCCAATACATTTCCTTGGATAGAAAATAAAGCGAGAACATTACGCTTGTGGCATCATTTTCTTAAACCAGATGGACTTATTGGCATTCATACTCCTGCAAATACAGCGTATGTCGGCTATATAGTGTTTCGAGAAGTGCTTGCGAAGTACGGAATTGAACTAGAACCAAGTAACCGTCTTGGAACACTTGAAACTTGTCGGAATCTTTTCTTGAATGCAGGCTTTGAAGAGATTGAAATCAGAACTGAGCAGCATGGTAGTTACATAAGTTTAGATAAAGCAAAAGCAGCTTGGGGCGGGAATTATCTTCCCACTCCAGGACAACCTGAAAACACTTTATCAAGACTTTCCCAAACACAGTTACAGCAAGCCAAAGCTGAATTTGAAGCAGAATTAGAAGCAAGACAAACAGAGCAGGGCGTATGGAATGATCTTACAACTTGGTATGTGATAGGTCGTAAATTAGATGAAAAAAATGCAGGAAAATTATAAACAAAAAGTAATCGATTTTTTTAATAGTAGGACTGCGTATGATTCCGAACTTCTTAACAAGTGCTATCGCTGGCTAAAACCTGGAGGGTGTCTAGCTTTTACTTCCTCTGATAAAGGTTCTTATTTTTCAGAAGTAAGAGTGAGAATTTGTCGGGATTTGTTTGGAATCGATTTACCTCATATTATCAGACCTCTATGGACTCCAGAAAAATGCACTAAACTGTTACAAAATTCTGGTTTTCACAATATTGAAATTGAGAAGCATCTTTTTCGTAGAGAAAAAATCAACAATAATTATGCCTCTGCGCGGATAGAAAAAGAGTTTTATCCTAGAGGTAATCCTTTGCTAAATTTAACTGAAGCACAAAAAGAACTATTACAAGCTGAATATAAAAAAGCTATAGAGCAATTAATTGCAGAGAAAGGAATATGGCAAGAATCTATTAATCTGTATGTCAAAGCCTGGAAATAGAGTCGATCGCTTTTAAACGGGTAAACAAATAAAAAAACACCTGAATTAACTAAAACTAAAAGCTGAAAGCTAACAAGCGTAATACTAACTAACAACTGATAACTCAAGCGAAGCGTTTTTAATAATCCGTAAAGAATTTTGAATTATTTTCCCCAAAATATGGCTGTAATAGTATGACGACGAGTAAATTGTAACGGCAAGCAATTTACTCTAGGAAAGTAATTACAGTGGAAATAACTAGTTGGTCAATATCAGATAGTCAATACTTACAGATAACTTTAGACTTGTATCATCATTCCTTATCTCCTTTAGTCACAATCTTGGCACAAGCTATCGAAGATCCAGATGTAATCGGGCAAATGCAAGATGCTTGGAACAACTTTATTGAAACTGGTCAAGTTTGGGCTTTACTAATTGGGATATTTTTTGGCTATTTGTTTAAAAGCTTAACTAGTTACTAACTAATTAGGTTGTAGCCCATCATTTCATTTAAAATATAATACTCAATCTCTAGTGTGTATTAATTTGTCGTGACCCAAAAAAAAACTTGGAGCGATCGCTTTGAATCTTCTTTGCATCCAGCGATCGCTATATTTAATGCTAGTATTGGCTTTGATATAGAATTAATTGAGTACGATCTTACCGGCTCCGTTGCCCATGCTCAAATGCTTGCCCATACAGGGATTATCTCTACAGCAGAAGCAGAGCAATTAGTTACAGGTTTAGAACAAATTAGGCAAGAATATCGAGCAGGAAAGTTCAATCCTGGGATAGAGGCAGAAGATGTTCATTTTGCCGTGGAAAGAAGATTAACAGAAATTGTCGGTGATGTAGGCAAAAAACTCCATACTGGTCGATCGCGCAACGATCAAGTAGGAACAGACATTAGACTATATCTAAAAGAGCAAATAAACCAAATTCGTAGCCAATTACGCCAATTTCAGACAGTTTTACTCGAACACGCCGAAAACCATGTGGAAACTTTAATTCCAGGCTATACTCATCTCCAAAGAGCGCAACCTCTGAGTTTGGCTCATCACTTGATGGCTTATTGGCAAATGGCGCAAAGAGACTGGCTAAGATTAGGAGATATCTATCAGCGTACTAATATTTCTCCTCTTGGTTGTGGGGCTTTAGCTGGCACTACTTTTCCTATCGACAGAAAATATAGTGCCTCTTTGTTAGATTTTACCGATATTTATGCCAATAGCTTAGATGGAGTAAGCGATCGAGATTTTGCGATCGAGTTTCTTTGTGCTGCCAGCTTAATTATGGTACATTTAAGCCGTCTCAGTGAAGAGATTATTCTCTGGGCATCTCAAGAATTTAATTTTGTTACCCTAAAAGATAACTGTGCCACAGGTTCTAGTATTATGCCTCAGAAAAAAAATCCTGATGTACCAGAATTAGTCAGAGGTAAAACTGGTCGTGTTTTTGGACATCTACAAGCACTGCTAGTAATCATGAAGGGTTTGCCCTTAGCTTATAACAAAGATTTACAAGAAGACAAAGAAGCAATCTTTGATGGAGTAAATACAGTTAAAGCTTGTCTAGAAGCTATGACTATTCTCCTGTCAGAGGGTTTAGAATTTCGTACTGAAAGGTTAAACCAGGCTGTGAGGGAAGATTTTTCTAATGCTACCGATGTTGCAGATTATTTAGCAGCTAAAGGAGTTCCTTTTCGCGAAGCTTATAATTTAGTAGGCAAAGTAGTTAAAACTAGTCTAGCTGCAGGTAAACTACTGAAAGATTTAACTATCGATGAGTGGCAACAGATACACCCAGCTTTTGAGGAAGATATATATGTTGCGATCGCACCTCGCACCGTAGTTGCTGCCCGCAATAGTTATGGTGGTACTGGTTTTGAGGAAGTCCACCAAGCTATAGCCAAAGCTAAATCTGAACTTAAATCTACTTAAATATTCTATATTTTAATTAACACCTTAATTCTATGCGTCGTTCCTGGCGATTTCTCAGCACTGTACTCGGTATCATTTTCCGCCATCCCGTTACTGGCATAACTCTTATTCCTGTTATGCCAGATGGAAAAATTGTTTTAGTACAACGTAAAGATTCTGGTAAGTGGGGACTACCAGGCGGAATGGTAGATTGGGGAGAAGATATTCCCAATACTGCTTATCGAGAATTGATAGAAGAGACGGGTTTAGAATTGGTTAAAATCCGTCGTTTAGTGGGAGTATACTCTGCACCAGACAGAGATCCACGCATTCATTCTATCTCGGTATTAATTGAAGTAGAGGCAAAAGGTACTCTAGAAGTTAAAGATAAATTAGAAATAATTGAAGCAAAGGCATTTATTCCAGAAGAACTACCTTCAGGAAATCTTAGCCATGACCATGATAGACAATTAAAAGACTATTTTAATGGTCTGACAACTATTGCTTAAGATAAGTACGTCTTAAACGTAAAAATAGTCATGGAAAACTAAATAATACCCGCGCTTGAAACAAGATTAGAGAATGTTGTCAAACAAAAATTAAATGCTTATGTAGATGGGATTGGACAGAGAAATCTCCTGAAAATTCATCGTTAAGAAACTGGTTCGCCCTAACCCAAAAAAATTCAAAGTTTAGAGTCTCTTAAGATTTATTTTATAAACAGTTTCTTAGAGGCGCGGATAATATTTTGCTTTAGTCCATAATCGAAAAAATTACTATTATTCGGTGTAAGCTTTTTTATCATTACCACTGAGGTAAAAATTTACTGGCAAAAAAGAGAATAATCCCAACTACTAGTAAAGATATTCCCACAGTAAGTTTAGAAAACAAAATAAATACTCCAGCACCGATTAATACTAATCCACCTATCTTATAGACTTGGGAATTTTTCCACCACTCTATTGTTTCTTTGTTACGATGTCCACAGTAAGGACAAATGAGATCGGATCGAGAAATTTGCTTATTGCACTTCTCACAATTAGTTAGCTCCATAGACCAAATAAATATTTTTTGTTACTTTATTAGCTTTAACTATATAGTTTTAGCTTCTCTTCTAATTTTTAGCTAGGGTTGTATCACTGACTATTATCAGTGATATTAATCCAAAGACATAATTGATTATACAAGTCTTGTCTGATATACAAGTAGTATTAAATCAGAAATTTTGATAGTGATCTCACAGTACCTGCTTTGAGCAGACCAAACAGTACCAGCCTTTGCTCGATCGCTGTTTTGATTAGCCTAATTTAGCTAAAAGTACTTTTGTCATAAAAATCAGTTTAGTCTAAGATAAGCCATTAATTAATTTAGATAAAAATATGTTAATTGTGCAACCCCATATTCTTGCCCTTGATTTTGATGGAGTCATTTGTGATGGCTTGATTGAATATTTTGTCACCACAAAAAAAACCTATAGTAAAATTTGGAAAAAAGATCTAAGTGAAAACTCGGAGACTTTAGCCAACAGTTTTTACCGCCTCCGTCCTGTAATTGAAACTGGATGGGAAATGCCTATTTTATTGAGAGCTTTAGTCTTGAATATCAATGAAGACAAAATTCTCAACCAATGGTCAGAAGTTGCCCAAGAGATTGTTACAAGCGAACAATTAGATAACAAGGAGATAGCCAATACACTAGATCACGTTAGAGATGAATGGATTAGTGCTGATTTAGATAGCTGGCTCAAATTACATCGATTTTTCCCTGGTATTATTGAGCGTTTGGGTGAAATTCTTAACTCATCAACTCAACTCTATATTGTCACTACGAAAGAAGGACGTTTTGCCAGTAAGTTGTTATATCAGCAAGGAATTGAATTACCCAGAGCTTCAATTATTGGGAAAGAATCTAAGCGTCCAAAATATGAAACTCTCAGGCTATTAAGAGATAGTAGCTTTCAAGATAATCCTCTCATCTGGTTTGTGGAAGATCGACTTAAAACCCTAAAATTAGTCCAGCAGCAAGCAGATTTATCAACGGTGCAGTTATTTTTAGCTGATTGGGGATACAACACTGAAAAAGAGCGAAAAGCGATCGCTGGTAATCAAAGTATTAAACTATTATCTCTAGAACAATTTACCCAGGATTTTTCTGCTTGGTTATCAATTGACAATTGAATAATTTGGTATTATATGGTATTTGATTTACTGCTTACCCAGAGCAATACTAACTAGGTACAAATTGCTTTGATTCCAGAAAATTATTTTGACCTAAAATCTCATATAAATTAGTCTCAGCTTCTAGCAAACACGCATGACCACTTTGAGGTAGTATTGTCATCTGTCCTTGCGGTAAAGCTTTGACTAAACGGTTCGCCTCTTCTACTGAGGGTAAGAGCTTATCTGCACCTCCAGCTACAACCAGAGTTGGCTGTTTTATGCTAGTTAGCTCTTGTTCTGAAACAACAAAGCTTTGTAATAAAGATAAACGCCAACTAACAACTTCTTGGGGAAGCGATCGCATAGCTTGCAATAAAGCACGACGTTCCTTTGTTTCGATTCTACTTAACTCTGCCAAAAAAGGTAATAAACCAATAGCTGAAGTCTTATGGATATAGCTTGGTAGCCAGGGAATAAGATTAATACCTAAGCTAAGAATAGGACGTTGATGAAAAGAAGAAGCAGGATTAACTAATATTAACCTTTGCGATAGTTCTGGTGCTGCCAAACTAATTCTGAGAGCTAAAGAACCACCAAAAGACTCCCCACAAAGATAAACCATTCTTGAGGGTAAGGTTGCTATTTCTTGTTGAATTAAATCTGTAGTCTTATTGCTAAGAGTATCCCAATCACTTAAATCATAGGCAGGAATAGATAAACAGCATAGATCGAAAGTTTGAGCTAGTTTGTTTGTTTGAGTAGTTAGCAACTCTCCTGTGCCATCCATCCCTGGCAGATAAACAAATAGGGGTTTGGTTGGTTGAACTAATCTAGGACGTAAAAAACAAATTTCGTTTTTATTAATCATTCGATCTTATGAGGTGACGCAGGACTAGGAAAACTGATAAAAGCAAAAAAAACAAGTAAGTATGACAAAAAGGGGTTTAACCCCTTTAAAGACAAAATATTGTCAAGATTTTATCACAAATAAAGGTTTTTTCTCGTTTTTAAGCCATAAAAACATTTTGTAATATAAAAGCTACTTTTAAATTACTGGTAACATTTTATTAATATAATGTATTCAACAAAACGGATCTATTTGAGATCTAAGCTTCTGTTTATCCTATATACCTAATGTGCATTAAAAATGACAACAGAATAAAAAAGCGATCGCTCGAAGCTAGATACTACGCGATCGCTTTTGTTAAGATGTCCCTACTATTTTGATGCTAACGATATTTTGCTGTCAGAACCCAACAAAGAGTAGGGGACATAATCACTGTAAAAATAGTAACAATGCTGATAATCCAAAGTAGATCGCTGTTAACTAAATTCATATAATCACCTCTGCAATTAAACGATACGAGGTGCGTTCCTTCGAGAAATTTTCTCTACTTCCGTCTGTCTAAATTTGAATTAGATAGATGAACGATATCCTAATTGTTTACATCTTTATTATCAAATTTAAATTTTAGTTTTACCAGTACGGATATCATCAGTGTGTTGTGATCTTTGACTACTCCCCATGAATAGCTTCTGAACGAAGCTCTGGGAATTCAGGGGATTCCTCGACCCGAAGAAAAGTCGAGTTACACTGGATATGAGGATACCACCTTATACCAGAGGGTTCAGCCATTAAACCAACTACTGGGACTTCTCCCAGATACTTTGCGCGTATGTTATTTGCTCCGACCGAATCTCTGTGAGTTTTAAACCCACAAGAACATCGATAGTTGCGGTTTCTCGGCTTATTCTTTCTGCGACAAGATAAGCACATTTGACTAGTATATTCTTCGGTAATTAACTCTGTTTGGATACCGACTTTTGCACATTTGTATTCAAGCTTTTGCCGAATAGAGCCAAAATTCCATTGGTGGAGTTTTTGATTGGCTTTTTTCCCATAATCAATATTGTTTCTAATGTCTCGCACATCTCCTATTACCAGCGTTTGAATACTTCTTTCTTTGAGTATTGAAACAGCTTTACTGGTTAGCTTATGTTCGATATCTTTGATTTGATTATTGATTTTGGCTAATTGCTTTTGTTTAGACTTAATTAGCTTTTTTCTGCGTTTACTTCCTCGCTTTTTACTGTCTATTAGTTTTGATAACTGCGCTTTGAGTTTATTCTGATACTGACGTTTAGACCGCAATAATCGACCATTATAAATATCGGTATTAATCCCATCTGCTATTACCATTGGATGAATTTCTCCTAAGTCTACAGCAGCAGTCCTAGAAGATTTTATGGGATTAACATTAGGTTGTGGATAGCAAGCTCTCAACTCATAACATTGAGAATTACGATTCCAACCCATTTCTATTTGCTTAGGTTTATCCCATCGCCAATCAAAAATCAAAGGTTGATTTCCTTTGCCATTAGAAAGTCTTAATTTGCCACCAGAGAGCTTGATGGCTGAAGACTTCCAAATTACTTTGTAAAACCAACGTCTACGCCTTGGGGGTTTACTGTTGGGGTCTGTTTTTCTTCTGCTTCTCCAAGACTTCAAAGAAGCATAAAAAGACTGAGTAACAGCATCTGAAGTATGAGCATGAAGCTTATCTGATATATGCCATTTTTCCATAGAGTAGCCAGACAGCCAAACATCTTTTTTCCGAACTGTACGCCAAAAACTAACAATTGTTCTTGAGTATAGTTCACCAGCAGCACGAGCTAATTCGTCTAGCTGTAATGTTTTACCTATCTTGACTTTGCGGACTATGTACTGAGGCATGATAGCATTAGATAGCTTATAGATAAATAATACCATGTCCAAGTATAAATCAAACAACAATATTGTTTATTGTTGTAAATATCATGTTGTTTGGTGTACCAAATACAGAAGGAAGGTTTTAACCGAAAAAGTTGAAAATAGGCTTAAAGAATTGCTTAGGGAAATAGCGAGTTCAATCAATGTAGAGATACTAGAAATGGAAGTGGGAGATGAGAATCACGTCCACTTATTACTATCTCTTGACCCTCAATTTGGTGTACATAGAGCCGTAAAAAGATTTAAAGGCGCAACATCTCGATATTTAAGGTTAGAGTTTCCCTATCTCAAACAAAGACTTCCTAGTCTTTGGACAAATAGCTATTTCGTTTCGACATCGGGAGGCGCACCTTTAGCTAAAATCAAAGAGTACATTCAAAATCAAAAGCGTAGCGAGAAAGGTAGGCAATGAATTGCCTCGCTCACCCCATTGATGAATCAAGGGGCTTGCGCTCTGAGTTACGCGGTCAAAAAATTCTAACTAGAATTAAAACCGACGTTGACTAACAGAATAACAAAAGCGATCGCCTCTGGAAATAGACTCTCCATAAACTAAAGGAAGATTTTGGTGTGTGTAAGCAGTATGACGATAAACTAGCAGGGGATGACCCAGAGGCACATCTAAATATTCACTAAGTTCGAGATTAGCATTAGTACATTCGATAATGGCTTCAACTCGATCGATCTTAAAATTATTTCTTTCTAAAACAGGAAAGGTCATTTCTTGTTCTAATTCTGTTGCTAGCTTTTGACCTATATTGGGCAAAATGTAAGTAATATCGACACATCCAGGTACTTTATCTATCAGCAAAAGTTTTTTTTGTAGATAGGCAACAGGGTTGTTTGACTTTAATTGCAGAGTTTTTTGAACTTCTTTAGATACAGTAACGAGTTCAAAAGTAATATTTTGCAGCGATAATTCGATGCCCTGGCGTGTTAAGTCTTCGGCAAGAAAGATAAGGGAATCAGAAAGATTATAAGCTACTTTACGTCGATCGCTGACAAAGACTCCCTTTCCTTGATGGGTGATCGCTAAACCTTGCTGAACTAAGTTAGCGATCGCTTTTCTAATCGTAATACGACTTACTTGGAATTCTAAAATTAATTCTCTTTCACTAGGCAATTTAGCACCTGGTAGGTAATCCCCGCTAATAATTCGCTGGTATAGTTGTTCGGAAATATCTAGATGAAGCGGTACTTGCCTTTGTTTATACGTCAAGTTAATTGAATTAGTTACACTAGTTACCAACTTATTATAACAAGTTGTTAAAATCAGCTTAAAATTTAACTTGTTATGACAAGTATTGAGGTTAAGTCAAATTATGGGTAATCAGGTTAGTACTCAATCCGAACCATCCAATTATAAATCGGCTCAAATTTTAAGTACGCAAGAATTAAACGTTTTAAATACTCGTTCTAATAGCTGGGGATTAATTCAACTGGCAGGACATTTAAGTGTGATGGTAATTAGTAGTTATTGCTGGATAACTATAGAAAACTGGTTAATTAGGATACCAGCTTTAATTATTTATGGCTTTAGCTTAGCTGCCATGTTTGTGACTATACACGAATGTTGTCATCGTACAGCTTTTGCTAATAATCATCTTAACGATCTAGTTGCTTGGTGTGCTGGACTCTTATCTTTTTATAACAGTACTTTTTATCGTCGCTATCATAAATGGCATCATCGCTATACTCAAATTAGTGGAAAAGACCCCGAATTAGAAGATCCCAAACCAAGTAACTTGAGAGAATATTTAGCGGAAATAAGCGGTTGGAACTGGTGGATTGGTAAATTTAAAACTCATTATCTAGTAGTCATGGGAAAATTAGATAATATGCCTTATATCTCTAAAAGTGGAAGATATGAGGTAATTAACTCTACGCGCTTACAAATCTTGGTCTATTTTAGCGCGATCGCTCTTTCTGTAATAGCAGGTAAGCCTTGGTTTATTAGCTACTGGTTACTACCATTAGCAGTAGGGCAACCAATTCTGAGAGTAATTCTATTAGCAGAGCATACAGGTTGCAGTAATGATAATAATCCGTTGACGAATACTCGTACAACCTTAACTTGGTTTCCTATTAGGTTTTTAATGTGGAACATGCCCTTTCATGCCGAACATCATCTTTACCCTTCTATTCCCTTTCACGCCTTACCGAAAGCGCATCAGCAGCTAAAAGAGCATTTTACAGTAATCGATCGTGGTTATTTAAAAGTGAATCGGGATATAGTATTGAGTTTTAAATAGGGGTATGGATAAATTTATCATCAAAGATTTTGCTTTACAATGCGGAGCAGTATTACCTGAAGCAACATTAGTATATAAAACTTATGGAGAATTGAATCGCGGTCGCACTAACGTCATTCTCTATCCTACTTCCTATGGGGCGCAACATACAGATATAGAATGGTTAATTCGTCCTGACAGCATTCTCGATCCGAGTCAGTATTTTATTATCATTCCTAATATGTTCGGCAATGGTTTATCTAGCTCTCCTAGTAACTGTGAAACTTGTAAGTTAGCAGAAACGGGGTTCTACTTTACCCATTTAGATAATGTCCGCGCTCAAGACAAATTATTACGGGAAGTATGGCAGATTGAAAAGCTAGCTTTAGTATATGGTTGGTCTATGGGAGCGCAACAAGCCTATCATTGGGGAGCATTATATCCAGATAAAGTTGAGCGGATAGCTGCTTTATGCGGTACAGCCAAGACTACCGACCATAATAAGATTTTCTTACAAAGTTTGCGAACAGCACTAACAGCAGATCCTGTTTGGAATGGTACTAAATTCGAGGGTATTCCCGATCGCGGTTTTCGGACTTTTGCCCGTATATATGCCAGTTGGGCAGCATCCCAAGCCTACTATCGAGAAGGACTTTATTATCAGTTTGGTTACAAGTCTTTAGAAGATTATTTACAAAGAGGTTGGGAAACTAATTACCGCAAACGAAATCCGCATAATTTACTGGCAATGATCGATACTTGGTTGTGTTGCGATGTGAGTAATAATCCTACTTACCAAGGAGATTACCACAAAGCACTAAAGTCAATTACTGCCAAAACTTTAGTAATGCCAGGAACAACAGATCTATATTTTACCCTTGAAGATTGTAAGGTAGAAGCGGATTTAATTTCCCATGCCCAGTATCTTCCCATTCCGTCCATTTGGGGACATCGGGCAGGAAATCCTTATCAAAATTATGAAGATGAGATGTTGATTAAAAATGCAGTTAAAGAATTACTCGATCGAGATGTTTGATATCTGAAAAAATAATATCATTAATTAATATCTGAAGAGTGGGGAAATGTTCTAACTGAGTAGAAGAATAAAATAGTTACTTCCAAAGAAACACCCCATTCAAGGAAAGTTGTACTTACGGTTCTTAGAGGGTAATTCTATAACAATACCCTTACTCCATCCAAAACAGTAAACAGTGATTGGTCAATCAACTATCTAGTAATTCATAACATTTTCCTCCTATCTAAAAGCCGTGACCAAATTTATCTTTTTGCCAAAACCCTTTTATCTGATAGCTACTGTTTTAATCCCTAGCTTTTTAATTCTCCCTCCTGCTCTTGCTCAAGTAGACATTGCTATTTTAATCACTCAGCAAAGTCAACAGCAGCTTAGAGAATTATTACGTCGCGGTCAAGAGTATATCGATGCGGGAGATTATGCTAATGCTATCACCACTTATCAACAAGCTGCTAATCTTGATGGAAAAAACGCCAAAATTTTTTCGGGAATTGGATATCTATACACTTTACAGAAAGATTTTGCTGCTGCTGCTGCTGCTTACCAACAAGCAGTTATTCTCGATCCTAACAATGCAGAATTCTACTATGCCCTAGGTTACAGTTTTGCTAAGGCTAATGATAATGAGCGGGCTGCTAATGCTTATCAAAAAGCGATCGCTCTCGATCCTGGTAATATTCAGCATTATGTTGGTTTAGGAGTAGTATTGCTGCGGGAAGAAAAGTATGACGCAGTTATTGATAATTATTACCGCATTTTGACTTTAGACCCTAATAATCGCCCAGCTTACGACATTATGGCTACTGCTTTGATTAAACAAGGGCGTTATCAAGAGTCAATTGAATTTTTACAGCAAGCTGTTTCTAAATTTCCTAATGATGGCAATTTACAACTCCAATTAGCGATCGTATTAATTAATCAAGGGGAATTGAAAACTGGATTAGATAGCTTACAGAAAGCAAAACAGCTAGACCCAGATAATCCACTAATATCCCTTAAAATGGCCAGAGTTCTAGAAGCCCAAGGAGATTCAGCAGAAGCATTAAAAGCTTATCGTAAGGCAATTGCCCTTCAGCCAGATTTAGTTGAAGCCAGACTGGCAATGGGCAAAATTTTCTTAGCAGAAGGAAATTACATTGATGCAATCATTACCTATCGACGCTTAACAGAAATAGATCCTAATAACTCTTCTGCTTACTATCATCTTGGCATTGCTTTAAATGAAAGAGGAAGAAAACAGGAAGCAATTACTGTTTTAACTCAAGCAAGAGAATTATCTCAAGAGCAAGGAAAGGTAGAGGAAATAAGCAAGATAAATAGTTTATTAGAACAATTAGAAGTAAGTAATAATTAAAACTCTATGACTCAAACTGAAGCTATCAAAAATTTGTTGGAAGCAGTGGCAGCAGGATATGTGAGCCCTGTTAAAGCCTTAGAAAAGCTTAAACATTTTACTTTTGAACCAGTAAAAGATTTTGCGAAAATCGATCATCATCGTCAGCTAAGAACAGGATTTCCTGAAGTAATTTGGGGTTCAGGAAAAACACCAACACAGATTGCTCAAATTATGAAGGCTATGGCAGATAAATCTCCTATAGTCATGGCAACTCGTATTGAACCTGAAGTTTATGAACAATTACAACTAAAGGTAAATAATCTAACTTACTATCCTCTTGCTCGTATTTGTGCCTTAATCCCAACAACATCCCTTATTAAACATTCTGGAAGAATTTCTATTCTGACGGCTGGTACTGCTGATTTACCTGTGGCTGAAGAAGCAGCCGTTACTGCTGAACTTTGTGGATTTAAAGTAAAACGTCTTTGGGATGTAGGGGTAGCAGGAATTCACCGCTTATTGAGTCACAAAGAGATTATTTATGAAGCTGATGTTTTAATCGTCGTAGCGGGGATGGAAGGAGCATTACCTAGTGTAGTAGCAGGAATGGCAGATTGTCCTGTAATTGGTGTTCCTACTAGTGTGGGTTATGGAACTAGTTTTGCTGGTGTTGCTCCTTTATTAACCATGTTAAATTCTTGTGCTGCGGGAATTGGAGTAGTAAATATAGATAATGGTTTTGGTGCAGCCATTTTAGCAGGACAAATTTTACGGACAGCAGAGAGAATTAGGAATTAATAACTATGCTCAAAAAAAAAGGAGCGCACCTTTAAGGACGCACTTCCTAGTACTATATTACCGAGTTGATAGTGATGCAATCATGATTTACTGTCACTAATATTATCTT
>JASJDI010000058.1 GCA_030065155.1 Xenococcaceae cyanobacterium MO_188.B29
CGTTTTACTGTGGTTTATAGAAGGAAAACAGAGTACCGAAAAGCCAGGAGTAGCCGTGTGCGGTGAAAGTCGCAAGCACGGTTTTGAATGGGAGTGTCAGAAGGCGACTTCTGGCTCGACCCCTAACAAAGATAGTGAAATTGAGATTCGGGTCACTCATAACGGTCTTTGCCACACTGATATCCACATGAGAGATAATGACTGGGGAGTCAGTCAATTTCCCTTAGTAGCAGGTCATGAAGTGGTGGGGGTGGTAACAGAAGTAGGAAAAAATGTCACAACGCTACAAAAAGGCGATCGAGTTGGTCTGGGTTGGATTCGCGACTCCTGCCGAGTTTGTTATCACTGCTTACAAGGTGAAGAAAATGTCTGCAAACAAGGGTTTACAGGGTTGATTGTGGGCAATCATGGGGGATTTGCCGACAGAGTGCGATCGACTGCCGATTTTGCTTATAAAATTCCTGATGCCTTAGATTCTGCCAGTGCTGCTCCTCTACTATGTGCAGGTATTACGGTTTATACTCCTCTACGCACCTATATCAAATATCCAGGCATGAAAGTGGGTATTGTCGGTATTGGAGGTTTAGGACATTTAGCGATTAAATTTGCTAGGGCAATGGGGGCTGAGGTTACAGTATTGTCTTCTTCTCCTAGTAAAGAAACAGAAGCCAAAGACTTTGGGGCGCATCATTTTTATAAGTGGGGCACTCCTGAAGAGATGAAGGATTTAACTGGCTCTCTCGATTTACTGATTAGTACTTCTTCGGCTGAATTAGATTGGGATTTGGCTTTTAGTTTATTGGCTAACAATGGCATTCTCTGCTTTTTGGGTATTCCCGTTTCTAGTATTAATGTGCCTCTAATTCCTTTAATCTTTGGACAGAAATCTGTAGTTGGTAGTGTTGTCGGTGGTCGCAGATTTATGCAAGAAATGTTGGATTTTGCTGCGATTAATCAGATTAAACCAATGATTGAAACTATGCCTTTAAGTCAGGTAAATGAGGCAATGGATCGAGTTTTGGCAGGAAAAGCTCGTTATCGCATTGTTTTAGTATCTGAGGAAATGTAGTTAATTTCCATTTAGTTTAGCGATCGCTATTTTCACTCGATTGAACTTCGAGCTAATTGCTTAAAAAAGATTTTAGGAGTTTTGGTCAAATGGTCACAGACTTACAACAATCAAAAGACTTCCTGGCAATTGCTACCACTCTATCACAAGAGTTTGCTAAAACAGCCGTCGAACGAGATGCTAGAGGAGGAACTCCAACCGAAGAACTCGATCGATTACGGGATAGTGGTTTATTGAGTATCGTAATTCCCAAAGAATATGGCGGATATGGAGAAACTTGGTTTAACGCCCTGAAAGTCGTGCGAGAAATTTCTAAAGTGGACGGCTCTTTAGGGCAGTTGTTGGGCTACCACTATGCTAATTCCACCGTTCCTAAATTATTTGGGACACCAGAACAAAACGCCCGTTTCTCTGCTCGGAGTGCCAGCCATAAATGGTTTTGGGGAGATGCAGTTAATCCACGAGACCCCGATTTAATTTTGACACCAGATGGGGATAACTTCCGTCTCAATGGAGTTAAAAAGTTTTGTACTGGAGCAAAAGGCTCTGATGTAATAGTTATCAGTGGGATACGTTCAGACTTAAAGAATATTCTTTTTGCCGTCCTTCCTAGCGATCGCGATGGCATGGTCATTAATGATGATTGGGATTTTATGGGACAGAGACAAACTGACAGTGGCAGTGTGATTTTTAATAATGTTCTTGTCCAAAAAGATGAGGTGTTAGGAGATCCTAATTCTCAGGAACTGCCCTCTCCTTTTGCCACCATGGTGACTTGTTTGTCTCAATTAATTTTTGTCAATTTATATCTGGGAATTGCTTTGGGGGCATTTGAGTCAGCCAAGGAATATACTCAAACTACAACTCGACCTTGGCTATTTTCTCCCGTCGATCGAGCTACTGAAGATCCCTATATTATCGAACAATATGGCAACTTATGGGTAGATTTAATGGCAACGGAAAGTCATACTAACCATGTAGCTTCCCTATTTCAGAAAGCCTGGGATAAAGGGAAACAACTTACGGCTGCCGAAAGGGGTGAAGTTGCTGTGGCGATCGCCAGTGCTAAAGTTTTGAGTACCAAGGTGGGGTTAAATGTTACTAGCAAAATTTTTGAAGTGATGGGGGCACGGGCTGGGGCTTCTAAATATGGTTTCGATCGCTATTGGCGGAACATGCGCACCCACACTTTGCACGATCCTATAGTTTACAAAGTGCATGAGGTTGGCAATTGGGTACTTAACAAACAGATACCAAGTTTTACTCTTTATACCTAAACTTTAATTGCGATCGTTTAATACCAATTCTCAACAGCTTGGTTCTATAAGCTTGAGGAACCCAAGCAGAGCAACGCGCTCAAAAGTGACTGGAGACTTAAATACTTCTCCCTTAATAAAATAAAAACACAAAGCCTCGATCTTTCTCTTCTTCTGCCCGCGGATTGCCACCTCTGCCTTCTTTCTAAATCCAAGTATCTGGCTGCTTTCGCTCGATGATATTACCTCTCACCCACCAACACCTCTAATGATTAATAGTCAACAAGTTGACCATCGCTGCAACAAATGAGAATTATGGATAATATACTTGACCCTTCACCAATTCTGGAAGTCGGATTTGGCTTTTGGAGTTCTAAAGTACTCCTTAGCGCAGTTAAACTAGAAGTTTTTACCAAATTGGGCGATCGCTTTGGCGATTTTGAAGTTAATCTTCTCGAAGATAATAGCCTCGAATCTCGTAAAGGAAAGCTTAAAGAGGTGATCGACAGCAGAGGAAAAGAACATTTACTCTCTTGTTGCACATTTAATACTGTTCTCTAGTTCTTCCCAATTTATTTTTAGTTTGAAAAATTAAATTGAGAAAATCAAGGATTTTGTCAGTCGGTTAGAATAATTAACTACCACAGACAAGATCCATGCCTAAAGTTTCCTTTTCTCAACTTATTGCTAAAGCGATCGCTGGGGAGGTTATTAGTTTTCCTACTGATACAGTCCCCGCATTGGCAGTCAAGCCAGAGTTTGCTCAAAAAATCTTTACTATCAAAAAGCGTCCCGCTACTAAACCATTAATTCTCATGGCTGCATCCATGTCAGAATTATTACCCCATGTAAAGGGAACAGAACAGGAAATAGAGTTATGGCAACAGACAGCTAACCAATATTGGCCAGGAGCTATTACTTTTGTTTTACCTGCTTCATCTCAAGTTCCTCCAGCAGTCAATCCTACCGATCCTACAACAATTGGTATTCGAGTGCCTGATTGTTCTATTGCTTTAGACATTCTAAATCAAACTGGAGCTTTAGCCACTACTAGTGCTAATTATTCTGGAGAAGCACCTTTAACTGAGATGGAAGCTATTGCGACAGCTTTTCCTGAAGTATTTGTCTCAGGAGAGAAAGTCTCATCCATAGAAATAAGTTCTAGTGGAAAGCCTTCTACTGTAGTTAAGTGGACTAATAATAGGTGGGTTGTTTTACGCCAGGGAAGTATTAAGATACTTGCAGACTAAACTCCGCACTGCGATCTCTTTCTAATTCTTGTTATAGGAATATGTAGAAGACCTTATTAAATTTACTTTTTATTTATAGGTTTCATGATTTTAGTAAATCAGGTTTGCCGACAAATATTATATATAATGTCTAAACAGAAATAGCAATTATCGCCAGGCTGTGTCCTAATGGCAATTAAAAGGAATTCTCGACCAAATAATCCCCCTAACAACGAGGACAATGCTCCTCAAAATCAAGATTCTCCCAAAACTAAGACTGCGAGAAAATCTAAGGCTAAATCAAATAAGACTACTCCTAAACCATCTGCTGAAAACAGCCATCTTCTCTCCCCGAAAACTACTAGAGAAGAAATAGAAAATAGTGAAGAACAAATTCGTCCTCACCGATTAGCTGACTATATCGGACAAAAAGAATTAAAGGGAATACTCAACATTGCCATAGCAGCAGCAAAAGGTAGACAAGAACCATTAGATCATTTACTGCTATATGGTCCTCCTGGATTGGGCAAAACCACTATGTCCTTAATTCTAGCTAGCGAAATGGGGGTTAATTGTAAAATTACTGCTGCCCCTTCTTTGGAACGTCCGCGAGACATTACTGGTTTACTAGTCAACTTGCAACCAGGGGACATTCTTTTTATTGATGAAATTCATCGCCTCAATCGCATAACTGAAGAATTACTCTACCCTGCTATGGAAGATTATCGCCTCGATATTACCATTGGTAAAGGTCAGAGTGCGAAAACTCGGAGTATTCCCTTACCACCTTTTACCCTAGTTGGTGCTACTACTAAAGTAGGTTTGCTTACTTCTCCTTTGCGCGATCGCTTTGGGATGATTCAACGGTTACGTTTCTATGAACCAGACGAACTTATTCTCATAGTTAAGCGCACTGCAGCGATTCTCAAAACTATTATTACCGAAGAAGGTGCAGCGGAAATTGCTCGACGTTCTCGTGGTACTCCCCGTATTGCCAATCGTTTACTCAGAAGAGTTAGAGACTATGTTCAAGTTCAACAAGCAGAGTCAATTACTGAAGAATTGGCAGCAGAAGCAATGGAAATTTTTGATATCGATGCCTGTGGTTTAGATTGGACAGATCGTTTAGTCTTAAAAACCATGATCGAACAATTTAATGGTGGTCCTGTAGGTTTGGAAGCTGTGGCAGCATCTACAGGGGAAGATGCCAGAACTATAGAAGAAGTTTACGAACCCTATCTATTGCAAATTGGTTATCTTAATCGTACTCATCGGGGCAGAATAGCAACAGAAAAGGCTTATGAACATTTGGGTTATCAAGGACGACTATTTTAGTATCTGGCGATCGAGTGTTTGCTTTTTTGGAATTTAGTGTAATGACTAGAATAATACAGCTATTAAATCAAGTCTTATGTTGGTAAAGTGTTAACTGATAGCTATCTGAATTTACAGGCAAAGATTAGCTTGTACGGATTTTAGTCAAAGCTACTCGATTATTATTTAGGCACTCAGGCAAAGAGTTAATATGAAACAAAAGATTGGACAGAAAGCAATTTCTATTTTGGGTTCTACTGGTTCTATAGGTACACAAACTCTCGATATAGTTGCCCATCATCCAGATAAATTTAGGGTTGTAGGACTGGCAGCAGGACGAAATATTGCTTTGCTTGCTGAACAAGTACGTCAATTTCAGCCTGAAATTGTTGCCACTTCCGATCCAGAAAAAGTAGCTGAATTGAAAGACGCGATCGCTTCTTTACCTAATCCACCTCAAATTTTAGCAGGAGCAGAAGGAGTAGCTGAAGTAGCCCGTTATGGTGATGCCCAAAGTGTAGTAACGGGTATTGTGGGCTGTGCTGGTTTACTACCAACTATTGCAGCTATTGAAGCAGGGAAAGATATTGCTCTAGCTAATAAAGAAACTTTAATTGCTGGTGCGCCAGTAGTACTGCCTTTGGTCGAAAAACATGGTGTTAAATTACTCCCTGCCGACTCGGAACACTCAGCTATTTTTCAGTGTCTTCAGGGAGTACCTCAAGATGGTTTAAGAAGGATTATTTTAACTGCTTCTGGTGGTTCATTCCGCGATTTACCTGTAGAAAAATTAAGCTCTGTTACAGTTCAAGATGCCCTAAAACACCCCAATTGGACGATGGGACAAAAGATTACGATCGACTCTGCTACTCTGATGAATAAAGGGTTAGAAGTTATTGAAGCTCATTATCTCTTTGGTTTAGACTACGATCGCATCGATATTGTTATTCATCCCCAAAGTATTATTCATTCTCTGATAGAATTACAAGATACTTCTGTTTTAGCTCAGTTGGGTTGGCCTGATATGCGTCTACCTTTACTGTACGCTCTTTCTTGGCCCGAAAGAATTTATACTGATTGGGAACAATTAGATCTGGTTAAGGCGGGTAGCCTCACTTTCCGTGAACCAGACCACAACAAATATCCTTGTATGCAACTAGCCTACGCTGCGGGCAAAGCTGGTGGTTTGATGCCTGCGGTACTTAATGCAGCTAACGAACAAGCAGTAGCCTTATTTTTAGCTGAAAAAATCCAATTTTTAGATATTCCTCGTTTAATTGCCACGGTCTGCGATCGCTTTACCATTCAAAATAGTCAGACTCCCAGTTTAGAAGATATTTTAACTGCCGATGGTTGGGCAAGAGAAGCAATTTTGACTGCCTCTAAAGAAATAGCAAGAGGAGATCGACTGATTCCCTTAAGCTAGACTTCACTTTCAATTGATTGACAACGGAAATAAACAACAAGATTTTTCCGTTACTATTCCCATTTGTTAAAAAAGTATTAAGTTTTACAGAATAAGCCAATTTTGTAACATTTTTTACAGAAATTGCGTTATCTTATTTATAGAAAAAGCAATCAAGTTCAATTTCAATCAAGTAATCGGAGATAAAATATGTCTACTCAACAACAAGCTCGTGCATTAATGTCTCGTCATCATCAAAACATCAAAAACCGCCAACAATCTATGCTTGGTAGAGCAGCAGCCGAAATTGGCGTAGATATAGATAAAAATTATTGGAATAGTATTCAAGGTAAACCTCATCCTAGCTTCCGTAAAAGTTACGATCGCAGTGGAGCTTCTCTTAGCTAGAAAAATATTGATATATTAACGAAATTTTCTTGACTTATCTTTAAATATCGACTCGATTTCTGATACGACTAAGATCGGATATTCTTATTTATAAGAATATCCATTTTTTTGGTAAGTTATGACAAAAATTCGGATGAAGAAACAGAATATCAATTTATAACTGCTAAATGTATAATCCCATCACCTCGATTAACTAAAGGGTTTTGAGTATAACTAATTACTATTCCTGAAACATTAGCGCGAACCATAACTTTATTTTCACCGAAAGCATCGGTAATAAAGCCTAATTCTTGTTTTTTAGCAACTTTTGCCCCTAAAGTAACTTCTAGATGAAAAATTCCGCCACAAGATGCTCTAATCCATTTACTTTGTCTTATTTCTACAGTAGTGGAGACAGAAGGAAGAGAATCAAATTGATACATTTGCAAACATTCCATAACTCTGAATATACCTTCTACTCCAGTGCGAATAGCTACAGGATCGAAACGCAAAGCTTCTCCTGCTTCATAAAGTAATATAGGGATACCTTTTTTGGTTGCTGCTTGTCTTAAAGAACCATCTCTGGTGGTAGCATGCATCATAATGGGCGCACCAAAAGCTTGAGCGCACCGATAAGTTTCCTCATCATCTAAATTAGCTCGAATTTGTGGTAGATTGATACGATGAATGGCAGCAGTATGTAAATCAAGACCATGGGTACTTTTATTAACTATTTCTCGTACAAATAAATTTGCCAAACGAGATGCCAGAGAGCCATTTTCTGAGCCAGGAAAAGAACGATTTAAGTCTCTTCTGTCTGGTAAATACCGAGACTGTTCAATAAAACCAAAAACGTTAACAATGGGAACAGCAATGAGAGTCCCCCTTAACTTATCTGATTTTATTTGAGTTAATACCTGACGAATAATTTCTACTCCATTAAGTTCGTCACCATGAATTGCTGCACTAAGCCATAATTTAGGCCCTGCTTCAATACCATTAATTACAGTAACGGGTAAAGATAATAAGGTTTGGGTGGGTAGACGGCTTACAGGAATATCAAGACGGCGCGATCGACCTGGTTCAATAATTTCTTTGGCAATTTCAATGGAATTTTCTGACAATTCTCCCTTTCCTAACTATATTAAATAAAATTAACTAATAAGGAATGCGATCGCGAGTTTTACCTGATATAGCGTTTTTGGCTACATATTCGATTATTTTACCTGCCACGTCTACCTCTGTTGCTTTTTCAATTCCTTCTAACCCAGGGGAAGAATTCACCTCCATTACTACTGGACCATGATTAGAACGTAATAAATCTACTCCAGCTACCCGCAAACCCATAGCTTTAGCAGCTCGAATAGCTGTACTTCTTTCTTCTGGAGTTAATTTAATTTTTTCCGCTTTTCCTCCTCGATGCAGATTAGAACGAAATTCACCTTCAGCACCCTGACGTTTCATTGCTGCTATCACCTTGCCACCAACCACGAAACAGCGTAGATCGGCTCCTTGTGCTTCTTTTATGTACTCTTGTACTAAAATGTTGGCATCTAGACCACGAAAAGCCTCAATTACAGATTTAGCTGCTTGGTAAGTTTCTGCTAATACTACTCCTATTCCTTGTGTTCCTTCGAGTAACTTAATAACTAACGGCGCACCACCTACTGTATCAATTAAACCATCAATATCTTGGGTAGCATGAGCAAATCCCGTTACGGGTAAGCCTACTCCTTCTTTGGCTAAAATTTGCATACAGCGTAGCTTATCGCGAGAACGAGAAATTGCTTGAGATTCATTAGTAGGAAACACTCCCATTACTTCAAATTGGCGTACCACCGCCGTACCATAAAAAGTTTTAGATGCGCCAATTCTGGGAATAATTGCATCAAAATCTTCCAAAGGACTACCATTATAAACTACAGAAGGTCGATGGGAAGTAATATTCATATAGCAGCGCAGGTAGTTAATTACCCGCATATGGTGTCCTTGGGCTTCCCCTGCTTCTCTAAGTCTTCTAGTTGAGTAAAGGGAAGCATCTTGCGATAAAATAGCAATTTTCATTTTATTTACGTTATTTATTCCTTCTACTATTGTTCTTGATGTTAGTGACTTTGAATAAATGATTTACCTGGATCGACCAGAAATCGATCCCTTACTGCTTGTCTGCCAAGTAACATCCGAAATCCCATCACATCGCGATTAGTTAAAGTAAGTTCAATCTCCCATTGCTTACCGCCTAATTCTACATCAGTAAGGACGACAGGACGCAGTTGAGCATGTCCCCCAGAGTTGCGTACTTCTCTATATTCCAATAATTGAGCTTCTGTGGTTACAGTATGCTTACTATCTCGCTGATAAGGATGAACTTGAAAGCGAATCATTTCTTGCCCATCTCGCTGGAATTTTTGCAGATGAAAAGCGTGTAAAGCAGATGAACGAGCCCCTGTATCTATTTTGGCTTTAACTTCAGTAATACCCAAATTTGGTAAAGCAACAATTTCTCGCCATCCAATAACTAATAGTTTATTTTTAGAATAATCAATTTTTTGTTTTGACGATCGCATCTCAGTTCATTAATCTTATTCTTTTCATATACCAAGCTAATACACTCAAAAAAGATAATCCCATCAAACCTGCAATAGGGTTGCCGTCAATACCTGTGATCCAAGCGGGAACTTTCTCAGTGTATTGCAACAGTTGTCCAACATTGAGAATATAGTAACCCCAAACTAATCCACTATGAAGACCAATAGAAATACCCAGTTGATTGTTATGCTTCCATTTTGCCCAGGCTAGAGTCAAACCGAGGATAAATAGAGCAGGAAAAGTAATAAAAGTACGGATTATTTCTGCTATAGGTTTAATAAAATGAGCGATCGCAAAAATTGCAGCATTAATCCAAGCTGTCTTGGCTTTTTGATAATCTCTTTGCAGTTCTCCTAGTAACCAACCACGAAAAAATAACTCTTCGGCAAAACCAATTCCCAAAGCACTTAGAAATCCTTCGGCAACTATCCTTACTAAAAGAACTGAAGGAGTATTAAACTTTACCCAACCCAAAAGAGCTTCAAGAATAAATAAACCCCAGCAAAAGCAAAAACCAAGGGCTAAACCATCAAGAAAAATAACACCGTTTTTTTTTGTCCAAACTAAGCCATATTTAGCTAATAAATTATTCTCTTGATAAATATATTTACCCCAAAATTGTAATAAAAATAAAAACTCAATAAACAACAATCCCATAGTTAAGATTGTTGCTAAATTAGGGTCTTTATTACACAACCAATATATTGGTGCTGCCAAAGGCAACCAAATTACAATTAAGCAAATTAGAAAAGAGAAGATCCTGACTATTGATGTAGCATTACATAGCTTTGCAGCGATATTTTCTAATGATTTAGATGCCATATTTACTAATTTTCTAGACAAATATATCCATCAGTAAATTTAATACTAAACCATTTAATAAAGACTTTGGCAAGAGATATGTATAAACAAATCATTCACCATCCAAGTATGAACATAGATTTATTTTAAACTCCTGAACTCCTGAACTCCTGAACTTCTATTTTCAAAACCAGTCTATTATTTCAGAGCCTTAGAATAATTTTCTGAAAATGGTTTTGCGAAAATCATTCTACCCGCAGAAGTTTGCAAAGCTGAAGTAACAATTACCTTAATTTCTCCACCTACATAGGTATTACCTTCATCTACGACTACCATTGTTCCATCATTTAAGTAGCCAATTCCCTGTTGCGGTTCTTTACCTTCTTTAAGAATTTTTAACTCTAAGCTATCACCTGGCAAGTAAATTGGACGTATTGCTTTAGCCAAATCATTAACATTGAGAATGAGAACTTTTTGTAAATTAGCTACTTTGCTTAAGTTGTAATCATTGGTTATGAGAGTGCCGTTAATCTCTTGTGCTAGACGTACTAACTTAGCATCGACGGTGTTAATTTCTTCATAATCAGCATTATTAATCACAATGCGATCGGGAAAAGAATCTTGCATAGTGTTGAGAATATCTAGTCCCCTGCGTCCTCGCACTCGTTTCTGATCGTTGCTACCATCTGCTAACTGTTGTAATTCTTGGAGAACAAATTTGGGTATCAGAATTTGCCCTTCAATAAAACCGGTCTTGAGTAATTCTTCTATGCGACCATCGATAATAGAACTAGTATCTAAAATTTTAGTCGATGTAGGCTGTAAAGTCCCCTCTGCTAAAAGCATAGTTTCCAAACTATTGGGATTAATAAGACGCAGAAAGACACGACCATGAGTATCTGCCAAACCAACACCTAAATAGGAGAACATAACACTACCTAAGATCGCAATCATTGGTTTAACAAAACCGAATTCTTTGGGTATAGGTAAGAGAAAAGTCGGAGCTAACATTAAATTAGCCACCAACAAGCCAATCACTAAACCAATTGCTCTAGTTAAAATTATCTCGATGGGTGTATTGCGTATTTGAGCTTCTAAACGTCGATAAGTAGTTTGGACAACAACTCCTATACCTAAGCCGATAATAGAGGCAAAACCAGCGATTACTACCCGTAAAGCACCAAAATTAGATACTTGGTCTATAATGTCTTCTGGCAGCAATTTAACGCAGTCAAAACCTACATTTATCGCTGCAATGATACAAATTATAATTATGATGACGTCAACCATTGTTTTAGTTGAAATAAGATAAATGAACTGAAAAAAATCAGAATACGGCTTTATGATTACTTTAATCAATTTACCGCCTTAGTTAGTATGAAAAATCTGATTCTTAATATTATATCTAGGACAATGGTGTCAAATTATTGAGTTTTAAGTAGCTCAATCTAATTATTTAACAAAATTCTTCATAGTCTAATATTTGATAGCTATTTACCCAAAAGCGAGTTCTTAAGTAATAAATATTTTGTTTAATACTATTCCTACTGCTGCCTATATTCATATTCCTTTTTGTCGTCGTCGTTGTTACTATTGCGACTTTCCTATTTCTGTATTAGGTAATGGTGTTTCTACTTCTACCCAAATAATGGTAACGGATTATGTCGATTGGCTATGTCGAGAACTTGAGACAGTTAAATTATTAGCATCAAACTTAAATACTATTTTTTTTGGAGGGGGTACTCCTTCTCTACTTCCGCCAACTTTACTCGGCAGAATTTTGCAGCAAGTTGAAGCCAAACTTGGGATAGCAGCGGATGCAGAAATCTCGATGGAAATCGATCCAGGGACTTTTAATCGTCAGCAATTACAAGACTATTTAGCCGTAGGAGTCAACCGCTTTAGTTTAGGAGTACAGGCGTTTCAATCTGAATTATTGCAAATTTGTGGTCGATCGCATTCTCTCCAAGATATTTTTAGCGCGATCGCGCTATTTAAGCAAGCAAGTATAACTAATTTCAGTCTAGATTTAATTTCGGGTTTACCTCAACAAACTATCCAGCAATGGCAAGATTCTCTAGCACAAGCTATCGCCATAGCACCTCAACATATCTCTTGTTACGATTTAGTCCTTGAACCTGTTACCGCTTTTGGCAAACAATATCAACCAGGAATTAAACCTTTACCTACTGACGAAGATACAGCAGCTATGTATAAGCTAGCGCAACAAATGCTCACACATGCAGACTATCAGCATTATGAAGTTTCTAACTATGCTAAGAAAGGATACCAATGTCGTCACAATCGAGTTTATTGGGAAAACAAATCTTACTACGGGTTTGGTATGGGTGCAGCTAGTTATGTAGAAGGAAAAAGGTTTACTCGTCCCCGCACCAGAAGAGAATATTATGCTTGGGTAGAAGCAGGGGGAATTATGGATGTGCCTGTAACTTCCGAGACAGACTATATCTTGGAAACTTTAATGTTGGGTTTGCGTTTAGCGGAAGGAGTGAGTTTAGCTCAATTCGATCGAGAAATCAAAGAAAAAATTTGCACTTGTTTACAACCCTATCGCGATCGAGGTTGGGTAGAATTTTTAGAGATAGACGGAGAAGAGAGATTAAAATTAACAGATCCTGAAGGATTTTTATTTTCTAATACAATTTTAGCTACTTTGTTCGATCGATTGGATTCTTGAGTCATTACTGATTACTGATTACTGATTACTGATTACTGATTACTGATTACTCATTACTTATTACTCAAAAAAAGGTGCTATTTTGAATAATCTGATTACTATCGCTGCTCAATTTAAACCTCAGGAAAAAATAATAGACATCCAAGAATATGGACATGGTAATATTAATAATACTTTTTTAGTAACCCTAGACAATTGTGAGGAAAAACATTTTATTTTGCAAAGAATTAACACTAAAGTGTTTTTGCAGCCAGAATTAGTGATGCAAAATATCTGTAATTTTAGCAATCATGCTCAACAAAAATTATCTAAGAATTTAGATGATAATTATTGCTATTGGCAAGTTCCTCATGTACTTTTTACCAACAACAGTCAAAACCATTGGCTAGATCGAGAAGGCTCTTTTTGGCGGGCGATTAGTTTTATTGATAATGCTCAATCTTTTGACATTATTCAAGACTTAAATCATGCTCAAGAAATTGGCTATGGATTAGGAACATTTCATAATCTTATTAGTGATTTATCTGTAGATAAGTTAGCAGACACCTTAGAAGGATTTCACATTACACCGCGCTATTTTCAACACTATCGAGAGGTTTTAGAGAAAAGTACAATAAAATCATCTGCCGAAGGGGATTATTGTCTTAAATTCATCGAAAGCCGTGCTGATTGCGTAAATATTTTAGAAAATGCTAAAGCTAAAGGTAGATTGCCACTACGCCCAATTCACGGCGATCCCAAGATTAATAACATTATGATGGATAAAAATACTGAGAAAGCGATCGCCATGGTCGATCTAGATACAGTTAAACCAGGCTTAGTCCATTATGACATTGGGGATTGTTTGCGATCGGGCTGTAATATTCTTGGAGAAGAGACTAGAGACTGGGAAAAAGTAAGTTTTGACCTCGAACTAGCTCAAGCTATTTTACAAGGATATCTTTCTGTAGCTAGAAGTTTTTTGACCGAATATGAGTATGAATATCTATATGAGGGAATTCGTTTAATTGCTTTTGAGTTAGGACTAAGATTCTTTACTGACTATTTAGAAGGAGATATTTATTTTAAAATCAAATACCCAGAACATAATCTGGCTAGGGCATTAGTTCAATTCAAGCTTACGGAGAGTATTGAATCTCAAAAGAGAGAAATCCTCAATATTCTGCAAAATGTAAGATAAAAACCCAAATTATAACTCCTAAACCCCTTATTAATTTATCCGTAAATATACTTAATCGGTAGTTTGGCTGACACAGAGTTTAGTAAATTGGCTGAGGTTAACAACATAAGATTCCATATATTCTAATTGTTAGTTGCATGAAAGAGGTGCTAGCTAGGGTAATAACTAACACCTCAGAGTCCCACGAACTGTGAACTACCAGCCAATTAGCTTTCACAAATTGGCTGGGTCATTCTAAGGATACCGAATTGTGATCCTAAAGCAACAATGAATTTAAGATTCTTTTCTGTTTTTAATTACCATAAATTATGGTTTTAGGGAAAAAGTTGAGAGCGGGAAAAGGCTTCAATACTAAAATTTGGGAAAATAGTCTATATTTATTTAAGTTAAATTAAGTTTATTGTTTTAATATTTCTTCTCTGTATGTTTTTGTAAAAAACTGGGAAGTTTCTAGATAAGTATTGATTCAAATCCTTGCTATTGTACTTATTCCGAGAGAAGGTAGTTGAATGTCTCCATTAACCTCAACTAAAACACCACACAAAGCTAATCGAGAAACACCTGTTACCACAAAAATCTCTATTTCACGTCGGTATAGGGATGACTTGATTTCTTCAGAGCAAATAAAAGCAATATTAAAAGATCAATTGCAACTAAGCTGTCTGTGTATTAAAAAAATAAGCCTAAAAGAATTTTTGTCTTTTCAGGGTTGGCTATCCAATACAAATGACTTCCTTAATCCACAATGGTTATTAGGTCTAAAAAAACAAAAACAAGAACGCGCTAGATTAGAGTGGAGTAATTCTTTAGCAATTGCTAGACTCAAATCTCTGGTTGAGCAAAAACGTTAAACTTAGAGGCTTTGGTGAGTGCGTAATGCTCTGACTGTGTTGGATTACGATTACCTTCTTAATTACTGATTACGGATTACTGATTACTCAATTTTAGTCAAAACAATTCGCTGTTTCGCCTTTTGCATTTTATATTCAGCAACGCCAACGTAGATTAATGCTTAGGTAATATCTAAGAAAAAGTCTCTAGCCATTGAATGATGAACTTAGGTAAGTTAACTCTGTCGCGGGTTTGTACATTGATGCAGATATGTTTGGTATTACCTTGAGCTAAGGGTTTCTCTGTCGAAGTAGTTGAGAAAATCTGGTAATCGATCGAAAATTTATGCTCACTTATTTGTTGAGGTACTAACTTAACTGTTAATCGATCGCCACAAAACATAGGACGAAAGAAGCTAACTTCAGCGTGTACTATGGGTATAGCAACCATAGAGTTAGTCAAAAGTTGTTGCCAATTAATACCGGCATCGGCTAAAGACTCTTCATAAGCTTCATGGCACATATTCATAACGCTGGCAAAATAAACTACTCCAGCAGCATCAGTATCGGCTAAATAAACAGTGCGATTATAAGAAAAAGCCATAGTGTTTGCGTTATTTTTTTCAGGTTTAGACGTTAAAATAATTTGGTCACACAAGCAAGGATAAGCTTAGTCTATGGCACAAGCAAAAATAGGCATCATTGGTGGTAGTGGTTTATATAAAATGGATGCCCTCAAAGAAGTGGAAGAAGTCAAGATAGAAACTCCCTTCGGTTCTCCTTCAGATGCTTTTATTGTCGGTAAACTAGAGGGTGCAGAAGTAGCTTTTCTTGCCCGTCATGGTAGAAATCATCATCTTCTCCCTTCTGAGTTGCCTTTTCGTGCCAATATCTATGGAATGAAAAAATTGGGAGTAGAATACATTATCTCTGCTTCTGCCGTAGGTTCACTTAAACAGAAAGTTAAGCCTTTAGATATGGTAGTGCCAGATCAGTTTATCGATCGCACTAAGAATAGAATTTCTACTTTCTTTGGTGAGGGATTAGTAGCGCATATTGCCTTTGGCGATCCTGTGTGTAAAAATTTAGCAGGTATTTTGGCTGATGCAGTTACTTCTTTGGAATTATCAGAAGTAGATTTACATCGCAGTGGTACTTATGTTTGTATGGAAGGGCCAGCATTTTCCACTAAAGCGGAATCTAATCTATATCGTAGTTGGGATGCGACAGTTATTGGCATGACTAATTTGCCAGAAGCCAAGTTAGCTAGAGAAGCAGAAATTGCCTATGCTACTTTAGCTTTAGTAACTGATTATGATTGCTGGCATCCCGACCATGATAGCGTGACAGTGGAGATGGTTATTGGTAATCTGCAAAAGAATGCCATTAACGCCCAAAAAGTAATTAGAGAAACAGTAAAAAGAATTAATAGTAATCCTCCAGAATCGATCGCCCATTCTGCTTTAAAATATGCTTTGTTAACTCCTTTGGATAAAGTTCCTAGTGAGACTAAGGAGAAATTAGAATTATTGTTGCAAAAGTATCTTTAGATGAATGAATCTTAAAATTGTCGATCAAGCAAAATATTGGTGTGCTAAAACATTAAGTTATTATGGGTTTCCCACTCCACCAATAAAGAAACATTATGCACCCAGAGAATATTGTAAAAATTATCCTTTTCACACCATACGTATCCACTGTTGGAGGGGGTCAAACCAATTAAAATGCAGATGGCCAATCATCAAGAAATCTATAACAATGTGCATAGCAACTATAGCAATCACTGCTCGATATCTCCAAAATAACCACATCCAAGCTAAAGACATTAGGGATAATGCTAAAGCCATTATGACACTGACAGGTTTATGAGGAGGAAGAACTGTAGTCCAAAAAAAAGCATGAATTAATCCAGAGAAAATAGCATAACTAATATATCCAAAAGTAAAAATTAGTTTGGGACTGTTTGGAGCATAAAGTTTTCCTAGATAGCAGCCTAATAAAAGCCAGAAAATAAACATAAATTGCTCTAAAACTCCGTTAGAAAACGAAAAAACTAATAAATCGGGAATTTCATAAGCTCCTGTTACATATTTTTGGGTAAACAAAATATAACCAGTGGCAGCTATGAGGGTTGTAATCCAACCTAAAATCAAAGCAATTCTGTAGTATTTATCTTTCTGGGGAGAATTTGAATCAGGACTAAGTAATTTGTCAGCAAATTTTCTATTTGAGATTACCAGAACCATTGCGATCGCGCAAAACAGCCAATAAATCCAGATATTTGTCTCAATAGCCATAATTTTAAACTTTTAATCAATGAATACGCGGACTAATAATCATTTCAATGCCTCCTTTGGGAAAAGTAGTCAGAAAGAGTCCAAATTTTCCCAGTTCTAATTCAGCTTCAAAATTAGGTGCTACCTGAAAGTCAAAGTGGTAAAGCAACACTGCTAGGGCAACTTTCATTTCATACATAGCAAAATGCTCTCCCAAACATTTTCTTGCACCATCTCCAAAGGTAAGTGGGAAGTAAACACCAGTATTAGTTCTTCTGCTACTATCCTCTTTATGGGGGGTCAAGAATTTTTTCCATGGACATTGATCTTGAGATTTGGTGGCAGTTACTATACCTCCTGGAGAAAGTGTATCCTCATTATTGAGATAGCGTTCGGGATGAAATTGCTCTGGTTGTTCACCAAAGTATTCAGGGTTGTAGTGTAATGGCTTCAGGGTAATACCTACTACTTGTTCAGCAGGGATTGACCAACCTTCTAAAACATCGGGATCGATACTAATTCTTTGTAATCCAGCCATAGGAGGACAAAAGCGGAGTGATTCGAGGACAACACAGTTTAAATAATCAAGCTTCGATAATCCAGCTTCTGTTAATTTTTCTCGATCCCTTGTCATAATTTTATCTATTTCCCCTTGAGCGCGAGTCAATTTTTGAGGATATCGAGCCAAAAGATATAAACTAAGAGCCACTGTAGTAGCTACGGTTTCATGTCCATTAACGATAATAGCCAATAAGTTGTCCCGTACTTCTTTATCTGTTAATGGCTGTAAATCAGTTTCCAGAGAATCTGTTGCTTGTAGTAATAAATCTAATACGTTAGATGAGTAGGGCTCAGATAGTTCTTTTCGCTGACGAATTAACTGATAGAGAACATCATCGATCGCCCCAAACGCTTTGTTAAGCTTATGGTTAGATGGGAAAGGAAGATATTTCCACCATGTAGTAAATTGATGTACTGGTCGAATACTTTGACCCACAATATAGTTGAGATTGCTCAGAAACTCGTCAGCTTCTCCTTCTAAGGCAGCAAAATCCTTACCGATAGATACTTTACCGACAATATCTAAAAACAGAGCCAGCAGTTCTGGATAAATATTCAGCTCCGCCCTTTCTCCACATTGCTGGATATATCTATTCCATTTATGGGCAAGCTGTTCTGAGTAGTTAACAAAAATATGGTGAAAACCCACAATCTGTTTTTTGGAAAAAACCTCATTTAGTAAAAAGCGATGGCGTTTCCACTCATCCCCATTATTAGTCAGAACACTATTACCATAAAGACGCTGAATTAAAGAATTAGGAGGAAACTTTGAGTAGTTCTTCTGATTGTCAACGAGAATGTGACGAATCATAAGATAATTAGTAATGGAAATCTGCTGTCGCCAGAGCCAAAAGATTTGGACAATTTCGCCAAATTGTTCGTGAAACCAATGATATGCGGACAAACTATTTTTGGCTCGATAAACTTTAACCATATTGCCCACCAACATTTTGGGATTTTCTCCTGGAACGGTTTTCCCATCTAGGTGACAGAGTTGCTGACGCGATCGATCTACTTGTCGAAAATACCAGAGTCTAATCAGAAACCATACTAAAATAAGACTCAAAGCACAAATTAACCAGATCATTAGATACTTTTCTCTCTTCTCAATTGCCAAACCATTACAACTCCAACTGAATCAAAACAATAACTAGAATTATTTAGGCAGAAGAGTTAAGTAAGGATTATTTAAGGCAAGTACAATGAGAGCTTATAATTTTGATGTTAATGGTAGCTTAAAATATACGAGAAATACAGATTGTTTATTGATTTGGATCATAGTCGAGCTAGTTTAGATATATCTTCTCAGTTAGTCATTAAGCTTGGTTGAATTTGGCGATCGCTTAACTCAAATATAGTTAGCTATGCAATACTAAGGAACTTTGCCATATAGTCAGCATTTCTTTCTGAACCATTTCCAATCATGACAATGTCATATCCCCAATCTTGAAGAAGTTGTAATACTCTTGAGTTATTTCCCTTGCCATGGGTAGCCACAAATATTGTGGGCTTATATTTAAGAATTAGCTTTTCACCACCACGTAGAACCCAATACTCCATCCCTTCAACATCTATTTTAATGACATTTGGTGGAGCAATATCTTTCTTGGCTGCTAATTCATCAAGTGTGACAACATCTACTTCTAATTCACCGTGTCTCGAAAAATGTCCCATAAAAGAGTTATTGGCTTGGAACTTGCGCTTTCCACTTGAACCGCCAACTCCTACCTCAAAGAGTTTGACATTAGTGCAGTTATTTAGATGGCAGTGCTTTTTAACAAAATCTATATTGGGAGGAAAAGGTTCAAAAGAAAACACTTGTCCATCTTTTCCCGTTAACCGAGATGCAATTAGAGTGTAATAACCTGCTTGAGAACCTATATCAAACACAGTATTGCCTAGAGTAATCTGCTGAGAAAAGGTTTGTACATATTTCTGCTCATATATTCCTAACCAGTAAGAATTGTTTCCTGATTCAACAAGCCATTTCCAACCAGCTATTGGTCCCAAAAGAATTCTAACTGGACTGCCTATCAACCAAGAACGAATTAGCTGAGAAAAGAATTTTTTAGGAGACATAATATCAAATTCAACTATTACGGTGGAAAGTTTGTTAATGCTATAAGTCTTATAAATATTTATTAGAAGTAGGTCTAGTGTCATCTAAATATATCTATATTATTACTAGCAAAATTGAACGGAGATAAACTTGTGTGGAAATATTTAAGATTATCATTAATACTTTTCCTTTCTAGTAGCTTAATTTGGACATCTACAGCTTTAGCTAGTCAAGCACCAACAGAAGTAAAAGTTAGTTTAGGCAATACCGCAGGAGAATTAAAATTTTTCCCCAATTATCTAGAATTAGAAACGGGGAAACCATACAAATTATTACTAGACAATCCTAGTCCAACCAAACATTACTTTACTGCCAAAGATTTCGCTGATGCTAGCTGGACAAGAAAAGTTCAAGCAGGCAAAGTAGAAGTTAAAGGGGCAATACACGAACTAGAATTAAAGCCTACCGCAGAAGCAGAATGGGTACTCACCCCCATGAAACCAGGTAAGTACGAATTTCACTGTTCGATCGCAGGACACGCAGAAGCAGGTATGGTAGGAGAAATTATACTCCAATAGCTTACTAGGCATTGCCTCATTACATAATGTAACAAGCTGATAATAGTTAGTGGTTACTCACTACTCCCTACTCACTACTCACCTTATCCTCGATTCTGGAAACGCCCGTACTAACGCTGGTAAAACAGGACAAGGTCTTTTTTTCTGTAAATTACTAGCCCGATCGCTTCTAAAAGTATTCCAACGAAAAGGGCCGTTTTCGGCTGCGGATAACCATAAAAGTCGTTTTGCCCTAGTCATGGCTACATACAATAAGCGAAACTCTTCCGCTTTTTTCAATTTTTCTGCTTCTTGCCATGCTTCTAAAGGGTGAGGAATAGAAACAGGCTTTTCTCGATCGATATACTGAGTATGAACGACGGTACGAATTTGGGCGCGAGCGACTTCTGATAAGGTAAAATTGCCTAAAAATCTTCCTGCTGTGGGTATCCAGGGTTGCCCAGGAATGATATCTTCATGGAGAAAGGGAATAAAGACATAATCCCAATCTAAACCCTTGGCTTTGTGCATGGTAATAATCGTAATTTGTCCCTCACGGGTATATTTATCGTCGGTATCTTCTTCTACACCTTCAAATTTTTCCGAACTAACAATTTCTTCTAAAGATTCAATGGTACTTTTTAAGGAACTATGGCGAATAATTTGGATATTTATTTTTTCGCTTAATTTCTGTACTGTAGCTAATTCTGAACCAGTGTATTTTAAACTCATTCCCAAAAAAGAAATAAGCTGATAGTGAGGTAATTCTAAACGGGCGCGGAGCAAGTTACAACAATAGCGACGGGCTTGTTCTACATGAGGCTTTTGGGTAGGATTGAGGGGTGTAGGGTAAAGGAATTGTTCGGGATAAGTAGCTAAAGCATTGAGGTCTTGGGCAGCAATTAACCCCCTTTGTTCCAATACTTCTAGGGCTGCTTTAAGATTGTCTGGGGAGTGGGGTCGATCGATAAATTGCAAAAGTTTAAGAATTTCGGCAGGTATCTGGGAATGCCTCTCTACTTCACTCACTTCATAGAGGCGAATGTGATGATCTCTGGATAAGTAGGCTAATTGTTCAGCAAGAAAGCGTCCCTGACGATTTTCCCTAACGAGAATGGCAGCGTTTCTGTCTGGATTGTTTTCTAGTAGATCGATCGCTCTTTTACCAATCAATTCAACGGTATGATTAATATCTACTGGGCGATAAATTTCTAAACCTTTACCTACTGGGGTAGGATTAGCTTCTGGTTGAGGATCGTCTTCCGCAACGGGACAAATTTGTTGGAAACGGAAGGGTAAATGTTTTTTGTTTTGTTCGTTTACCCATTGCAAGACAAAATTAGCTGCATCTATAATTATCTTACTGCTACGTCCTGCCTGATTCATCGTTGCTAGCTTTTCTTGTTGCTCGCAAGTTTGGCAAAACCAATTAAAGTAAATAGGGTCAGCAGGAGTGAAAGTAGAGTTAATCGCTTGATTAGGATCGCCTACTCTGATTAGATTAGGAGGTAGATCTGGATTAACTGAGTTTCCTGCCAGAGTAGAAATTAATTTTTCTTGCAACGGACTAGAATCTTGTGCCTCATCTTCAAACACAGCAAAGACTTGATTTTGCCATAGTATACGAATAGGTTCATATTCCAAAACACGCAAAGCAGCGAGAATCATATCATCGTAGTCAATTAAGTCCCGCGATCGCAATTGTCGATCGTATTCTTCATATAGTCCTGCTGCAATGGCTAAAATTTGGTATTCATCGGTGGCATTGGCACTAATTATCCTTAAGTCTTCTGGGGATAAACCAGAACTTTTTGCCTCTTTAATCGCTGTATCTGCCAAACTGGGTAATACTTCTGTTCGCAATACAGACTGACGGCGTAATCTTTCTGTCTCTTCTCCGTCAAACTGTATTCCCTCTAGCAATATTTCATATTTGCGAGGATTTTTCAAAATCCATTTTTCTACCGCACTTCTAATGATGCGATGACTGGTATTAGGGACAACAATAGTAACATTATCTAAATCTAGTCCTGATAATTCCCGTTGACTATTAGCAATATTGAGTGCTAAACCGTGGAGAGTATGAACTACAAATCCGCCTGGAGGAAGAAATAAATCTTTCAGTTGGGCGCGAATCTTACTTTTAATACTAGCTGCTGCGGAACGAGTATAGGTAACAACTACTAATTGTTTTCTACTGTGTAATTGATGACGAGCTATAGTTATGGCAGCAGCGATCGATAAACTATGGGATTTCCCCGCCCCAGGAACAGCCGAAACCGCCATCTGTCCGCCTTTCCAGTCTGCCAAATTCTGTTGTCCTGGTCTTAAACTATTGCGTAGTTGCTGTAGCTGATTTTCTAACCAAATAGCACGGCCTGCATCCGTCAAAGTAGCAAAAGCAGAAGTAGTAGAAGATACTCGATCTGAATCTAGGGGCATTTTATCGCAGCAAAAGGACTGGTTTGATATTAGCAATTATTCAGTCTAATAGTACTTTTTTAGTACAGATTCGAGGGATAGAACCAGTAATTTTAAAACTAAGCAGTATAAGCAGCATTGTAACCAAGAGCGACATCTATTACTTCTCCAGAAATAAGCTTGGCGCGATCGCTGGCAAGAAAAGTAGCAGTATCGGCAATATCTTCTGGATCGAGTGCTGGTGCAGTTTTTAGAGGCAAAAATTGACCAACTACTTTATCTTGCTCCTCAAAGCTTTTTAATCCCATAGATTGTAACTGACCTTGAGAACGATATAGAGGGGTGTTGACGGGTCCTGGTGCGATGGCATTTACCGTAATATTAGCAGAACCCAATTCCATCGCTGCTGATTTGGTTAGCCCGATTACTGCCCATTTTGTAGTAGGATATGCACCGTTACCAACTACACCTTGACGACCGCCAATTGAAGTTAGAGTGATGATTCGTCCAGCATTTTGAGCTTTCATCTGGGGAATGACTGCTTGAATGGTATTAAACACGCCGTTGATATTAACATCGATCGCATCGCGCCATTGTTGTTCATTCGCTCCTTCAATAGTCGTCCAGATACAAATACCCGCATTCGCCACCGCAATATCCAAACCACCTAATTCTCTAACAGCTTGATTAGCTGCTTCTTTCATCGCTGCATAATCTCGGACATCAACCTTAAGCTTGAGAGCTTGAACCCCTTCTACTTCAACTGCTGCCACTGCTTCATCTAACTCTCGTTCGTTAGCCAGACGGTAACCAGAGATTGCCATTCCTCCAGTAGGATCGGCAAGATCGAGTAGTGCTACATTCGCTCCATTTCTAGCATAGTCCAGCGCGATCGCTCTGCCAATACCACGAGCAGCACCAGTTACCAGAGCTACTTTACCCGATAATAGTTTGGCTGATTCGGGAAGAGGTGTGCTTTGAGCGATAGGTTGAGATGCCGTTGCTGATTGGCGAGAAGCCATAGCCCCTAAAACCGTTCCTGTAGCAGTCATAGCAACACCTTTAATAATTTCGCGACGAGTATTCATTGGCTTTATTCCGATTAACTTTGAAATTAAATTAACAAAGTCGATATTGAGGAAAATAGTAAATTCTTGCTCAATAAATAATCTATTGTGGAGTGCTGTAATTAGGGTTTTGGTATCTATATAAAATATGAGGCTGATTGGCTTCTATAATATTTCTTTCAAATGCAAAGCCTATCTTTTGCATGACCCTTTCAGATTTTTTGTTACCAACCAATGTGTAACAAACCACACTTGAATAATTAAATCGATCGAACGCATAATAAAGCCTTTTCTCCAATTTCTACTGCTAACCCTTGACCCCAAAATTCAGGCATCAAAGCATAGCCAAGTTCAACTTCTTCCTTACCGCAGATAACTACTTTTCTGATGCCTCCGCGCCCTGCAAATCTTCCCGATCTCTTGTCAAAGAACATCCACTGACCATGCCCATAACGTTCCCACTGTTCGCAATTCCAGTGCATTTTTTTCTGAGCTTTTTCTCGATCCCAAGTACCTCCCAAGGTAGACATAACTGTTGGATTAGAACCCATTTCTAGCCAAAATTGCCAATGAGATTCATTTACCCTTTCGCCTTTTAATCTTTGGGTTTCAATTTGCTCGATGTGCATAACTAAATAAAGCTAACATATCCTAGATCTAGTAAGAGATAGAAATAATTTGGCTTTGGTAAATTAGAAGCCTTTAGTTATGCCGATAACTTAGAAAAAGCTTTAGGAGAAACCCCCACATATTTCTTAAACGCTTTACCAAAATGGGTTTGGTCGTAAAAACTGGCTTGCAAAGCAATATCACTCAGAGAAACCTGAGAAGAAACTTTAATCAATCTTTTGGCTCTTTCAATCCTATTCTGTAATACATACTTGTGAGGAGATAAACCCAGAGATTTTTTAAACAGACGAGCAAAATGAAAAGTACTGAGATTCAGTTGAGTCGCCAACTCTGTCAGGCTTAATTCCGACCCTAAATGGGCATGAATATATTCAATTACCTCTTTTAATTGCAAAGATGAAAGCTTACCTTTCGGGCGAGGTAAAGGTAAGAAGCGATCGCTATATCTCTCTAATAAATAAAGAGAAAATGCTAAAGCCAATGATTCTCCATAAAGAGTACCGCCATAATTATTATTCAGTAATTCGGCTTCAAAATAGGCAGCAAATTTAGCAAGATGAAGATCGTATTTAGCTCGACATTCTTGAAAATGAAGTAAGTCAGAATTAATCGTATCTTGAAAGCAGCGAGCTACAAAAGAAGGTTCGAGAGAAATTGCAATTATTTCAAAGGTTTCAAACCAACGGGGATAATTAATATCTCCATGAGACTGTAAAAAGAATGTACCTTGATGAGTATGTGTACTTTGCCATTTACCATTATCCTTCCATTCGTAGATAATCGGTTTTCCCCGACGCATTATTGCTAAACGATGTCCTTGGACATAATGTTCAGGATATTCACTGGGAGGAAGAGAATGTAATTCTACCGTAATCCTTTGCCAACCAAGAGCAACACTCGAACTCAATACTGTTCCTTGGGGTGCTGCGGGAAAAGATTGGGTAGTAGCTGTGTCAATCAGATGAATTTGACTTTCGGGCATTAGGCTCGATACAAAAAAGTTAAATAATATTTTAATTTTAAACAACTTGATTAGCTCAATATCAGCAATATATTCGATATTTAGAGCAGGTGAGGTTTTTAACGGCAAAAATTGACCGATTATCCAATTCGATCGTGCTTTAAAGTAGCGAGTGCTACGACAATTCCAATTACGGCGAGGAATGCCATAGGGTAAAATGCGTAGGTGTAAGAACCAAACAAATCTCAAATACGTCCAGTAATCAGCGTTCCTAATAGCGCACCCACTCTATAGGCTGTATAGACAATTCCGTAATTGTGGACGTAATTCTCAGAGCATAGTCTATAAAAAGAGCGCGTTTGCTGCAGACCTGATTGATGGCGTTTTTCTCTCACCATGTCGTTGATTGGAACAATCTGCCATCTTTTAGGTTTCCATCCCTTTGGAGGGACTTTGAACAGGCAATCAGCCCGCACTCTCAGGCTTCGGCTTTGCCAAGCCTGGGTTAGGGCGACTGGGTAAAGCGAAGCTGTATGGTATAATTTTTCTAGATACAAAGGCACTATTGCCCTCCAGACGCAGAAAGCTGGTTTAGTGGGGTAGATACAAGACCAATGTAATAAGGTAACAGCCGACCCTGTAAGACTTGTGTAGCTCGATAAGTAATAGTAGAGAGCAAGCAAAATGGCAACTAAATATAAGAATTTTGTTTCTAAAAGCTCTAGCCAGAAATGAGCTAGAGGTTCAGCTTCGGCAAAAGTTCCGACTGTTCGCCTAGAAGCAGGGCTATCTGGGATACGAGTAGCTGTCTCAATAGAGAAGAGTGTCTTACCAGATGCTCAGTCCTCGCGTAAGCAGGGCTGAGAGGCTTCACGTTTAACCC
>JASJDI010000363.1 GCA_030065155.1 Xenococcaceae cyanobacterium MO_188.B29
GATCATCTTTGTTCAGTCCAGCCATGATTTATAGCATACATCAATTCGCTGGAATGAGAATTATTTGGCTTTGACTTCTAGTTTTTTAGGGAGGGGGAATGAATGATTACGCCAAGCACATCTTAGCGAGTCTTCCTAAAGTCAATGAGGCTGAATACGATCGATTTAGCGAATCATACGTTAAAAAATTACGACAACTGATAGCGAGTAGACTATTACAGGGTGACTTCTCCCAAAATTTTGCCAAATATGTCGATGCCCAAGTGGAGGAACATAGGCAGGGGAAGTTAAAGTACATCGAAAGTATTCAAGCTCCTTTAGTCTCCTCCCCAGAGAATTTAGCACTACCGCCAGAGAAATAATCAGCCAAGAATTGATGGGGCTGCTGGCAACAGAACAAGAAGCTTTAAAAACCAGAGCAGCAGCCTTAGTACTTCGAGAGAAAGAGTATCAACAGCGAGAAAAGGATTTGGCTCAAAAACAAAAGCAGCGTCGCTTACTGCGATTGGAATTGATGAACATCATCGAGTCGTTTCCTTTTCTGCTCTTGGTATTTGTAGTGGCGTTATTCCTGGGGGCATACGCGGGCATCAATATTCCCGATGGGGTAGGTTGTTCTCCACAGAATACTCTGTGCCAGAGATTTAGATTCAAGCTACCAAAAGTAGATTACCAAAAATGAACAAAAATAGTGAATTAAATCAAAGTTTCAGCACATATTTCAGCAATCGAGATGTAGCTAAAATCAAGGAGGTAATTGAGGAATGTCCCGAATCAGAACCAGGTTTTCAAGATTTGTGTAATGGGATTGCGTCTTCAAATATTGATGATATTTTTGCTGCCATCAACCAAATCAACGTATCTATCAATAGCCAACCAACATCATATCGCCAAAGTCCTACAGAAAAGTTGGTTGATGATTACCTATGTTTGTTGAAGAAAGAACCAATGAAAGTTTTTCCCATCGGCAGTGAGTTTCGAGAACTAGTTAAAAGAATGGATGCACAGTCGTCATCTTACAATGCGTTAGTGAATCTCAGAGATAAGGCAAACAAACAATTAATAGGAGAGTCGCTTTATCAACTTCACCATCAGACTTTAGATCGAGTCTGGAATACTTATGCTAGAAGTCGGGCTTCCTTCGAGCAAATTCTGGAAGAGCATGAACTTCTAGATGGATATGAGGAATGGAGAGGATTGCTGTAGTATATCTGTAGGATATTTTCACCAAAGACTGGATTTACTTATCCGCTCTAGAGAAGGAAGCTATCCGATATTAACCGATACTGTCGGATAAAAAATGTTGAGTAGAAGTAGAGAAGAAAATGAAGAAGAGCAAAATTTCTCAAAGACATCAGAGAATAATAGACATTTTTGCGTTGCCGATTCTAGGGACAGGTTTGATTTTTTTGGTCGGAACAATTTGGGATTTGAAGGTAGAAATCGAGCGATTAAATAATGCAGAAGTAGTCTTAATTACTTCTAGAGGATGCCAAGCTGTTACAAAATATGTCCAATTAAAAGTTATTTCCTCAGAGTTGATTCACCAATTTGACGATGGAGGATGTGGGATTAAAGGGTTTGAGTTTTGGTTTGGAGATAGTCATTTGTACAGCCTAAATCATGAAACTATAGATGGTCGCATATTGCTGAAAAAAGAGGATGTTATAAGCTTCTCACAAAAATAAAAATCCCCCTTTAGTTGGGGAAAAACAGAATCAAATGAAGATTTTTATTATTATCTTGATGCTCTTTTGGGCTGTCTTGAAGTATTTGCTTGGTCGATTCGGCAAAACTTACTTAACTAAGCGCAACAAAGTTATCAATCTTTATTATGAATGGAAATCGATTCATGAACAAAGCTCAGATGAGCTTTGGTACTTTGCGTCGGAGTATGGAGAGTACTCGGAAAAAGACCATTTCTTGCAGAGGAATGTTGGCAACTTAATTGAGCCAAAGCTTGATGATTTGTCGATTCGGATTAAGAAGTTTAAGCTATATCAAAACGCATTCAACGAGAAATACAAACTCGTAGAAGAAGCTTATTTGACTAACGATTTGAGCTTGCTCATTAAAGTCACTAACCTCATAGAAAAACCCAATCAGATTGACCAGAGCGAAATTTCAAACGGAGAATTGATTGAGAAGCTTAAAGAACAGAGCAGTCGTATTAAAGATATTTTGTCTGAACTTGATTTGATGGAAAGTGGCATAAAGAAATTTTACTATCAACTTAAGCGATTTCAAGAGATAGAGCTAGTAGTCTGTCAATTTTGAATTGATGGGTTGAGGCAAGACAAGAAAGACAAGGGAGATAAGGAGACAAGGAAGAGAATTTCAATAGTTTTACCTATCATTAATTACTTGACAGAACAGTATCTCTTTTTTGTCCCTTTAACGTAAACTATCTTCCATAACTTTCAAAGCTACTCTTAAATTAGCTTGTGTCCAGAACAGGGGTGTAACGTCATTGGGTATGTATCGACCACTTTGCAAGTAATAGAGTTCTGGGCATTTAAACTCTTTTAATGCACAGTCTTTGCCCGTGAGTTGTCCAAGAGAACGATTTAGATACTTTATTTGTTGTTGAAGATATTCTTCTTGGCGAGTTTTTTGAAACTTGAGTCCAAAAATGGTAGAAATAATCGGGTCAAAAATACACCATTGAGCTTCTTCGCCTTGCTTTAACTCTCTATCATGTTCTTGCAACCATTGTTCTCTTTCACTAGAAATACTGGTACGTATTTCTGCTGGTAAATCTTTGTAATCTCTACACCAAAAGGAATCCCAGAGATATCTTCGGATGCCATAATCCCCTTGTAAATTGTCAATTACATTGCTGAGAATTTGCTCTGACATTTCTTCTTCAATAACTTGTAAGGGATAAATCAAAAATAGTAAGGCAGCATCATATTGTCTGTTTTTAGGAAGTGCTTGAATACATTCTGCTGGAAGAATATTATTGAGTGCTACCGTTCCCTTACTAATTAACTCATCCAAAAATTCCCTAGTAACTAGTTTATCTTGATATTTACAGTGTGTAGCTAGCTGGATATCTGCCAGTAACAGCTTGAGTGATTTAAGTCCTGCTACTACTACTCCAATACTAGAAGCGGATATTTTTCGCTCTTCTTCCCAATGACCACTATCTTCGTCCTGCCAATACTGAATAGCTTGAAAGTAAAAAGGGAAAAGTGCGAGAATTTCTAAGTGTTCTGGTTGAAGTTCGATCGATTTTTCTCTGGCTAATAAGCAGTAAAACCATAGGAAATAACCTAAAGCATCATTTTGTGCATGTTCCCACTCCTGCTTGATTTCTGACAAAGTATTTCCATTAAATCGGATATGAGGACGTTTCATAACATTGTTTGGATCGACTCTACCCTCAATAATGTTTTCAAAACGCCACTTAAATTTTTGAAAATAATCAACTAAAGATTGAACGTTATTTATAGCTATGTCAGTCTGATCGATCAGGTAATGAGTATAAGCCAGGTAAATATTGTCCCTTACCCAAACACTAGAGTACCCAGTATATGAAGTACCAGAGCTTACTTTTGCAGCAGAAAATAAACCATTGTCTAAAGTAGGAAAGTTAAAGGTTTGTTGCTCTTTTAGAAATGCAATGATTGTTTGTATATCCTGTAATTTATAATTAGGCTTAATGCGATCTTGAAAAGCATAATTAAAAATTTTTAGCATTTTTTATTGGTTTAATGAAGTATCCTTCTGGCTCTTCGGATAATTCTATATTTTTTATTTCTAGTTCACCTTTTCCTGCCCATGGTCTTTCTTCTCTCTTAGGACATGGTTTTTTACACTCCTCAATCTCCTCGTCAGTTAGACTACCAAATTCAAAAATAATAGATGTAATTATACTAAAATCTGCTTTCTTAGGACCATAAAGATAATTACCATCACCTTTAAATAATCGCCATTTTTTATCATCGTCAATATTTAGAGAAAAACTTTTCCATTCATCAGAAGCGCGCTCAGATTGAAAGCAATCTTTTAAGATAAGCGTAGTAACACGATTAGGGTCGTTGAGATTCTGCGGATTAGTATATTGCCAATGCTGAAGCCAACCATTGACAATACGAAAAGCCAATACAATATTTTCGTTTTTAACATTTTTCTTATTTTCGGGAACTCTTAATTCAAATGTTAAATATTTGTTGTTCTTTTTTCGATGAGCTTGATTTCCAGCAAGGCGAATCGCAATATTAGAACCTTCCTGATTCTTATTTGTTTCCCGATCCTGATTATCAAATTCAATATGTAAATAACTATCGTTATTTTGGTCTTTAAGAATATTAGGATAAAGTTTATTACCTGGTGCAACCCATAAAAATTGAATAGGACTACATTGATTTCCTTTCCCAGAAAAATCTTGTAATGTAGGTTCGTCACTTATATCTTCATCAAGTCCATAGAATGTATAAAATCTTTTATTAAAAACTGAAGGTATATACCCAGGAATTAATGCTTTCATATTGTTTAAAGTTATCACAATATCTTTTATTGAAGTAAAAAGTTTGATTTGATTTATCATTGCTTATTCTAAGGTAGCTGAAATTAATTCAAATTTCTAATAATTACATCAATTCCCGCAATTAAGAGGACAACCTCCAGGGATTTCTGAATGGCGAGCGATTAGCTGACTAATATCATTTTAAGTATCTGACATAAGGTTTATCTTAATCTTGAAACACAAAAGTAGTTTATCATTCTTTAGAAATCAAATTGACTATCGTTAATATAAAAAACTTTTTGCAGTTAGAACAATAATATTGCTGAAAACCTGGACGATTTACTCTATTCTTGGTTGCCGACAAATATTGTATATAATGTCTAAACAGAAATAGCAATTACCGCCAGGCTGCGCCCTAATGGCAATTAAAAGGAATTCTCGACCAAATAATCCCACGAACAACGAGGATAATTCTCCTCAAAATCAAGATTCTCCCAAAACTAAGACTGCGAGAAAATCTAAGGCTAAATCAAACAAGACTACTCTTAAATCATCGGCTGAAAACAGCCATCTTCTCTCTCCGAAAACTACTAGAGAAGAAATAGAAAATAGTGAAGAACAAATTCGTCCTCACCGATTAGCTGACTATATTGGACAAAAAGAATTAAAGGGAATACTCAACATGGTAATAGCATCTATCGCTGATTTCTTCACGGCAATGTCTTGAGGGATTTTGTAGAGCGATCTTTTGGAGAAGTCAGAAGTCAGAAGTCAAAACTGATTACATTTGTAGTTTTGCTATCTTGTTTGAAGGGAGATAAAGCGATCGAGCCATCAAAAGAAGAAATCAATCTAGTAGTATATCTGTAACCAAAGCCTTTTAAGCACCTGACCCATCAAGTCAGGTATTTGGTTACAGATAGCAACCAGACTGACTTTTCACGGCATCTTTGGAAAGGAGTATGAGTTAGGTAATAATGTCCGCTAACCCTTGTTGAATCTTGATGCTTCCTCTACCAAATCCTCCAACCCCATTGAAACTGTACTCATCCCTCGCTCCAATGC
>JASJDI010000364.1 GCA_030065155.1 Xenococcaceae cyanobacterium MO_188.B29
ACTGAGATACATCTTACTTCTGCCCTCTGCCTTCTGCCTCCTGCCTCCAAACGAACAACTTTGTACCTCATCGATTTGAGAACCGCTATATTAGATATCATTTAGCCAAATTTACAAGTTTTCCAGAATTAGAAATTCAACTAAATCTAGCCTTAATAAGTAGATTACCCCTACCTGAGAATCAATCTAAGAGCGAGCATCTGTTAAAAATGTTCTCCATTTATTGAGAATGAGAATAACTGACGCTCTCAAGGGATAACTTGATCAAAATAGGCTTACCCCTGGATATTTGTCTAAAATACTTACCTCAAACCAGTTAATTATTTTTTATTTAAAATACGTTAAAAATTTCTCGCTTAATTCAATAGTTTTCTTCAAAAAATATCTGGACATTCTCTAACTTAAGTTAGACTTCGTAAAACTCATAACTATTACTTATATTTTTGTCTGTTATTTAGAACAATAGTACTAAATATTGGGGGCTGATAAGTCAAGTTTTTAGCTAGCGATCGATTCTAAAAAAAACATATCCAAATACTGAATCTATCCAATCCCAATGTTGAAGAAGATAATGATAGGAATCTTGCCATACAGCGAGACATTCTTTCTGGTCGGAAATTCTCAATTGCTGAGGCAATAGGTAGGGAAGGAGGTTCTTTTTTAAAAGGGGAATCTCCCGTACCAAAGCTTGTACAAGTAACCGCCGAACTCCATAGATTCATCGACCAAAATTTGTCGGATTCATCTGGAGCATTACAAGCAGTTTTAGACATCTGGATCGAGAGAGATTCAAGCTTAAGCGAAAATTTAGACTCACCTCTAATTGCTTTGCAAGAAATCCTCTCCACCCTAACTAATAATCAAGGTTTACTTTACGAATTTGTTAGACAAGTCGATCAAAAGTGGGGTCAAATGTATAGCGAACGTCCTTATTTTCAGCAACCAGGACAAACTCCCCATCCAGAGGATGAATATACTCACGAATCCGTACGATTAAAGCTTATAAAATTACTAGATATCGTCAAATCTCAAAACTAGCAGCGGAACAATTATTTTAGTTAAACTGTTTGTTCAAAAGTGAAATGAGTAATTCAGGAAAAAGATTCGTCAGTGCGATAGGAAAAAAATACTTATTGATATAAGATGAGAAGTTTTGTTTGTCCCTAACGATTCGTCAGATGCTTGAACAGAATTAGTTGGGTAGCCATAAAAAAGATGAGGTAGATTGTAACTCATTACTTCCTTTATGTTTTCTGCATAGTGTAAATCTTCATCCCGCAGAAAAATGATTACAGTAGGACTCCAATCATGGTCGGTTGACATAGGTGTATCAAACCCTAGAACATCGCTACCAGTGCCTATATATGCAGCAGTGTGAGATAAACTTGGAAAGTGCTTATTCAAAATTGGGCGCACCGCCTCAAAATAAAATCGTCGGTTTAGTTCCAAACCAGGGATAAATTCTTGCTGACCCATCTTAATTTATTCCTTGTTGGCGAAAAATTTAGAATTTAAAAGGTTAAGTGTATCTGTTAATCTCAGTTTGTAACCAAGAATCGACTGGTTTACCATCTTTACGGCGTAGCTCAATTTCCACCATTTCAATCAATCCCGATTCTGGTGGTGCTGGTTTTTTGTGAAAAATTACCTCATATTCTTCAGGATTTTCCTTCTGTTGCTTCAGCCAATCCTGTACTTTAATGGAGCAGAAAAAAGATTGTCCTTGCTCGAACATACGGCTGATTTGCATCGATAAGCTGTGTAGATTTAGGCGAGGCATGATAAATCTTGTGTAAATCCTAATTAAGCGTTTGAGAAGTGAATCAACTATCCACTTCTCATCTTCATTTTATGAATAAATCGATCGTCTCTGCTTGTAATTGCCCTAAGTAATTACAGCAGCCTATACTAAACCTACATCAACAGCATTAGTGATTAGTGGCGGAGTCGATCCCACTTTTACGGAAGAAATGGGTGCAGAATTAGCTGCTAAGTTTACTTTAGGTCAACATCTTCACCTCGCGGAAGCAGGACATTTATTAATTGCCGAATATCCCGATTTAGTCAATAAGGCGATCGCTGAGTTTATTGATAAGACATTGTAGCTCAGTAAGGAAATTTTGCCCGACATTAAGTTAATAAAGCTAAAATTTTCTTTTATTTGGATTAGAAATATTGCTGAACCAACCCTTTTGCCAAAAGAAATATATCATACCTATTGATATTATTATCATCACAAGCCAGAAAAATGGATATCCCCAATACCAATTTAGCTCTGGCATATTCCATGGGGAAGCTTCGGGATTAAAATTCATGCCATAAATCCCTGCTACAAAAGTAAGAGGAATAAAAATAGAAGAGATAACTGTCAGCAATTTCATTACCTCGTTCATTTTATTTCCTACTGCTGAAAGATAGATATCTGTTAAGCCTGAAGCCAATTCTCGATAAGTTTCAATAATGTCAATAATTTGGATTACATGATCGTAACAGTCTCGCAGATGAATTACCGCTTCATCCCCAATTAAAGGACTTCTATCCCTAATTAGAACATTCAGTGCGCCTCTTTGAGACCAAATTGCTCGACGCAAAGCTAATAATTCTCGTCGGGTTTGATAAATTTTAGCCAAAGTATTGTTACCAGGATGAAAAAGTACTTCATCTTCTAACTCTTCAATTTTCTGACTATATATCTCTAAAATAGGAAAAAATCCATCGATAATAGCATCCCACAAAGCATAGGCTAAATAATCTGTTCCTTTAGTTCTGATATTTCCTTTTTTAAAGCGAATGCGCTGACGAATAGGTTCTAAACAATCCTTGCCTTTTTGTTCTTGTACAGTTAGGATGTAATGCCTGCCCACCACAAAACTAACTTGTTCTAGCCAGAATCCTTCTCCTTCAGGATTTGATAATGCCATTTTGGTAATTATTACCAATTGCTCTTGATAATCTTCTATTTTTGGTTGTTGGGGGATATTAACAATATCTTCGAGAACCAAGGGATGTAATTTAAATATTATTCCTATTCTCTGCCAAAAATCTTCGTTGCCCAAGCCACCAATATCAAACCAGGATACTGACTCTGTATACAAATGCTCGGAACAAGCTTCTGGAGTAAGATCGCTAATTAGATTAGCTTGGTCAGAATTATAGTCAATCAAAACAATTTGAGGGGCAACAGCATCTTGGGAGATATTGAGAGTGCCTGGAATACTGCCTGGTTGTTCGTGACTGTAGTCAAATAATCTCCTGCGCTTAATTTTATTGGTAATTTTGCTGTAGTAAGATTTAGTTTTTTTCATGGAACTTAACATTTAATGCTGGTGCGCCAACTAACTCGAAGTTAGCTAAAGCCAGAAGAATACGAACGTCGATTTTATCTATTTAATCAAGAATATGGTTAAATAATTCACTTTTTTTACCTCGCCGACGCTTATAATCCACTACATAGCGAATTTTATATTCCATCCAACGCTAAAAGTGCTAGCAGCAAAAATCAAAATTACGATCGCTTTTTTACCTAAAGTCGAGATCCCAATCAATATACTCAATTAAAATTGCCCATTGTGGTGACGATGATTGAAACACCTTGGGCAACTCATTTAATGCTTAAAGCTTATCCCATGGATGCACGGGATGAAAATATCTACTTAAGTTTGGATATTATCATTTGGCAAAGTTTAGAACTGCTTATCTCTGCTCTAAACGACATCTTCCTGGTTCTGATTTTAACTGTTCCTCTCGTTGAGTTAAGATCTCAGTTAAATTTGGTCTTCCAGTTAAAGCTAAACGCCAATCTGCCCAGATGCCGTATAACCAATCTGCAATACTACCAATTAATGGTAACTTGGTTACTGCGTAGATCCAGCCCATGCCTAATTCTTCATAAACTCGCCGAAATACTTCTACATTTTTAATTACTGTACCATCTGGTAACACTCCATGAATTCTGCCCATTGCTGTGGCAAAATCAACCCCACCATTTTCTTCTGGCTGATAATTAAGATCGGCAATATCAACAAAATTAACTATTCCCCTACCTGCATCACGCTTGAGGAGAAAATTAACTTCTCTTAAACACAAGGGACATTCACCATCGTATAAAAGTTTGATTTTCCAAGTTTGTGATTCTGAAGATCGATCGATTTGAGAAGGAGATGAAGTCATAGGATTTTTTACTTATTATTTTAAATCTTATTCTAGAATTATTAAGAAATATTAAGTAGCCTATCTCAATGAGTTTGTTTTTTTTATTCCTTGCACTTCTTCTTGCCCTAACGATTCTGGGCATTGTCTTGTATCTCATTACTGCTCGTAGTTATCAATCTTCTGACTCGGTAGCCAATTCCTACGACGAATGGACAGAAGACGGCATTTTAGAATTTTACTGGGGTGAACACATCCACCTAGGTCATTATGGTTCACCACCGCAACGGAAAGATTTTCTAACTGCTAAGTCTGATTTTGTCCATGAAATGGTGAAATGGGGTGGTTTAGATCGATTACCTGAGGGTACTACTGTCTTAGATGTGGGTTGTGGTATTGGTGGAAGTAGCCGTATCTTAGCTAAGGATTATGGGTTTGATGTTACTGGGGTGACTATTAGCCCTCAGCAAGTCAAACGCGCCCAGGAGTTAACCCCAGAAGGAGTTAGTGCTAAGTTTATGGTAGATGATGCTATGCAACTTTCTTTCCCTGATGCTAGTTTTGACGTAGTTTGGTCAGTTGAAGCAGGGCCTCATATGCCTGACAAAGCTGTTTTTGCTCAAGAATTAATTAGAGTACTCAAACCTGGTGGTATATTAGTCGTAGCTGACTGGAATCAAAGAGACGATCGCCAAAAACCCCTTAATTTCTGGGAAAAACCAGTAATGCGACAATTATTAGATCAGTGGTCACATCCCGCTTTTTCTAGCATAGAAGGCTTTTCTGAACTTTTAGAACAGACAGGATTAGTAAAAGGGAAAGTAATCACCGCAGATTGGTCACAAGAGACTCTTCCTTCTTGGTTAGATTCTATTTGGCAAGGAATAGCTAGACCAAAAGGATTAATAATTTTTGGTCTATCTGGTTTGATTAAATCTCTCAGAGAAGTACCTACCTTGCTACTGATGAGGTTAGCATTTGGTACAGGTCTTTGCCGATTTGGCATGTTTCGTGCAGTAAGAGCTAATCCACTAACGCAGTCTAGAGATAAATTTGCTCAGGAAACTACTAATGTTTAATTAACATAAGCTTACCCCGCGATAAATTTATCGACGGGGTGTTAAGCAATTAAAATTAGTTCTCATCCCAATAAAAACGATAAAAGAAAAATTCTTTAGCAAAGTTTTGCTGATCTACCACATGATGAATCGACTGTTATCAATTAGACGTTGCCCCAATTTAATAGCGGTACTTAAACAATTGGTACAAGCAAAATAAGATATACTGCTTTTGATAGTTAGGTTTCACGTTCTTATTTTAGGCGAGCGCTATAATGAGAGAAACAACTCCCGCAGCCATGCCTCCTTGTTTCGATAGATGGTG
>JASJDI010000365.1 GCA_030065155.1 Xenococcaceae cyanobacterium MO_188.B29
AGTCTAAATATTGGTTTTAAAAGTAGCTACAAAGAGGTTTTCCTCCGAGTAAGTAGGGTCTGCTTGACGCAGCCAGTAAGGATTAATGTCCTTCAAGATTCTGCGACTGTAGCGTTAGCTCAGTCGTAGAGTACGTCAAAACACTATCATCCCAATCAATCAATTAACTTCTGTCATGCTAGTGTTCAGCCATTTGCCACCTCATCTCCTGACCTGCCCATAAAGGAACGAGTCCAGATTCAAGAAAGGGAACTTCATCGGGAATACGCCAGGTTGTTTTGGTCAAAGTAATCTGTTCGGTATTGCGCGGGAGTTGATAAAAATCCGGTCCATAGAAACTGGCAAAAGCTTCAAGTTTATCAAGTGAATTAGCACTCTCAAAAGCTTCTGTGTATAACTCTATGGCGTGCAGAGCAGAATAGCAACCCGCGCAGCCACAGGAACTTTCTTTGCTATTGCGGGGATGGGGAGCACTATCGGTGCCTAGAAAAAATTTAGGATTGCCAGATGTTGCTGCTTGCAAAAGTTCTAGACGATGCTCCTCTCGTTTCAAAATTGGTAAACAATAAAAATGGGGGCGAATGCCACCTTTGAATAGAATATTACGGCTAAACAATAGATGTTGTGGGGTGATCGTTGCAGCGATATTGTTGGTCGCTAGGACAAACTGCACAGCATCGGAGGTGGTAATGTGTTCAAGCACCACACGCAGGTTGGGAAATCGCTCCTTGAGGGGGAGCAAATGTTTCTCGATAAACACTTTCTCGCGGTCAAACACATCAACATCTCGATCGGTCACTTCCCCGTGCAGTAATAAAGGTAGGTTTACCTGTTGCATCACTTCAAAAACGCGATCGCACTTACGAATGTCAGTCACACCGAAGTCTGAATTGGTCGTTGCACCGGCTGGATAGTACTTTACCGCTTTGACAAACTGGGATGCTTTGGCTGCGATAATTTCTTCGGGGTTCGTGTTGTCGGTGAGGTATAGTGTCATCAGTGGCTCAAACTGCTTGCCAGTCGGAATTGCAGCGATAATGCGATCGCGATAGGCAGCAGCATCGGCTACCGAGCGTATTGGAGGCTTTAAGTTCGGCATGATGATGGCGCGGGCAAACTGACGTATCGTATGTGGCAGAACTGCCTTCATTGCCTCGCCGTCACGTAGATGCAGATGCCAGTCGTCGGGTCGGGTTATAGTAAGATTTTGCATTTTTCTATCATAAAACACCTCTGTCTTTTTGGATAAGAACGATAGGGGCTCTTCTGGAATTACCGTGGTAAACACTAGTAGTCTGTCAATTTTGAATTGATGGGTTGAGGCAAGCAGGGGAAGCGGAGGAAGCAGGGGAGGCAGCGGTCAGACCCCGCGGAATTTGTAATCCGCAAGGGAATGCTGACCAAGAGAGAGGGAGATATTGATCGAGATTATCCCTCAAATCAATTTTGACAAAGCATTAGATATGGTGTGTGTGTTCAGGTGAGACTAAATTTTTCATGGTCATGAATGTCGAGTGTGAGTCGTTGAAATAGATGATCTACTAGAATGAAAATAAGGTGAAAAAATCAATAATAGCGATCGCGATCGATAAACTCATCGTAGTAAAATTCAAGGTGATAATTTTGGGTTGTCGTTTGAACTCAATATCAATAACTTGGGAGTTTTTAGGAATTAAGCTAACATTAAAAACAAAAATTTTTTCGATCGCATTCTCCAGGCAATCTAGATAAATAATGCAACAATCACCGCCAACTTCTTTACTATCAGCAACCAAACTATCCAAAAGCTTTGGTGGTATCAAAGCTGTAACTAATGCTTCTATCACCGTCAATCACGGTAGTATCACTGGTTTAATTGGACCAAACGGGGCAGGAAAAACCACTTTATTTAATTTACTCTCTAATTTCATTCGTCTCGATCGAGGGGAGGTTATTTTTGCTGGTCAAGCAATTCATCATCTTCAACCCCATGAAATTGCTCAATTAGGTTTTATCCGTACTTTTCAGGTGGCAAGAGTCCTTTCCCGACTATCAGTATTAGAAAATATGCTGCTAGCAAAACAAAGGCAAACAGGAGAAAACTTTTTTAAGGTTTGGTTTCAGCAAAGCAAACTGAGGGATGAAGAGCGAGCTAATAAACAACAGGCAATGGATATCTTAGAGTCTGTGGGACTGGCAGAAAAAGCTCATGATTATGCAGGGGCATTGTCTGGAGGACAAAGAAAATTATTAGAGATGGCGCGGACACTCATGGGTAATCCTAAATTGGTTTTGCTTGATGAACCTGCTGCTGGGGTTAATCCTACTTTAATTAATCAAATTTGTGAACATATTCTGGAATGGAATAGACAAGGAATATCTTTCTTAATTATTGAACATAATATGGATGTAATTATGTCTTTGTGTCATCATGTTTGGGTGTTAGCCGAAGGAACAAATCTAGCTGATGGTAAACCAGAAGAGATTCAAAGTAATCCCCAAGTATTAGAAGCTTATTTAGGTGATTAGATTTTTCATCTAAATAAAAAAAGATCAGTGGACTTCTGAACTTCTGAACTCCTGACTCCTGACCTCTGACTTGCCTAGCCATTAAGTATCATATCCAAACTGAATTTAGTGTAAATTCTTCCTGTGATTGAAACAAAGCTAAAGATTTTATAAATAAATAGCAGTAATAAAATGTGATATTTTAGTCTATGTAAAGATACGTAAAGAAATCTCAGAATTTCTAGCTCAAACCTACCCCTATTAATTTGTGACCTCTTCTTCTACTTCTAATTATTCTTCCCAAGTTCAAAATGCTCTCCTTGATTTATCATCATGGCAAAATCAAAAGCCTCAAGCTAAACGAGTTTTTTTTGCAGCCTCTTTCTTAGTTTCCATACCAGTATTTTTTCAAGCACCGATAGTTAGGTTATTTCCTTGGTTAAGTTTAGGATTAACAACCTTTTGGATAGTTCTTGGTTGGCTGTTGTATCAACGTCCTCAAACTCGTTGGTGGGGAGATATCTTACTAGGCTTCAGTTGGAGTTGGCTAGCTGGTTCAATTTACTGGGGTTGGTTGCGCTGGGAACCGTTGATTCATATCCCTGTAGAAGCTATTGGTTTACCCTTCGCATTGTGGTGTGTTTGGCGAGGTTGGGCTTTAGTAGGTAATTACTTCTATCTCGGTTCTCTGTTAGGAACAGCAATTACGGATTTATATTTTTATCTCACAGAACTGATACCCTATTGGCGTAAGTTAATGCATGTCGATCCTGCTTTAGCATCTCCTATCTTTCATTCTGCCCTAGATCGAATGCAAACTCTTTGGGGTATTAGTTGGGCAATTGTTCTAGTCAATTTATTGTTAGCTGTCAGTTTTTGGTCACTACGAAAAAGGCAATTTCATTGGTGGGCATTTGCTGGAGCAGTATTGAGTACAATCTTAGTGGACAGTTTGTTTTGGATTGCTGCATACTTTGCCTAAAGAGCTTTTAGCTGCTGATTCAATGCTATTCGACTAAATTCTCCGATCTCGCCTATGACTTCTAGTAATAGTTCTTCTGTTAACTCAGACTCTCTTGCCACTCGATTATCCCATTTACTGCTCAACGAAACCACACTATATGTTACTAAAAGACTATTACAGGCACTTTTAACCCTATTTCTAGCTTCTGCCCTCAGTTTTGCTATTATTCAGCTTGCACCTGGAGATTATCTGGATACATTAAGGAACAATCCGCAAATATCTCCTGAAAGAATAGCAGAGTTGCAGCAGCAGTTTGGTTTAGATAAGCCTCCTTTAGAACAATATGGACGATGGTTGTGGCGAGTAATTACTCGTTTTGATTTTGGAATGAGTTTTGTTTATTTTCGCCCTGTCTCTTCATTACTATTAGAAAGAATACGTGCAACTTTACTTCTTGCTGTTGCTTCTATTATTATTACATGGGCGATCGCTCTTCCGTTAGGAATTATTGGCGCAGTCAAACAAAATACTATAGTTGATAAATTTTTGCGGGTACTTAGTTATGTAGGTCAAGGTTTTCCCAGCTTTATCACTGCATTACTACTACTAATTTTTGCTCAATATACTTCCCCTCTGTTTCCTGTCGGGGGAATGACCAGTATTAATCATGAAGAATTATCTTTTTTCGGTAAGATTCTGGATATTGGCTGGCATATGATTTTACCTCTTATAGCTTTGAGTATTACTAGTTTTGCTGGCTTGCAACGTCTTACCAGAGGACAGTTACTAGATGTATTACGTCAAGACTATATTCAAACTGCCCGCGCTAAAGGATTACCAGAAAATAAAGTCCTCTACGTCCATGCTTTACGTAACGCTATTAATCCTCTAATTACTTTACTCGGATTTGAATTTGCTAGTTTGCTTAGTGGCTCATTTATCACCGAATTTTTCTTCAATTGGCCAGGTTTAGGACGTTTGATCTTACAAGCAGTGCAAGCCCAAGACCTTTATTTAGTTATGGCAAGTTTAATGATGGGTGCAACCATGTTAATTGTTGGTAATTTGCTGGCAGATTTATTATTAAAAGCGGTCGATCCTCGGATTAAGTTGGAAGATTTGAAATAGCAATTAGTTGGTTTTTATAGGTCAATATTATACGCAATAAGGTTAATCTTTATCTCAGAGCTTGCACCAAGAAAAGTTGATGTCTTGTCGCACTTTACCAGCAACCTATTATTACTGAATCGCTGTTCTAGCATATGGTGTTCTCCGAAACTCTTGTCCTTAAGTCAATCGGCATGGAAGCTTGAGCCAATACAGAATTAAAAGAAATACTATTTCCAGAATATAGCTAACAAAGACACTAGGATTGAGTAAGCCATCCCAGATATAGCCTCTGCGTCTAGAAGTCGTACTTCGTTGAAAAGCTTGACACCAATCACTAAAAATAGCGGGACTGCATAAATTCATCTCTTCCCGCAGAATTGATTCAATCTTAGCTACGCGGGGATAAAAACCTCGCTGGAAGTGTTTCCATTGACTTTCCAAAATCCAAAAAAACAGAGGAATGGCACAGCCAACAAGAAGAATAAGCTCTTGTTTTTGTTGTAATGTCAAACCAAGGACGGCACCAGTTCCGGTGATACCGAGGGCTTTAATCAGCCAAATTTGTTTGTTGTAGTCTTCTATTGTGGTTTGCAAAAAAAAATATTCTTGTTTGAGCAGTTCAAACTTAGATGGAGCAATTGTTTCAGATGGAGGATTAGTAGACATGAAACTAAATTTTGCTGGTTATTATCACCTAATTTTATATATTTTAACTTTGTGAGGGACTTCCCGCTCACAAAGTCAATTAGGTTACAGTAAGCTAGAAGCAAAAAGTGTAAAGTGTAGATATGTAGGGTTTGCTGAAAAAGTAGTCTGTGAGGATAAGTAATGAGTAATAAGTAAGGAGTAATGAGTTGCGCATTACTAAATTTAATTTTTGCTCCTAAATTTTCTCAAAAGTACCAAGATTTTGAGTGAGAGGATGCTAAAA
>JASJDI010000366.1 GCA_030065155.1 Xenococcaceae cyanobacterium MO_188.B29
GTTATTCAGATGTCTAGGTTCTGAACGGGTGGTTTTCAATTTTTATAATTGATTAGCACCCAACAAGTCGCACTATTGCCTATTACTTATTACTTATTACTCTTGATGGATGTTTTAAATTGGATATCTTTAATATACTGCCAGCATAAATTAAACAATTTTTAAGATTTGGGGTGTTCTATTATGGTAAGTTCAATAGAATTCAAATTATTTGCTCCCTATAATAAAGAAGCTGCGGTTATTGGTTCTTTTTCTGATTGGCAACCTGTAGCCATGGAAAAAGACGATAAAGGTTATTTTAAAACTAAAATTGACCTAGAAGATGGAGAATATGAATATAAATTTCGGGTTCGTTCTAAAAGTTGGTTTCTAGAACCTGATGAATGGGTAGAAATTGTCGATCCTTATGCTGTCAATATTGCTCCGGAATCCCAAAATGGTACGATAACTATCAAAGATGGCGAACCAATTGTCGATACCTATGTGTGGCAACATGATGATAAACTATTACCAGCAGCTCATGAATTAGTTATTTACGAATTGCACATCGGCGATTTTTCAGGTGGGGAAGACGATCCTAAAGCTAGAGGTAAATATCAACACGTGATTGAAAAACTAGATTACTTGCTAGAGTTGGGAGTTAATGCGATCGAATTAATGCCCGTAAAAGAGAATGCTGGTACTTATAGTTGGGGTTATAGTCCACAACATTTTTTTGCTGCTGAATCTAATTACGGTACTACCTACGAATTAAAACATCTCATTGATGAATGTCATGGTAGGGGTATTCGGGTACTGATGGATGGAATTTATAACCACTCCAATACTGAATGTCCTCTCACCCAAGTCGATCATGACTACTGGTATCATCATTCTCCTACCGATCCCGATAATAGCTGGGGTCCAGAATTTAACTACGAACACTATGACGAAAATTTAGATATTAAACCTGCTTGGAAATATATTGGCGATACTGTAGATTTCTGGATTAAGGAGTATCACATAGATGGTATTCGCTACGACGCAGCCAAACAGATAGACAACTACGATTTCATGCACTGGGTAGTCGATCGAGCCAAAGAAAATGCAGGGATGAAGCCTTTTATTAATATTGCCGAACATATCCCTGAAAAACCAGCTATCACTAACTTAGAAGGACCAATGGACGGCTGTTGGCACTATAGCTTTTACTATACCGTAGTCGAGCATATTTGTGGCGATCGCTATGACTCCAAACAACTTAAAGATGTTATCGACTGTAAGCGTCAAGGCTTCTTGGGTGCAACCAATGTAGTCAATTACATCACCAATCATGACCACGAAAGGGTAATGGTAGAGTTAGGTAATCGTGGTATTACTGGAGATGCAGCCTTTAAACGAGTTAAGCTAGGGGTCGTTTTATTAATGACTGCGGTGGGTATTCCCATGGTATGGATGGGGGAAGAATTTGGTGACTATCAACCCCTTAATCAAGAAGCTAGTAAAATTGACTGGACTTTACTCGCAGGAGATGATAACAAGCATCTATTTGCACACTACAAAGGTTTAATTAACCTCCGCAAAGAAAACCATGCACTCTATACAGCTAATATCGAATTCTTTCACGAAGACCCAGAATCAAAAGTAATTGCTTATACTCGCTGGAATGATGAAGGTTCTCGCGTGGTAGTTGTAGCTAACTTCTCCGATCGATATTTAGCTGGTTATACTGTTCCTAACTTCCCTGCTGACGGTACTTGGCACGAATGGACTGGTAACTACGATCTTGAAGCTGGCAATGGTCAAATTATAATCGATCTTCCTGAATACGAAGCACAAGTATTTGTGAAAAGTTAATTACCATGAAGTTTAAGCTTGGATGCCAACTAAATTACGATGTTTCGAGTACCAGCACTTTTATCTTTAATATATGTGCGGTGGAAAATGAGTATCAACAGATTTTAGATAGCAACTTGCAAATCCAACCTGACTGCAACAAGGAAGAATATATTGTCCCTTCTACGGAAAACAGTTATTTACGATTAGTTGCACCAGACGGAAAACTAAAAATTGCTTATCAGGCAATAGTGGGATTAAAACACAACCTGGATAATCCTCTTGAGATCGAAGAAATTCCGCCAGCAGAAATACCTCTGGATATTATTCATTATCTATATCCATCGCGCTATTGTCAAAGCGATCGCCTGATGAAGTTAGCCCAAGATGAATTCGGTGATTGTCAACCTGGTTATGCTAGAGTTCAAGCTATCTGTGATTGGATTTATGACAAAGTTACCTACATATCTGGTAGCACAGATTCTCATACTTCTGCTTATGATACTGTAACAGAAAGGGCAGGAGTCTGTCGCGATTTTGCTCATTTAGGCATTGCTTTTTGCCGTGCCTTAAATATTCCTGCCAGATTTATCTCAGCCTATGCTTGGCAACTACAGCCACCTGATTTTCATGCCTGTTTTGAAGCTTACTTGGAAAACAAATGGTATTTATTTGATGCTACTCGTCTTGCACCCACTAACGGCTTAGTGCGTATTGGGACAGGGAGAGATGCAGCAGATACTGCTTTTGCAACAGTTTTTGGTAATGTTCAGTTGAATGATATGCAGGTATATATCGATCGCCTAGATGATAAGTCTGTAGAAACAAAAGAGCGAGCGATCGCCACCACTTAAAAAATATCATAAATTATAAATTGTCTGCCAATAGTTTTGTTGGGAAATCAACAGTAAAAAGATACATAATACCAATTCTCGAAAATATTGAGAGACTTGGGTTGTGTCAGGTGTTAGGTGTTAGGTGTTAGGGAAAATAAAGATTTCACGTTTTTTAGTTATTAAGATAAATTTTGTTAGATCGACAGTGACTTTTGAGAAACGGTATAACTTTACTTTTTTTTAAGTAATTTTTCTATCCTTAGATAGACAGAAATAAATCTAGCAAATTTAAATTTCTTACCTTGGAAAGATTCTTCATAAATCTCTTTTTGCTAGTTTAATCTTGTAAATATCTTTTGCCCAAAAAAATACTTGAGGTAAATTCATCATGACCACTACAGAAAGCACCAAACAAGCATATCAGGAAAAAGCTAAAGCACAACTTGATAAATTTAATGCTCAAATAGCTGAATTAAAAGCTAAAGGTGAACAGGCTAAGGCTGATGCCAAAATACAGTATCAAGATAAAATGGCAGAACTTTATGCCAAAAGAGATGCTGCCCAAGCTAAGTTTAAAGAATTACAAGGAACTAGTGAAGAAGCTTGGACAGAAATGCAACAAGGTTTTGATAAAGCTTGGACAGAAATAACTAATGCCTGGGATAGTGCTGTAGCTAAATTCAAATAAATAAATCATCTTAATCAAAATTAAAATAACCGAAAAAATGGACATTGTCAGAATTATTTGTGCAATATTTTTACCACCTTTAGGTGTGTTTTTACAAACAGGATTTAGTACTCAATTAGCAATTAATATTTTGCTGACATTACTAGGCTATATACCTGGAATTGTTCATGCTATATGGGTAATTGCCAAAGAATAATTAAATTCTAGGAAGTACATTGATTGTCTTCCTTCCTACCTTTTTCTCTTCTTCCTTTTTTCTTATGGACAAAATAATTGATATAGTTTTAAGTAGTCTCAGAGACTTACTTAGCGACGCAGTCAAAGTATTTCCTGGTTTTCTTGCAGCCTTGATTATACTGATGCTGACTCGCTACGTAGCAGAGTTTTCGAGAAATATTATCAACCGCGTAAGCAAAAAAACTACGGATAGTAAATCATTACAATTATTGTTTAGTAAAACTGCTCATGTCACAACCTGGATCGTCGGAATTTTCCTAGCTTGTGTTTGTGCTTTTCCTGGTTTAAGTTTAAGCAGCTTTATTACTACTTTGGGTTTAAGTTCGGTAGCTATTGGGTTTGCCTTCCAAGACATCTTTAAAAATTTCTTATCTGGCATTCTCATCTTAATCCAAAGACCATTTCGTATTGAAGATCAAATTATAGTTGGTGATTATGAAGGGACAGTAGACCAAATAGATCTCCGTACTACTAGAATTTGTACTTATAATGGGGAAATGGTTTTAGTGCCTAACTCTGATGTTTACACTAGTGCTGTTAGAGTCAGGACTGCTTTCGATCAACGTCGTACTGATTTAGCAGTAGGAGTAGATTACAATACTTCTTTACCAGAGGCTAAAAACATTTTACAGAGAACAATTGAAAAAGTAGAAGGAGTTCTTGATAATAAATCTCCAGAAATAGATTTAGTGGGATTTGGCGATAGTTCGATCGATTTTGTTGTACGCTACTGGACTCATCCTAGACAACCCCAGGTAAGACAAATCCAAACTAGAGCAATTATAGCAATTAAAGAAGCTTTAGATGATGCTAATATAGGTATCCCTTATCCTATCCGCACTCTCTATTTTTACAATCAGGATAAGTATAACGATTTTATCCCTGATAATAGTAATAGGAATGGTTCAAAGAGCGATCGTCGTACAGTTGATTCAATTAGTTAAGAGCAAATAAAATAAAGGCAGTTATTTACAGTTAATAACTACCTTTTTTAATATATTGATTTGATTTAGCTAAAAAAATTTTTAAAGCTGTGTATTAGTATCAGGAGCTATATCTAAACCCTGATTATTTTCCTTAACTATTTGTCGATCGGTAATCAAGTCTGATAGTTCGTCTATATTAACACCAATATCTTGACAAGCTTTGTTTAAGTTTTCTTGAAATAAAGCGATATTTTGCTCATAACCAGATTGTTTAGCAGCAACAGCAACTCCTTGTTTAGCATTGGCTTTAGCACAGTCGATTAGTTCTATTCCTTTAAGCATTAATAATCTCCGTTATTATTATTTGATTATTGATTTAGATATTAAGTCTAATCAATCTTGTTTATTTTAGAGGCAATATCTGTTTTAAACATATCTTCTCTACGAGAAAAGATTGGAGGAAAATTAATTTTCTTTTACTGTTAACTTTCGGACGTTATTTCGTAAAGGGATAACATTATCATTTTTGACTTTTGAATTTTCTATATGCTTTTCTAAAATCTCTAGGTTGCGTAGGTTAGCTTTAAAATAAGCATCAAAAATATCTCCAAATAAGGGAACTGTACCTAAGAAAGTTTCAAGGGCAACATTCCCAATCATTTTACCTATCTCTTCTTTTTCTAGCCCAAAACGAGCAGCCAGAAAAATCATATATGCTGAAATACCAGCCGTAATCAAATCTCCTCCTCCTGGTATCAAACCTAAAATGGGGTCTAACCCAATACGAAACTTAGTACCAGGAATACCAATAGCTGAATCCAAAAGAGTAGCAATTCTCCTAATTCTTTTCAGATTCTTTAGTTTTTGAATTTTATCCATTAAATTCTACTCATAATAGATACTATTTCAGGGTAATCGCATCAAAATATCAAGTCAAAATATGCCAGAATTAGATAGAATCTGAAGCAGAAAATTATTATTCA
>JASJDI010000367.1 GCA_030065155.1 Xenococcaceae cyanobacterium MO_188.B29
AATTTGACAATAAAGAACAATTAGCAAAAGTAGTCAATAATCTTCTCAATGAAGGAGCTTTAACTATTAATTGGAGTGAAAAGTTCAAAAACAAAGGTAATTTAATTAATGCAATGTAAGTGCGTCTAAGCTTAGTAACAATACATCCTTGTAAAGATAAAACTTTAAGAAGCTCAGGGATAGCTGTAATTTCATTGGATTTGGTATCGACTTTTTTTTGCCCTAAAACTAAACCATTATTTGTCGCCCAAGCACTCACCATATGAATAGCCGATTTGTTCTCACTTTTATCATAAGAATGACGGAGAGTTTTTCCATCAATTGCTACTATTTCGCCAAAAGTAATGAGACTAATTGCTTCTACCCATTTCAGAAAACATTGTTGTAATTGTTCTGGATTCAGTCAGGAAAAAACTCGCTTCATAGTATCGTGAGAAGGAATTCCCTTGGGTTGACCAATTTCACGGCTTTGTTGGCATCAGGTTTGATCATCGCGAGAATTTGCTCCCTACAATCAGCGATTTATCAAGATCATTAAGATGCGATTTCCCTGATACACCTCCCCCTTTTTTCTGTCGTTTTTACTGACTGACTATCTATAGCTGCTGCGCTAGGTTGACTTTCACGTCCTTGTTTTTGTCTTAATTCTTCTCGAAGCAGTTGGTTAATTCGATACCAGATTTTGTTTCTGTTCCATTTGTCAAAATAGGTTCTCACTGTTGACCAAGGTGGAAAATCACTCGGCAACGCGAGCGCCATTGACATCCTTCCTTGAGTAGATAGAATATGGCGTTAACTACTTCTCTCAGGTCAGTTTCTCGTTTTCTTCCCTGTCTTTTTTCCGTTGGTAGCAACGGTTCAATAATTTCCCACTCTGAGTCAGTCAGATCAGAGGAATAAGCTCTTCTTCCCATTTCAATTTAATTGAATCCGACTCTCCAATTTTTCTAACCTAACCCTTCTCTTTGAACTTTTCTTTATTTTCTTTTTACAAACAGTCTCTTAATGTGCCACCTATTAAGTTAATATAAGCCTGATTTTCTAAAAATAAATCTTTGGGTTTATACCTTTCTCTCTCTAAGAAACGATTAACTCCAGTGGTGAGAAATATCACCAATTTCTGCCAATCGGTTACATCCACCATATTTGGGTTCAGCAATTAAAAATCCTGTATAGATATTCAGGTCACATTTAGCAGTAGATGGCTTTGTTCTTACTCTTATGGCTCTTTTCTCCCAATCTAGAACAAAAATTATTTTACGCTCAATGGCGATCGAGTAGTGATAATTGGCGATCGCGTCCTAGTCCACATTTTTATCATTCTGTCAATGCGAAACTCCTACATTATCTCAGATTTGGCTCACTGGCGATCGCACTCCCAAATGGTAAAACACGAGAATCCTCATTCCTTAGATAAACTATTGCGCTGGTTGTGTGTTATGGTTTCTCGTCAGTTGGGATTGAAAAATAGGGTAAAGGATTATTGGGATACAGTAATCATAACCAATTACCAATTAAGATAAAAGGAGCCCAGTAGTAAGGATGATTGAATTGGGTCGAATTAATCAGTGTTAATTGAGATTCTCGTAAAGCTTTGGTTTTACTGATGGGAACTTTAGGTTGAGTTAATTGCTGATAGAAAGTATCGATCGCTAAAGCGGTAGTTCGATCGTTGACTGACCATAAAGTAGCTAAAGTACTTCTAGCACCAGCCCTAACTGCCATACCAGCCAAACCCAAAGCTGCTCGACGATCGCCTACGGCAGTTTCACAAGCACTAAGTACTAAAAGTTCGATCGCATTTTGTTGTTGCAGATTTTGAGTTTGGATAATGGAGTTGAGTTGATTGATTTGAATACGGCTGTCCCAAGCTAACAAAAAAGTATCTTCTAGAATAGAGCTAAACTGACCATGAGTTGCAATATGAACTATGGGATATTCCGTAGATTGCATTTTGGCTTGTAAGGCTTCTTGAGTAAATTCTCGATCGATTAAGACTGTACTATCTAATTTTTGTTGGATATCTTCTAATTCAACTTTGACATAATCTAAAGGTGAAAAACCTTGTCTCTCTTCAGTTAACCCTGCTGCTAAAGTTTTTAACTTTAATTCTTTTAAAGGACGAGGAGCTAATAATTGTAATCCTGGTGTAAGAGCAATGTTATATTTTTCAATTAGATAATTTTCTCCATCGTGCAAAACTCCCATCGGAATATTACGGAAACTACCATCCGCTACAAAGACTAAAGTTTCAATTTCACTATCAACTAAATCTCTTAAAACAGGACGAATTAACCAATCATATAAATTTTGGGCAGGTTCACGAAATAGACGTTGACTTCTAATAACAACAGTTTGACGCAGTTGTTCGATTTCTGCTTCTAGTTTTGCTTGAGAGATTTTCGTCGAGTAGTGACGCAGGGGTTTTCCTGAGAAACTGACAATTACTTCTAAGCGATCGCCTAAAATAATGGGATAGACTACGGCTGCTTTAGGATCGACATTTTCGATAGAGGTAGGTATGGTATCTAAGCAAGCTTCTCGAAAGAAATTATTTAACTCAGCTAGTTGTAAAGATTCGATCGTATCTCTGGCTTGGATTAAATTGGCTTGACTAACTGGTTGATTATTTTGGGGTTGTAGTAGTAATCTGACTAACTCTCTATAGACTGGTTCAACACTATCGCGAAAAGAATACTGCACATCAACGTTAGTTAAGACTAAATCACTACGAAGAGATTCCAGGGCATTAACTGCTGAAGTGTAAGCAGCGATCGCACTATTTGTATTGTTTTGAACTACTAATAGTCTACCTAACTGCCACTGCCACTGATAAATAAGTTCGATTTCATTAATTCTTTGAGCTAATTCTATAGCTTGCTCGGTATATTTTTGACCCGATAACCATTGTTGCTGTTGTTCGGATAAATGACCAAGAATGCCTAAAGCATAAGACTCTGCTTTAAGATCTTGGAGTTGTTGAGCTTGTTGAATGGCTTTAGCTAATAAATTTTGAGATCGATCGAGATAACTTTTTTCAACAGAATCTTTAGCTACTAGATCGATTAAACTTTTAGCCAGATTAACTTGAGCATAAATTGAACGTCGATTTGCTGTAGTGGGCAAGTTACTAACATTAGTTTGAATTTCGGGAAGTAAGTTTTTAGCTGGTGATAATTGTTCCGCAGCAATTAAGGTACTAAGTTGATTTAGTTGGGCTTCTACTTTTAATAAAGGTTGGGAGGTAGTTGCTGCTGCTTGTTGATAGAAAGTATAAGCGGGAGTAGTTACTGAATTACGTCGCTTAATTGCTACTTGGCGATCGCTAAAAGCTCTTGCTGTATTTCCTAAACTGAATAAAGTTGCACTGCTTTCTTCGGGCAAATTGAGTTTTTGAGAAATAGCCAAACTCTGCTCTAGTAATTCTTGAGCATCATCTAGATTACCAGTAACTTGTAGGGCAATACCCAAACTTCTCAATCCTACTATTTTCAGCCTTGAATCGGTTTGTTCTTGTAGTTTTGAGGCAATTTGTTCTAGTAATTTTTGAGATCGTCCATATAAACCTAAACTCTGCAAAGCTTGAGCATGATTAATCTGACTTCCAAGAGTGCCAATTTTATCTCCAGCTTGTTGATAAATCTCAGCAGCTTGTTTCCAACTCTCAATAGCTGCTTCTATTTTGCCCATAGCTAACTGCAATCTACCCTGAGTATTGATAGCTTGAGCGTATATTACTAGGTTTTTAGCTTTTAATTCTGGTTCAGATTCTAAAATATCCAAGCTTTGGGATATGTATTTGTTCGCTGCTTGCCAATTGCCTTGTTTCTGACTGCCTAAAGAAAGATAACTTAAACTGAGAGCTTGATTAAGAAGATTTCCTTGAGCCTTATATTGCTGATATGCCTTTTGCCAAGTAGCTGTTGCTTCGTTATATCTACCTGCTTCATAAGCAATTTTACCCTGTTGTAGCCAAGTAGGGTTAGAGATCGATCGCGTTTCTGTTGTTACTAAAGTCGATTGTGCTACTGCTGGTGTTACAGGTGCGATCGCACCTAAAGCTAATAAAGTCCAGCAAAAATTATAGTAAACAGAATTTTTACTTCTCTTGGTTCTTAGGCTATTCCACATCTGATTTTCCTGTTAATAAATAGTAGTTGTTTTGTTTAAGAGAACAAGAGAATTAGCTAGTCACGACTCGCGCATTCCCAAGGGGCTGTGACTTGAATTCATTTCAAGTCCTTGAAAGCCCCGTTTGCCCCCATTCGAGGGTAAACGTCTTACGCCGTCCTAAAGAATACCGCTTCGCGACGCGTAGCTAGTCCTTTAGGGCATAACGCGGGGTCGCTCGTCAATTTCTCTTCGCAAGCCAAGCAAAGTCCGTTTATATAGTTCCCAAATAGGAGGCAGAAAATCATTAGGTACAGAAGGACAAAGATAGTCTGGATGGTGATTATGGTGTAGATTTACCTTCTGCATTGATTAAAGGGAAGATGGCTTACCAATTCTATATTGCCTCTTTCATTAACAATCCATGCTTTAGCTTCAATAATCTCGTTGTGTGAAGCGGAAGCTGTTTCTTGTTCAAAATCCCGCAAATCTTCCCAAACTGACTGACTTCTCAAGTATTGACTGGGATTTTCTGATAATCCTCCTTTACCTGTTAACACCATGACATTATCTTGTTCTACGGCACAGTTAGCAGCAATAAGCTCTGTTGGATTAGTAATTTTAGTCGGTAATTGAATTACTCCAAGTTGTTCATCTGATTCAGGATTCTTGATTTCGACTACTCCATCTAGACCAAATTGAGAACTAGCATCAACTTCACTATCAAAAGATAGCAAAATAACTTCTGTGGTGATGTCAATATTTCCTCCTTGTCCTAAAACCGCATTGGCTCTCAAGTCACTGTTGTCTTGGGCAATAACATAGTTACTATCAATGGTTAGATTGCCTCCTCCACCAGTACTATCAAGTACGCTGGTGCTAATCAAACTATTATTTTCTAGAAATAGAAAATCTGTAGTCAGATCAATATTACCTCCCCCACTTTGAGTGGAAGTAGCGATAATCCTGCCTTGGTTGGCGTTAATTTCATCATCAGCAGTAATCTTAATAGTTCCCGCTTGTCCTGCACCTTTACTGCTAGTAGAAATTTGCCCTTGACTATTAAGATTGACATTGTTCGCGGTAATAGTGATGCTTCCCCCATCACCACTACCTAGAGTTTCCGCAGTAATCTGACTGTTATTGCTTAGAGTAATTTCTTCAGCCACATTAAGAGTTATTTTTCCTCCTCCACCAGCATTCGTTGACGCGGTAATACTGCTAGGCATTTCTGAAGAAGTGTCGAGTTTGACAGAGTTAGCATCGATAAAAATATTACCTGCTTTTCCCTGTCCTGGAGGAACATTGCCACTACTAGAAAAGTTACTAGCACTGATAGTTGCTCCATCTTGGATATTCAAACTATTTGTAG
>JASJDI010000059.1 GCA_030065155.1 Xenococcaceae cyanobacterium MO_188.B29
TCAATGAAGGAGCTTTAACTATTAATTGGAGTGAAAAGTTCAAAAACAAAGGTAATTTAATTAATGCAATGTAAGTGCGTCTAAGCTTAGTGGACAGTTGTAATCCAGACGCATTAGTATCATCAGCAACTCGCATACATTATCCCAAACCAAAGGAAATTGATACAAGTGCCTTACCTAGTTCGCTCTTAAGAGAAGTACAATTTGTTTACGCTCAGTTAAACGAGTTATCACTGAACTAGAGATTTATAGAAACAACACAACACCACCTGTTTTCCATTTGATCTAGCGGAATTTCCAATCGTTTTTTTTTGTACAACACCCCGAAAAGAGGGATTAGAGCTGGAGTTTAGACTAACTGAATCCCGATGGTCATACTCTGAACAATTCATCATGACTGAGTTTTAAAAGGGTAACGTGACGAGATCTCTAACAACTCTCATTTCTTGCGACAGAACCATATTCCAAATATACTTTTCAGATATATAAGATAATCAAGGCGACAAAAAATACGATGAATGCACCGCCTGCTTTTATTAACGATCGATTTACAGGAAATTTTCTTTCTAAGCGTAAATAACCTAAAAGAAAATAACTCAATAAACTGGCAATTAAAGCAGCAACAATTCTCAGGATACGTCCTTGGTAAACGTAAAACATGAGCTTGATCGAAGTAAGCAAATCGTAGGTGTTATTTTCATAGGTTGGGTTCTTTAAAGGAATGGAAAGCGTTGTCCAAGTATCGCCTCCATCGGTGGATTTAAATACTGCTGCTCCAGCAGCACCGAAGGCATAAATCGTTTTATCAATAGCGTAAGTGGGTGAAAACTGAATTGGCACGCCTGAAGAAGGAACATTATTCATTCTTGCCAATGCCATGGAAGCATTACCTATCTGAGTAAAATCCTCACCACCGTTAACGGTTTTAAATAATCCTTTCCCTCTCACACTAACTAAGAAAGTTTGATCGTTCTGGTAATCTGGAGAAATGGCAAGACCTTCTATATAGCTATCTCCGCCATAAGCGGAGCCGACTAATTTAACCCAACTTTCTCCACTATCTCTGGTCAGAAAAACCCCTTGACCAGTCCCAGCAATAACGGTTTTGTCGGCTTTGTAGTTAGGAGAAATAGCTAACTGGATATTAAAGCTTTTTCTCAAAGCGGTATTTTGGGTTGCAGGTTGCCACGTTTTTCCGCCATCAACGCTTTTATGTACTCCCTCAGGTCCTGAGGTATATAAGGTTTTGTCAGATGCAAAATCTGGTGATATGGCTAGGGAAGGTCCGTCATTACCGAAGACACGTCCTACCTCTCCGACGATAGAGAAGTTTTTACCTCCATCAGTTGAGCGAAAAATAATCCCTCGTTGGTTGCTTAAATAGACAGTTTTATCAGTGGCAAAATTTGGGGAAGGAGCGATTGTAATTCCCCTAACTTCTTTACTCAGAGGAACTATCTTCCAAGAATTCCCTCGATCTGTAGACCTTACAACCTTAGACCACAATACACTGGCAAATATAGTTTTATCTGAACGATAGTTGGGAGAAAAAGCTACATCAAAAAAACGTCGAGGGTCTTGATTAGAATCAATTGGGCGGAAATTACGCTTGAAGCGGGGTATTTCTAAGCCTTTTTCAATATGTCTCCAGCTAGTTCCTCCATCTTGGCTGATATAAGGAAATCCGACATAGGTAACAGCAATTACTGTAGAGTCATTACTATAATCTGGGGATACATCCAGACTGACAATCGCTCCTCCGAATAAAGTATTTATTTCTTGCCAAGCCTGTCCCCCGTTTGTCGATTTAAATAGACCATTGAACCCCCCTAAGAAAATTGTTTGATCCTGGCTAAATGTTGGGGAAACTGCCACTTTATTGAAGTGAGGTTGCTTCAACTGGTCTGCTTGAGAGTCTCTAGTTATTCCTTGGCTGAATTTACGCCAAACCTTGCCATCATCATTAGAGTAGAATAGACCATCGTGCCAAGTAGAAACAAAAAAAGTCTGGTCATTTTTAGAATCAGAGGAAATGACTATATCTGTGATCGATTTATCGGATAAACCCTGATTTGCTTCCGCAAAAGACAAACCATTGTCCGTTGTTTTAAAGATACCGCTTTTTTCCGTCCCCACAATAAATGTTCGATCGACAGCAAAGTTGGGTGAGATTGCTATCGCTGTAATTGCACCACTATTTTTCAGTTGATAACTTTGTTGCCAAGTATCGCCACTATCGCTAGAAACGTATAATATTCCTTGATTGTCGCCAATAATTATCTTTTTTTTATCGTTAGCAGGAAAGGCGATCGCTGTAATTTTATAATTGTTGTCTAGGACTTGATACCAAGTTTGACCATCGTTTTTGGTTTTGTATAATCCTTGCTCCGATCCAGCAGCTAAGACAATCTCAGGAGACCCAGAAGAAATAGAAACTAAGCCAATATTCAAGTTGTCTAATCCGTTATTGACTGTAGACCAAGAAAGACCTTCATCTTGTGATTGATAAATACCACCGTCGAGGGAAGATAAAAAAAGGACTTGTTTGTTGCTAGGAGAGATCGATAGAGAAGAAAATCTCGTTCCTCCATCCAAGCCATTGACTATTCTTTGCCAAGCATTTCCCCCATCAATAGATTTGAATAAGTTTCCTCGCACAACAATGAATAAAGTCCGATCTTGCTGATAGTCTGGAGATATCGTTACTTCAGAGACGACATCATGAGGTCTATGAGCAAAAGCAGTATTGTAATCTAAGAACAAGTAGTTAAAAACAAATAGAAAGGAAGTAATCATAATACTTCCGAACAGAACCAAGAGTTTACTCATTCTGAGTTTATAAGCTTTTTTCATGGTCTCAAATAATTTGGAGTTATTTCTGTACGAAAGCTTGAGGATTAAACAAAGTCAAGGAAAATCAGCACTTATGCCAATTTAATCATCTTAAGTATATCCCTTTACCTAACGTTTAAATCATGATGAGTATCAAGAGGTTCAAAAAACTGGAATTATCTTGAGAAGGACATTATTTGATAATTAGGTTTGAAAAATCAAATTGATATAATTCAATAGTTAGAAAATCGACGCAATTATTAACCAATAAAAAAATAGTCACTATTAGCTAACTAGATATTATGGTACTTCCTAGTTGTTCTCTCTGGATTTTAGTCGCTAGAACTGACATACCTTTCATGATGCATACCATCCCTCATTTAGTGAGGATGAGTAATTATCCTTTTCAAGAAAAAGTATTAGCTATAGATACGGCTCCTTTATCAGGAGATAAAGTAAATCGTCCGGGAGTGGGAACTCTAGAAGAATTAAAGACTCTTACTCGACAGTTATTAGATGCAGGAATAGTCGATCGAATTGTTAACATTAACTACGATCCAAACTATAGAAAGAAAGTTTATCAAAAACACTTTGATTTTCCCTTACGCCAGACTCACAACTATAAAGGCTATCCTATTCTAGGAACGATATTTACAATCGAGGAAGCTCAAAGTGAATATATGCTGCACTTTGATAGCGATATGCTCCTTTATCAACAACCAGACTATAGTTGGATTCAAGAGGCAATACAGTTAATGGAGCAAAATCCTGAAATTATGTCTTTGCGTCCCTTGACAGGTCCTCCTACCCAGGATGGTACTATGTCCCAACAGAAATCATATCAGTATGATCCCGCTGGTTTTTATAAGTTTAAGTTTTTTGGTAGTAGAGCTTATTTAATCAATAAACTAACTTTTAACAAATTGCTACCTTTGCCAATTATTTGGCGACCTTACCGACAAAAAAATATCGCTCAACTTCCCCTGAAAGTACAGACACTATTGAACTATACTTTTCATAAAGGGAAATTAGACTCCTGGGAAATAATGATGTCAAAAAAATTAGAAAGCTCTGAATATTTTCGAGGAGTTTTAGCTAGTAAAAAGGCTTGGACATTACATCCTAAAGACCGTAGCTCCGAGTTCATCAAAGCTCTACCAGAAATTATTAATCGCATAGAAACAGGTGACTATCCATCTGAGCAAGCTGGTCATTATGATTTAATTTCCGAATTATGGTTATGAACTACTAGAACTTGCATAGCAAGTTCTAGTGTCAAGAAAAATTATCTGTAGGAGTGGTTGGCAAAACGATGCGCTACAGGAATGAGCACCAAGACAACCCTCCTAACAATGACCCTGGTGAGCATAGGTTCAAGCCCTGCCCTTCAGTTGTTAGTTTTTAGTTCTTGCTCCGTCCTTACTAATAACTAGAATCGACCCCCTGAAAGGGCGAAGAGAGCCAACAATCATTTCTTAATGAGAAGCAATATTGCTACTTTGCTACAATAAGGAGTACTACAGCTTTAACACTAGATGTCTCAAAAATATAAATTACAATTAGGCTTTCTAAAAAATACTTTATTGTCTGTTAGTGTAGTTTACTTTGGTTGCTGTTTATTTCTATATTTACAACAAGATGATTTAATTTTTACGCCAAGTAAAAATATATATTCTCATCCAAAAGATAAAGATTTTAATTTTAGCTATAAAAATGTGTGGATTACTGTCCCTAATTCTCAAGATAAGATCCATGGCTGGTGGTTTTCTGCATCAGCTAATAATAAAACAATGAAACTAATTCCTAATGAGCCTCATAATGTTGTACAGAATCAAACCATATTATATCTTTGTGGTCGAGGGGGGAATAAAAGCTATTATAATAACTTAGCTAGAGTTCAAGGATTATTACAATTAGGATTTAATGTATTGGCGATCGATTATCGTGGCTATGGTCAAAGTCAGGGAAATAATCCCACAGAATTAAAACTCTATCAAGATAGTCAAGCTGCTTGGAAATATTTAACTAAAGAAAAAAAGATTGCCCCTGAAACAATTACAATTTATGGAGAATCATTAGGGGGAGCAGTAGCAATAGATTTAGCCTTAAAAAAACCTCAAGCAAAAGCCCTAATTGTGCAAAGTTCTTTTACTAGTATGACCGAACGAGTACTGGAAATAAATAGACTAAGATTGTTTCCTATAGAAATAATTTTGAATCAAAAGTTTGATTCTATAACTAAAATAAAATCATTACAAATGCCAGTTTTGTTTTTACATAGTACTGGAGATAATGTAGTGAGCTATCAACATAGTCAGAAATTATATAAAGCTGCACCTCAACCTAAAAAATTATTTTTAATTCCTAAAGGAAATCATTTTAATATTTATCGACCTAATAATGACTCTTATCTAAAAGCTATCACAAACTTTATGAAGAGCGATCGCTTTTAGATTAGATTTTAGTCCAGAGCGATCGCCTGGTAGGGGCGGTTCGCGAACCGCTCTTACTAACTACTACAGATTCCCTGTTTCCTGCATATACTCTGTTAACAAAGAAGCAGGAGGGCGATCGTATTGCCAAGCAAAGGCATGACGAAAAGATGCTTCTTGACAAGCTTGTAGTTGCCTAAAATCAATTACATCTTGAGTCAGCAAATTTTCGTATTCAAAAGGTAAACGGACATTATGTAAACCAGCATTATCCGTACAGATAGCAATATCAACTCCCGCATCAAAACAACGTTCAAATACTACTTTGAGTTGAGATAGATCTTCTAGAGTTCCTGTCTTTAAATAGGTAGTAGGACAAACTTCTAAACACTGTTTGCGCTGGGCTATTTCGGGCAATAATTCTGGATATTGCAAAGGAATCTGAATACCATGACCAATTCGCATTAAATAGGGTAATAATTCTGGATAATTGCCTTCGGTAGTTTCATAAACATGACCAGTAGTTTTTAAACCCAAGGCGAGAGCGTATTTATATAGATCAACAAATTCATCCAAACGCTCCCGATAATGAGCATCTCCTCCAGCTAAATCGATCGCACAGACATATTCTGGGGAACTTGCAGCTACATCAACGATCGCTTTATTAACTTCATAGGGTAGCCGAGAGTGCATACACAATATCTGACTAGTAACAATAGGATGCTCTTTAACCTGACTTGCCTTACCCACAATCTCCACAATCTTCGCCATTTGTTCAATTCGTTTAGATTGGCTTAAAGTCTCGTCAGTACGAAGATACGGAGTATAGCGCAATTCCAAATAAGCTAAATTTTCAAAAATATACGCACCTCGAATGAGGCGATAGATAAAGTATGGTAAAGTCCCTTCTGTTTGCACACTTTCTACCAGAGTATGCAATTCTAAATATTCATCGAGAGTATTGCGCGATCGAGTATAAAACTCTTCAAATTCTGGATAATCAGGAAACTTTTCTGCCAAGTCCGCATCATGACGTTGGCAATATCTCCACAGAATCCTTGGCACAACTGCGCCACCAAGATGGCGATGTAAATCAGCGTGTAAAGCCACTTCTAACTCCTTCCTTTATCAGGATTCTGAATAATTTTCAATTAATTAGTATTCTAAATACTCTAATAAATTTATTAGCTAATAGCCAACGGCTATTAAATTCTTGAAGACCATTCTTACTAAATATAGACTTATTTCTAGAAAGCTAATATTTTTTTTGTCTTATGGAAAAAATAGAGTTAAATTTTGGTTGGTCATCTTTGACTACTGTAGGAGTAATTGTTTTAGGGCTATTGACTATCTTTTGCCCCAATCCTCTTCAAGCAGCAGAATTACCAGATAACGAAAATACTGCCCAAGTATTAGAAGTAGAAGCAAAGGGTAAACCAGGAGCTTACAATTTTGCTGTCACTATCAGTAGTCCTGATACTGGATGCGATCTCTATGCTAATTGGTGGGAAGTTATTAATGAAGAAGGCGAGTTACTTTACCGCAGAATCTTAGCCCATTCCCATGTAGATGAACAGCCATTTACTAGAAGTGGGGGTTCTATCCCTCTTGAAGCCAATCAAGTAGCGATCGTACGAGTTCATATGCACCCTACAGGCTACAGTACTCAAGTACAAAAAGGTACTGTTAAGAATGGCTTTAAAGCAGTTACTCTCGAATCAGAATTTGCTCTAGAGTTGGCACAGCAAGAACCTTTACCCACAGGTTGCGCTTTCTAGTTGTTGGTTATTAGTCGTTAGTTCTTATCAGCAAGCTCTGGTTAAACTCTATCAAAAATCGATTAATAAACACTCAAGAAAAATTCAAACTAGCCATCTAGATAAATCTTGCTGAATTAAATCTTGCAACTTACGAATATCTTCTTGATATTCTGTCATTAATTGCTGACGCATTTCATTAGTAAGACTTGGTTTAAAAAGATTTTTTTCTTTAGCTTCTTGTTTTAAATTTTGCCTAAATTGTAAGGGTAAAAAAGGTTTAACTATTGACTTGAGCGGATTGGGTTTGTCTAGAAACTGATGCCAGGATTTATTTCGAGGAATAAGAGAAGTATTGTGTTTACGAGACATATCAGGAGTGAAATTATCATCTATCTCTAAAAATCGAAAAAGATCTTGCATCACCTTTACTGGTTCAGCAACAAAGCTTTCATAGAGATAAATTTTAATTTGTTCTCGTTCAAAAAGCTCATAATAAGGATTAAGTTGATGATAGTAAAAACCTTGATTTTTATAGTGCCACTTTGGTCCCCAATTTTCTTTAATTCTTTCTTCTTCCGCTGCTAAAGCATCCTGAAAATTAGTCAAGTTTTCAGCGCGATCGCGCACTGCCCAAACATAATTAGAAAAAGCTCTATCTACAGGATTTCTTAAAATAGCAATCAATTTAATATTAGGTACGTGCTTATGAATTGTAGCAGCACTTTTTGGGTAGTAAATATAGTATGGAGAAGCTTCACCAATCGCTTTTTCTCCATTATGACCGAGAAACAGTTTTTGATAAGATTCTAAATCTGTTACAACCCATTTATCTACCCATTTTTGCGCTCCAGGACCATTAAGAGTTGGTTTTTCTCCTTCAAAAGCAAAAAATCCAGGTTCTTTGAAAGAACTCATAAAAACATCTGGATGCTGTTCTAAATATTTATAAATAGAAGTTGTCCCTGACTTAGCTGCACCAAAGACAATAAAGTTAGGCATTACCATAGATTAATTTATCAATTCAATCAAATTTAGTCATACTAAAATATTAATTTAGCATTTAACTATTTAATTAGCTAGTTTTACGGTTATTAATATTTTTTTAACAGTGTTAGCATCGTGTCAAATAAATGGCTTTTAATGCTCGATATAATATGCATAATTACTTTCAAGAAATCTCCTGTATTAATATAGAAGAATAATTAGGAAAATGGAAACAATTCAAGAATGAATCAATCAAAAATAATCTTGATTGGAAAATAAAAAGATTCGGAGCAATTAAAAATAAAGTTAGAGGCAAGGGAGCTTCTTTATCTCATTTAGAATTAATCAAAATAGCCCATACAAATAAATTTGAACACATTTTTATTTTTGAAGATGATACTAAATTTATTGACTGGAATTTAAACTATTTAGAAGATGCAATAAATCATTTACCTTCAGACTGGCAAATATTTAATATTGGTTATAATATTTGTGCTAACGAAAATCAACTAAAATACCAGCAAATATCTAAAAATTTAATTAAAGTTGAAAAAGGATGTGATCTTAGAAGTAATAATGCCTATGCTATTAATAATAATGCTTTTGAATATATAATTAGAGAATATAGCCGATTTTTTGAACAGTGGAAAGAACATAAATTTAAATGGCATTTAGATTTGTGGTTTGCTCAAAACTTCGATCGCTACTGTCTAGTGCCACTCATGTGCGTTCAAAATCAGGGAGATAAACCACAAAGATTTATAGACAACTTTTCGGTGCATAGAATCATGCCTATTCTCTCCCAGTAACAAGACAATGAAATCATTAAGATAAATAATAATTTTTTTGTTATGTAGACTATATTTTTTCGCGAAATTTACCTGTAGAATATACCTTGATTAGTTTAAAGCAATAATTCAAGCTGAACTATTTAAGAAAGGGAAAATGAAACTAATATCTACAGGTAGAGCCAGGACTAAGTCACCAATATACTTTACTTTATATAATGTCGATCAAAAGAGAGTCGGATTTACAGATATACTCATGCGTTGGTCTACATTGTATAAACTTGGTGCTTCTCTTGGCTATACATATGTACATCAACCCATTAGATGTCAAAATACTACTGATATATACAATTTTTTAGGCTTTAATGACAGCTTTAAGCTTAAACTAGGTGATTTTCTTAACTTAAATCAGGTTACTAATAAAAAGGCATATAGCTTCCGAGAATTTGACTATTCTTCAATTGTCAATTCTCCTTATTCACCTAGAACCTTAATTAATAAATGTAAAAATCTTATCATTGACAAATTTTTTTTTAGTCATTATCAACTGGTAGATATCGTTATTAATGAAGCCTTATTTCAAAAATATAATATTTTCGATCTCAACGATTTGCAAAAATACATCAAAAACATAGCCGATCGGCAAATTAATTCTCACAAAAGAACAATATTATTTAGATTTCAACTTAGTGGAGCTAGAAAAAAATTCTATCATTTAATTAACTCTCAAATTGCTGATTTTCCCGATCAACTCAATTTACGTTACAGGTATTTTCAAGCTAAAGATAAACAACCAATAGAATCACATTTTTTACCTAATAAACTCAAATTATTAGTTCATATTCGACAAGGAGATACGGCATTTATAGAAACTCCTTGGAAAACCTTTATTCCCGTGTACGGTAAAAATTCATTTACTGAATTAAATCATCCAAGTGAAGGTGGATATGCTGATTTAATTGATGTTGATGATTATTATCATTTTGTTAAAAAATTTACTGAGTATTGGGATAAAGAGAATATTTCTATGGTAGTTTCTTCTGATGGTTATAGCAAAGCTTTTTCTCTATTAAATGAAAACTTGAGTAAATTTAATTTTGATGACAAGAAAATAAATCAGTTGAGAAAAGTTGAAAAATTATACCAAAAAAAATTTGATATATTTGTTGATAATTTCTCTAATAGTAGTTATCTTATCGGCGAAACTAATGAAAATCTTTATAGTCTAATTCATTCTACTCTGGAAGCCGATGTTATTATCATGGGGTTTCGCAATACTTTAGGTATGCTACTTAAAATTATAGCTCACTACTATGATATTGATAATCCTCCTGTCATTATAGAACTTTATAAAAAGAGAAAACCATTTGATAGTAAATCGTTGTTAGGTCTAGATTCTCGAAAAGCAGAAATTATTCAAGTTAAATTGGATGATTGTAACTGGGAAGATTTGATGTTGAGAGTGAATAAAGTCCTTAAATTTAGAGCATCTGACCAAAAAATCAATAGCTAATTTTGAGATAATGATTACGATTAACAACTATAATTGTCAAATCAACGATGCTTCAAATCTTAACAATAACTAATCTTGAAGAATTTGACGATATATGTCAACATATTTTTGGGCTTGCTTTTCTAGAGAAAATTCTTCTATTGCTATTTCACGGCAATTCTGACTAAAACGTTCACGCAGAGATTTATCCTCTAGCAATGCTATAATCCCTTTACTAAAATCGTCAATATTTTCCGACTTAGCTAGATAGCCAGTAGCCTCTGGACGCACTAAATCACTAACTCCTCCAATATTAAAAGAAACCATTGGGGTACCACAAGCCATACTTTCTTGTAACATTAACGGTAAATTGTCAGCCCGAGTAGGGAAGAGAAATAAATCGACAGCAGAATAGACGAGGGCTTTAATACGCTCGCTTTCTATGTAACCTAGATTAATAGTGTCTATCTCAACAGCTTTGCTAATTTCTTCGCCTTTACGACCCATAGTTATTAGTACACTATCTGCTTTTAAGGATGCTGGTAGACTAGATAATGCTTTTTGTAATAAGTCACCTCCTTTCCGATAATCTTTTAAATTATTAGCACCTAACATTAAGACATTTTGATTTTTAGAAATACCTAGAATAACTTTACAATATTCAGAATCTAAAGGTTGATAGATTTCTGTATCAATACCATTAGAAATATGATGAATAGAAAAGCGATTCAGCATACTTTCTTTGGCTCGTTCAGCTAACCATTTACTAGGAGCTACAATAGTTAAGTTAGCGGAATTATAAGCCCAATTTTTGAGTTTCCATTCTAATCTTGTGTTATCTCTCTTGATTGCTGGATAGCTATTAGGATAAGGACATTTTCCACAACCAATTTTCCAGCGATCGCAATCATAGCTATAGGCGCAATGTCCCGTAAAAGCCCATTGATCGTGTAGCGTCCAAACAGCAGGTTTGTATTTAGTTAGAGTAGGTAAACTAAGATAGCTAAAGTATCCTGTATGTAAATTATGAAAATTAAGGATATCTGCTTCTTGAAAAGAAGATATCTTAGGAATATCAAAACTACCAATATACTGAAGGTAATTGAGTCCTAAAAACTTAGTTAGAGGAGAAATTCTGCTTTCTAGATTAGTTTTACGAGGTATATTAGCTACTAATTTATCCTGAGTTTGTTTTCTACTAACTAGTAATCGAGAATCTACGGAAAGCCTCCTCAATCCTTGATGAAGTCGATAAGCAGCAATACCTGCACCACCAATCGTATCAGAATGGTTGATTTGTAAAATTTTTAATTTATTGGCATCTGAATAATTCATTAATCTAGAAATATGTTTACTATCTAATTATCGTTGATTAAAATATGCCTAAATTTACACAACTGTCATAAAGTTTTTGATAAATTAACAATTAGTATAAATTACGTCTAAACCATGTTTAATGAGATCAAACGACTAGGTAAATTAGCTATTCAAGATTTTAGAACTAAGCAGCTTAGTAAAATTTTTCCGTTAAAACCAACTGTACTTAATTTATTAGTCAACGATGTCTGCAATTCACGCTGCCAAATGTGTTTGATCTGGAAAAATAAAAAAGAGCAGGAATTTAGTCCAGATGAACTAGCTCATATTCTTGATGATGATTTATTCAGTGATTTAAAATACGTTGGGGTTAGTGGAGGAGAACCCACATTAAGAAACGATCTGCCAGAAATTTTTGAAGTAATATGCTCTAAAAAACCACGTATTCAATATACAGGAATTATTACCAATGCCATCATAGAAGATGTTGTTAAAAAGAGGGTTCTAGATTGCGCTGCGATTTGTAAAGCTCATAATGTGAAGTTTTATGTCATGATTTCTTTAGATGGTTTAGAGGAAGTTCATGATACAGTGAGAGGCCGCAAAAATAACTTTGACTCAGCTATAAAGTTGTTAAATTACTTTCACAAAGAGACAAATATTCCTACTTCTTTTGGATGTACGATTACTAATTCTAACGCTTTATATGTCGATGAGCTATTAGATTATGCGAAATCTGTAGGCTTATACGGTAGATTTAGAGTTGCTGAGTTCATAAACCGTCTCTACAATGAAGAACAGACAGAATTTATTAAAAATTTTGATAACAAAACTTTGTATCATCTAGGACTCTTTTTTTTCCGTGCAGAACATCATTTTGAAAAGAGGAAAATTTATCAAAAGACTTATAGAAATATCAGAGGTATGCTTGTAGAGGGAAAAACAAGACAAATAGGTTGTCCCTATCAAACTAAATCAGTAGTTTTAACATCTCGTGGTGACTTACTTTACTGTTCTCCAAAATCTCCAATTTTAGGAAACACTCTGCAATATGCTCCTAGGAAACTCTACTTTTCTAACATTGCTAAAAGACAAGAAATAATCAAAAAAGATTGTGATAACTGTATTCATGATTATCATGAACCGATTACGTTTAAAGAACAATTATCTTCTGCTTTAGAGTGCCGAAGAAAGAATAAAATATATAATTGTGCTGTACTGACTGAAATAGCATCTAAATTAGTTAAACAAAAAAGATCTACAACAGACTTATCAAGTCTCAGGTCAAAAAAAGTTCTGATTGTTGGATGGTATGGTACTGAAACTGTAGGTGATAAAGCTATTCTATGGACAGTTATTAAAAATCTTCGTTCTCGTTCTAATCCACCGAAACAAATTTATCTTTCTAGTCTTTATCCCTTTGTTTCTTTGTGGACTGTTAAGGAAATGGAGTTAGGTGATATTGATGTTGTAGAGACCTACTCTAAAGAATTTGAAAAAGTATGTAATGAAGTGGACGAGGTAGTTATTGGTGGGGGTCCTTTGATGGATATAGAACCACTAAATCATATCCTATATGCGTTTATTAGAGCTGCAAAGTCTAAAGCTTTTGCTAGAGTAGAAGGATGTGGGATTGGTCCATTAGTATCTCCTCGCTACGTCAAGGTCGTTAATCAAATTATAAGACTTTCAGATCATATTACTCTAAGAGATCGAGTTTCTACTGAACGCTGCATCAAAGAATTTTCCCTCTCTCAAGTAAGTACAGTTTCTGATCCTGCTGCTGATTATGTTCTTTCTATCAAAAATCAACCAGAGTTTTTGCAAGATAAAGTACCTCCTCTTGGTAAAGTTAGAAACGTTTCATGTTTTTTGAGAAAATGGACTAGAAAATATTCGGGAAACTTAAATAAAGCCGAATATCAGTCTATGAAATGTAACTTTGAAAAACAATTAACGAAATTAGTAATATTTATAGGTCAATCAAAAGAACTAGATATTCATCTTTTACCTATGCATACTTTTCATGTTGGAGGAGATGACAGAGTTTTTAATAGAGATATAGCTAGGCAAATTTCACATTTAATAGTAGAACAAGGGTTTAAACCTTCAGTGGATTTTGCCAGAGAACCTATTTCGCCTTTAGAGATTCTTCAAAGTATGTATCATGCAGAGTTGAATATTTGTATGAGGTTTCATTCAGTTCTGTTTGCTGAAACACTAGATGTACCTTACATAGCTATAGATTATACAGGAGGAGGAAAGATAAAAGCATTTTTAGAAAGGAAAGGAAAGCTTGATAGACTTATTTCTCTTCAGGATATTGCTGCAGGAAAATGGGAACACAAAATAGCAAGGTTATTGTAATAATAAAAAAAATTATAGCTGTTAGCAGATGAATTAATAGGAGTTTTAATTCCACAAGTAGGAGATACTCTTGGGTTTAAAGGTATCATCAACATAACTCATAATTTTCTCCATTCTACTTTCCCAAGAAAACTGACGAGAAAACTCTATTTGTTCTGTATAACCCTCAACTTTCCTAGGATAACTTTCTAAAGCTTGTATTAAACAGTGAGCAAATTTATCAGGATTATCTGGTTCACACCAAGTAATAGGTATATCAGCAGTTTTAAAATCCAGCAAAGGGAGAATTTCTGTTGCTATAATCGGTGTTCCAGACGAAAGATACTCGAAGAATTTCAAAGGAGAAGTAAAGGTTGACGCTTCTCCTAAACAATGGGGATGAGCTAGTATATCGGCAGCTTGCAGTAAACTAGGCAAATCTTGATGAGCAATATACCCTAAAAAAAATGCATTGTCAACTTTTTTTTCTTTCGCTAACTGTCGATAGGCTGTCACCTGAGATTTTTTACCTCCAGCAAAAGCAAACTGAATCTGAGGTAATTTTTTAGCAACATCAATTAATAGATCGACACCTTTAAACTTATATAATCCCCCAGAATAAACCACTAAATTCTGTCTTCCATTAGATAATAATTTTTCACGCCATTGCCTGGCTTTTTCTGGTTCTCTTACTAAAAAAGATTGATTAAAACTCAGAGGTAACTTGACAATTTTTTCTGGTGGCATGCCATTATAAATCATATTATCCCTTACTGAATCAGCTACTGTAACAGCTACTTGAAATAGAGGACTGTTAACAATTTCTGGTTCGTATTTATTTTTTTGATAATGTTCTCTTTCATAAATAACAGGGATACCGGATTTAATTGCTACTTTAACTAAATTCCAATCTAAAGTATGGAGAATTTTAGTATGAGGAAATATATGTATAGGGAAATAATATTTACAAATAATTGTGCTTGTATTATTCCATTTGCCTCCTCGATCGCTAATAGGAAAAGGCATAGCTAACGGAAGGACTTTAAGTTTATCTTGGATATTATAATATTTGATTAATTCTGCTGATGGCTTTTGCGGGCGAAAAGGATACAACCAATCTAGGGGATTATAAGATTTATTAGTTTGGTTAGGATAAACTAAAATCGAAGAATATGCCAAATTAGCCACAGCATTAGCTGTATTAACATCATGAACTATATGGGCTTCTGGTTGAGGAAGAGTGTTTCTAGTAAAGAAGACATAATGTTTAGACATTACTTATTACCTATTACCTATTACCTAATAATCAACTTCCTTCTGCTAATTTATGTTCGTATAGTTTAAGAATATCGAGTATATTTCTAGCTGATTGATAAGATTCTTCAATTATTTGCTCTTTCTCTTCTTCTTCAATTAAATCTTCAGTTACTAAGCGTAAAGAGCCAAGCATAGAGTTAAGATGATTACGCATTTGATAGGAAAAATGAAGTTTATTTTGTGTGTTTAAAGAAGTATCTACAGAAAATTCTAATTCTGATTTGGGATCATCTTTAAATTGCATGGCATAAAGACGGGCGTAATAGCCATTTTTAGCTAGTAATTCCTCATGGTTACCTATTTCTACTGCTTTGCCTTGATCTAAAACTACAATTTGATCCGCTTTTTGTACTGTAGATAGCCTATGAGCTATGACTAGAGTAGTTCGATCGCGACATAATTCATCAATTGCTTCTTGTACTAGTCTTTCAGAAACAGTATCTAAAGCACTGGTAGCTTCGTCTAAGATAAGAATATCTGGATTGCGAAGTAAAGCACGAGCGATCGCCATTCTTTGTCTTTGTCCTCCAGAAAGCATTACCCCTCTTTCGCCAATTTCTGTATCAAATCCTTGGGGTAGTTGAGTAATAAACTCGTAGGCATTAGCTCTTTTTGCTGCTGTGATAATTTTTTCTTCACTAACTCCCTTCAATCCATAACAAATGTTGTAGCGTACAGAGTTGCTAAATAAGAAGGTTTCTTGGCTCACTATTCCCATAGAGCGTCGAACACTTTTAACATTATATTCTCGTAGATCTTTACCGTCTATGGTGATGCGACCCTTGATCGGATCGTAAAATCTAGGTAATAAATCGGCTATAGTCGATTTTCCTGCTCCAGAAGCACCTACTAAAGCAATAGTTTTTCCTTTCGGAATCCATAAATCTATTTCTTTAAGCACTAATTTTTGATGGTCTGGATAAGCAAAACTGACTCCTTCAAAGCGAATTCCTTTTGTTAGTTTAGTATAATCTTGTTTACCTGATTTAATAAATAATTTGTTATCACGACGTAAAAATTCAATTACTATTTCAGTACTAGGAATATTATTAGCAAGTTGAGTACGACCACTATTAAACTTACCAACGATTGGTAATAAACGAAATAAAATAACTACATAGGAAATAAGTACAACTGGAGGCAATTGCTCGACAAATATGTAATTTCCCAACCACACTAACCCTAAAACAAGTATGATACCTGATATTTCATTAATAGGACCAATAAGTCCTGTAACTGATTGAGCTTCTAGTTGTGCCTGTTCTCTTTCTTTAATAAACTTTTTGATAATTCTATATTCTTCGTCTTCACTACTAACAGTTTTTATCAGGCGAATTCCTGTAAGAATCTCATGTATTTTTTGAGAATATTCTCTAGATTTTTGAGATAAATATCTACCTAATCTTTTCGAGTAAAGAACAAAGTATTGATTGCCAAGAACAATTAATCCCAGTAATGCTGTAGCTACAATTGTCAATTGCCAAGAAATTACCAGCAAAATATAAACAAAAGTTAAAATATTAATACAGCTAACAAATATTTTGATCACACTACGAATTGAGGCTGCTGCTCTTTCTATTTCCCTATTAATACGACTAGCTATATCTCCTATTTTATTTTTATTATGAAAATCTAAACTGACATCTAAGATTAACTGAACTCCTGATAATCTCATACGATTAACTAAATACTTAGAATAGTAATTACCAATCAGCAAATTAACATAGTTTGTGGCATTCTTGAGTATTATTGCTGCTAATACTAGTCCAACCATCATTATTAATTTTTGTTCTCCTTCAAAAGCATCAAATAAGGAGAAAAAATTCTTAATTATTTCTGGTTTATTAGGAACTTTTAACTCTCCTGCTTCTCCTAAAAAAACTGCCAAAATTGGTATAAGTAAAGCAGTACTAACACCATTAAAGATAGAACCACTAAAACTAAAAAGAACAATCAGTAAAACCATCAAAGGTCTCTCTCTGATTGTCTTGAGAATAAATTTGCTAGAATTCATAGGGGATTACTTTAGAGAAAATAAAATAACTTATTTTAATTTAAACTTATTCATTGTGCGATCGAGTATTTGTGCCATTGTCTCGATACTATAGGATTGAATACATCTTTTCCTTGCCTCTATTCCTTTGGTTTTAGCTGTATCTAAATCTGCAAAAATTGCTTGAATTGCATCGGCTATTTGTTCGGGACAACTAGGAGCAACTAAATATCCAGTATCGTCTAAAATTCTGGGTATGTCTCCTACCTCAGTCGCCAAAATCGGTTTTGCCATTGCCATGCCATCGGTTAATTTTAAAGGAAATTGAGCTTGTGCAGAAGGGGTATCTCTTTGGGGAACAACAATGATATCGGCTGCTGCTACAATTTCAGGCATGATATTCACAGGAGAACGAGGAAATTGAATAATCCATTTACTCCACTTTTCTTTTAATTGTCGATCGTAGTCATCGTAAGGACTACCACCAACGATCGCGAGTCTTAAATCCGATTGTCCCAGTTTATCTAAAGCAATCAGTACATCTTCTACTCCTTTATAGGGTCTGGGTGCGCCAGGAAACATTAATATTTTGTAATCAGCTAAATTATACTTAATACGGCTAGCTTGATAATCATATTTAGCTGGATCGAAAAGATCGGTGTCTTTGCCATTAGGAATATAAGTACCTCCAAAACGCTTTTGTAAAAATTGGTTATGGATAGTAATAATATCTGCGCGATGATAAAAGTTTTCAACCCATTTTAGATAAAGAGGATGATCTGGATGTTTTAATGCTCCTTCTGCGCTAAATATATCCCTGATAAATTGCTTGCTACCAGGACGATATTGCCATTTTTCACCACCATGCCAACTTAATTCCCAATCATCAATATCTAACATCAAAGGACGATGACTTAAAAACTTTTTAGCTAAGGCAATACCAAAACTAGTAGGCTTTAGTTTAACTGCATAAATAATATCGCCATCAATTTTTTTCAATACTTGAGACGCTGCTGAAAAAAAACCAGAATGATACTGACAAGGAACAGCAAATATTGGTATTTCGCTATTATCGATCGCCTTTGCCTTCTCGCCAAAAGCAACACCGACCATTTCTACTTGATAATCTAGTTTACGCAGAGCTTGAGCTAAAAGAAAGGGACGAACACCCCCACCCCATCTACCCGCACCACTACTAGATAGATCGCTGACTACTAGAGAAACTTTAAGTTTGTGATTGTCTGCTGGCACAGTTATCAGTTATCTTTTGACTACTTTTTTCTAATGATGGTCTATTCGTAGCTGAATCGTCGAGAGGTAGATAAAAAATAAGAGAGACAAGGGGGAAATTTCTTCCCACACTTTTCTGTCCCTCTCAATTGATGATTGCTATCAATTACACTTAAGTCTCTTGTTGTTGATAGAGGTAATAATAACGTCCTTTTAATTCCATCAACTCTTCATGAGTTCCCTGCTCTACTACTGAACCCGAATCCATCATGACGATCGTATCAGCATTTTTGATTGTACCTAGACGGTGGGTAATAAAGAAGACAGAACGGTCATGGAAGGCTTCTTTCAGGTTACGAGATACTTGCTGTTCGGTAAAATAATCCAAGGCACTAGTTGCTTCATCCAATACCAGTAAAGCTGGCTGTTGCAGAACAGTACGAGCGATCGCGATTCTTTGTCTTTGTCCCCCAGATAAAGATGAACCACGCTCTCCCACTCTAGTATTGTAGCCATTGGGCAGAGTCATAATAAATTCGTGAGCAGCAGCAATTTGAGCAGCAGCAATAATTTCTTCAGTAGTAGCATCAGGATTAGTTAGAGCAATATTATCCTGAATGGTTCCTTCAAATAAGAGCGTGTCTTGAGGTACAACCCCAATTTGACGACGTAGAGAGTAGAGTTCTACTTTATGGATATCATACCCATCAATTAAAATTCTGCCTGCTTCTGGCTCATAAAGGCGAGAAATCAACTTAGTTAGAGTACTCTTACCTGCACCACTTCCTCCTACCAGCCCGACAAATTGCCCTGGAGCAAAATCGAGATTGATGTTAGAAAGCTGCAAAGGACCAGTTTTTTTGAAGCGGAAACAGACACCGTCGTATTTAACCCTACCCTGAATTGCTGGCATAGGAATATTCTGACGATCTGCTTCTGCTTCTTCTGGATGATCGACAATATCAGCTAATCTTTCTAAGGATAAGGCTGTTTCTTGGAAGTTTTGCCATAATTGTGCCAACCGCATAATCGGCGAAGTAACATAACCAGAAATAATTCTAAAAGCAATTAATTGACCTAAAGTAAGTTGCCCATCGAGTACTAAATAAGCTCCTACTCCAATAATTAGAACACGGGATAGTTTATTGAGGAAGTTACTGGCAGAACTAGCTATAGTGGAAGTAATTACGGTTTTAAACCCAGTAGAAACATAACGAGCGTAACGTTCTTGCCATTGCCAGCGAGAACGCAACTCAATATTTTGCGCTTTTACTGTTTGAATCCCTGTTAGTATCTCTACCAGATAAGATTGAGTCTCTGCATTGCGCTCTGCTTTAGTCCGTAGCTGTCTTCTAATTGTGGGCGAGAAAATCAGAGTTAAAGCGATAAATACAGGAATAATTGCCAAAGAAACCGCCGTTAATAGAGGACTGTAAATAAGCATAACGATTATATACAGTACAGAAAAAATCGCATCCAAAACGACCGTTAATGCTGTTCCTGTCAAAAACTGACGAATTCTTTCTAGTTCGTTTACCCTAGTAGAAATTTCTCCTACTGGTCTTTTTTCAAAGTAACGTAGTGGTAAACGCAAGAGGTGGTCAATAATTTCTGAGCCTAGAGTCATGTCGATCCGATTGGTGGTATCAACAAACAAATACGTCCTTAGAGTAGTCAGTAAAGCTTCAAAAACATTGATAACAATTAGAAAAACAACTAATGGACCAAGGGTGTCTGGACTATTTTGACTAATAACTTTATCGATGATGGTCTGAATCATCAAAGGATTAGCCAGATTAAATAGCTGGACAAAGAAAGAAGCAATAAATACTTCAATTAGTACCCGTTTGTACTTGATAATTGAAGGTAAAAACCAACCCAGACCAAATCTTTCTTGAGGAGTTTCCTTAGTTTTTTGGAGTAGTAGTACTTCTCCTGCATCACCCCAGGTCTCAAAAAAGTCTTCAGGAGCGCGTTTGAGTAATCCTAATTCGGGAACACCAATTACAATCGATTTATCACTAATTTCGTAGATTACAGCTAGACTATCTTGCCAACGTACTAAGCAGGGGGTTTCTAAACGCACAAATGCCTTGGCTGGAGCATTAATCAACTGAGGATTTAACCCCATCAATTCAGAGACAGCACCACACAAAGGTAAAGACAAATGACCCGTTCGTTGAAGTTGCTCATCCAAAACACGCTGAATTACTTCTCGCCTAAAAGGCATATTGAAATATCTACTAATCATCTGGAAGCAGGCAACACCAACTTCTAGAGGAGTATTTCCTCGAAAAATAGGATAATCTCTCGGCTCTAATTTACCCTTATTGTCTCTTTCATCGAATTCACTCTCAACGTGTTCTATTTTGTCTGGTGCGTACTCAATTTCTCCGCCCCAATCAACAGAGTTTCCTTCTCCACTATGAGTAACAATACTAGAAATACCTAAAGCACCGTTATCAAGTTCTTCCCCTTCTTCATAGTCAAACCATTTGTTGCGAGGAACAGCAATCAGACGCGCAGGACGAGAGCCTGTCACTTTAAGAAACTGGCGGTCTTTAGTAAATTCGAGACGATCGCCCACTGCAAAGTCTTCGATCGCTCCGCCTCCACTAACGAGCCAAATTTTGCGAGGATCGAGTAAAGGACGAATTAGGTCTGAACTCAGGGGATGCTCTCCTGAGGGCAAATAATAAATTTCTGTTTCTTCTGCTGCTTTTTCGGCTAGCTTTTTAATGTCTAAATCACCTTGAGCTTCTTTTTCAATTTGGATGCCCAATATATCAAATATTTCGACTAAACTAGGTTTATTGCTAAATTCTTGTTTAAGTTGAGGATATTGTTCTAATAAATTATAAAATTCTTGATTGCCTAAAGTCAGACAAACAACTTCTGTAGAAGCCATTGCTGTCTCACAAGGTATCCCTCTTGCTAAATTAACCCAGCCAATGATTTGTCCTGGTTTGATTAATTCTAGGGTTACAGGCATTTTAGTGCGGGGATCGTAACCAAGCATCCTCGCTTGTCCCTCACAGATGATGGCTATCTGCCCTTGCATTTTTTCCCTCATAACCATCACTTGCCCCATGCGATAGCGTAATGGCTTGAGTTTTTTGGCTAAATTAGCGATTTCCTCTGGAGGAAGTTGGTTAAATTGAGGAACCAGAGAAAGAAATTGTTCAATTACTGTAATTGTATAGCTCATATATTACGTCAGCTTAACTAGTGACTGGGCTAGGTAAAAAAGATACTTTCTGGCTAATTTCTCCATTTAGCCATTCTTTAAACATAGAATCAAGCATTCTTTGTCTCATTGATGCATCTAGCTCGGCAGAAAGGTAATTTTCTAAGCGAATAATCACTATCCATTCACCTATGCGAGTAGGTGGTACTATTTGACCAGGTTTCATTGTAGAAAGAAGTTGAGCAATTTTAGGATGAGGGGCATTAATTTCTACTGGTCCAATTAAACCTCCTGTTTGCGCTTCCGATCCTTGAGAATATTCCATTGCTAATTCTCGAAAACTATTTTCTTTCTCTTGAATCCGAAAATAAAGTTCTTGAGCAATCTCTGCTTTATTAGTCCTAATCAAAGAATAAACTACTCGGTCTAACTGAGTTTTGCGCTGTGCAAAGTAGGATTCTACTTCATCTCCCCAAGTAGACTCTTTAAATTTATCAAGTCTTAGTTTTTTCAGCAGCATTTTTTCTAGCTGCTGTTCTGTCATTCCTTGTTGTTGTAGCCAGCTTTGCACCTGTTCTTCGGTAATGAGTTGATGTTGTTGATAAAATTGATTGTGTACCAAAGTTTTTTCTTCTGGAGAACATTCAACTTTGGCGATCGCTTCATCTATAATTATTTCCTGAGCTAATTTCGGCAAAATTTGATACTCAGATAATAGAGGAATCAAATCTTCTGAAGTATATACTCGTTCACCAATTTCTAAAACAACGCTCATAAGGATCAAATTAGTTAAATTAGGCTACGTACAAACGACTAAATAAGCAGAACCGAATACATGAATATACTTACAATACACTTATCATAAATATTACTGTTAGGTATAGCAATTTATCTATAATTTTGTTCTGCTACTTATATTTCAACAAGTTGCTTTTTTTCGATCTCAATTTAACTTACTTTCAACTGAATGGCATCTTCTCTACTACTTTTCTTTTCAATTAGCTGTAGCTTTGTTTACTAGAAAATAAAAGAACTACTGCATAGGCGCAAATGCCTTCTTCTCTGCCTACAGGTCCTAATTTTTCATTAGTTGTAGCTTTGATGCCTATTTGTTCTGGTTTGAGAGATAGGGTTTGTGCCAGGCGATCGCGCATAGGTTTAAGATGAGGTTTGAGCTTGGGACGTTCTGCTACTATAGTTGAATCAATATTACCTATATACCAGCCTTGTGCTTGAATTAATCGATGCACTTGTTCTAAAAGAGTCAGGCTATTTGCCCCTGCCCATTGTGGATCGCTAGGGGGAAAGTAATGACCAATATCCCCTAAACTTAACGCCCCTAACATAGCATCCATAATGGCATGAGTCAGTACATCGGCATCACTATGTCCGAGTAAACCCAGAGAGTGGGGTATTTCTACTCCACCAAGAATTAAATTTCTTCCTTCTACCAGTCGATGAATATCGTAGCCGTTACCAATGCGAATGTTCATATTTCAGTAAACAGTAAACAGTAAACAGTAAACAGTTTATAGTCCTGCTGTCTGTTTTACTATGAGTTTGATTTATGTTTAGTTAAAAAATTAGCTATGGTTTGATTAAATATTTCTGGTTCAACCAAAAAAGCCCAATGATTACCAGGAACTTCTCTAATTTCTAAATTTTGCAAGTAGGTACGATAAGGCTTAAGTTGCCAAGCGGTACGATTTAGTCCTGTTTCTGGTTTGATCAAAAGAGTAGGAATAGTTAATTGTTGTGTCAATCCATCTACTTTCATTACATCTTCAAAAATTTCATCCCTTGCAGATACAGTAAATTTACTTCCCCAAGTTCCATCCGTCTTTTGTTCTATACTTTCTTGAAAAGCTTTTTGTTGTAGTGGACTCCAACCTCGATATTGTTTTAAGTTTTTGGCTAAATTTTCTGCTGCTTCATAATTAGCAAAAGGACCCATCCCCTGCAAAAAAGGTAATACTCGATACAAAAGGGGAAAAGTAATCTTGAGCCACGCAGGTAGTTTGCCAATAAAAAAAGGATCGACTAGGATTAGACTGCGAAAACGTTCGGGATGATTAGTTGCCCAAATAGCTGCTACCTTAGCACCCCAAGAATGTCCCAAAATATGGGCATTGCTCCAACCAAGAGAATCCATTAATGCTTCTAGATCGGCAATAATTTCTGTAGAGCTATAACCTGTTTCTGGTTTACTACTTTCTCCATGACCACGCAAATCAGGAGCAATAATATGATAACTACCTGCTAGATAGTCTCCTAAACTTGCCCATACCCAAGCAGAATCTGCTAAACCATGTAATAAAATTAGAGGCTCTTTTCCGTGATGCCATTCGAGATAAGAAAGTTCAAGTTCTGGTTGGATCAAACTTTGGCGTGTAGACATGATTTTCAGTAAAAGCTGTAAGCTCCAAGCTATAGGCTTTTTACTTAGTTGTTGATAACTATTTGATAAGTTACCAAAAAAGTAAACAAAAAGTATATAAATGAAAAATAAGTTTTTATCTAATCTAGCTAGAGTAAGTGCATCTGTTGGCTTAATAGCTACTGTATTTTTAACTGCTCATCAGCCAGTTTCTAGTCAAATTATGCCTCAAGCTTGGGTATCTCTAGGGGGAAAAGATGGAGATTTTTCCTATGCTGGAGGCATAAAATTTTTTGGGTTTGGTTTAGAAGTGGGTACAGGCGCGGAAGGGGCAACGGGAGGAGATTTATTAAAATTTATTAATTTACCCTTCGTATCTCCCTATGTAGGATTGGGTGTTTATTCTGGCGACGACACTGTAGCTTATTCGGGAGGGTTACAGTTTAATCCTAGTGGTAACTTTTTTGTCGGGGGAGGATATCATTCAATTCGCGGTTTTAATGGACAAATAGGCATAAAATTTTGATAACTTATGCTTATCATTACTTATGATTAATTTTGCTCTAATCTAGCTAAAGTGACTATAGCAATCCTCAATTATTCGTCACCAATAATGACGAAAGACACCAGAAGTGTTTACAGATCAAACAGGATTGCAGTATCACTTTTGGTTTGATGGCTAGATATGAAACCTAAATTTAAAACTAGACTAGCTTGGGAACAAGCCCAAGCATTGATGCAACCAGCTTTAATCAGAATTATAGATAATTTACGCAAGCAATTAGAAGAATCGGAGTGGGAAGGTACCTATAAAGAAGTTACTGATCCGTTCCCTGGTTATCATCTTTGTTTAACTCGTCAAAAGCGATCGCTCGAAATAGATATTTGGCAATTATGTTATCAAGTTTGTTTTAATAATTATGTTCCTTTGCCTGAGAATATGTTTAGTCAGGATGATCAATCTACCCAGGAAGTAGATGTAGATACTCGCTTACTAGATGAAATGGGAGAAGTAGACTGGCAACTAATAGAAGCTAAAGCACAACAATCCGTAAGAGAGCTTTTTGCTAATTTGCCTCAGTAAAATTTACCAAGACAAATTGTACATAGATTTCTCTATATGTCAGCATCCCTATATTTCTGTCTACTTAAGCAATCAGAAAAACATCATCACTAGCTGCCATCAGATCGCTAGCATCAATGCCACTAATAATTGCTAAAGTTTCGTCGTTAAAATTAAGTGCAGTATTGCTGCCAATTTGGTCAATAGATATATTTTCCGTAGTAATACCAGCGTAAAGCACTATGGTGTCCAAATCAAGTTCCAAGTCAGTAATAATGTCTGTGCCTTCAGTAGGAGCTAAAACAAAAGTATCTGCGCCTTCATCTCCTGTAAGTATGTCGTAACCCAAACTACCTCTTAGCAGATCGTCTCCTCCTCCACCCACAATGATATCGTCTTCTGTACCACCGAATAATCTGTCATTGCCAGCGTAACCGTAAATCAGATCATTTCCTGGTCCTCCATAAACCATGTCATTGCCACCTTCAGAGGAGTTGTCATCATCTCCTTTTAACAAATCGTTGCCATGACTACCCCATATTGAATCGTCACCAAGTCCGCCAAAAACTAAATCGTCACCATCAAACCCATTAATTCGATCATCTTCATCAGTACCGAACAACTGTTCTCCTTCATCTGTTCCTGTAATTAAAGGAGCACTATCCCCTTGATGACCATGGTGGTCTTGATCGTGTCCACCATGAGCTCCAAGTTCTTCTGGTGCATAAATACTGACATCAGGATGAGTATTGGCAAAAGTTCCTGCTGGATTTAACGAATGAAACCATCCGTGTAACATCCAAAACTTGGGACTATAGCCTTGATCTGATTCTGGGAATAATTGAAAATCACTCTGTTGTAAGCGCGAGACAATAGTTTCTAAAGGTACATCTTCTTCAAAGTAGACAGACTCAGAATTTAAGCTGCCAATACCTGTAATCCATGCATTTTGGTGAGTGTGCCAATCCTCAGATGTTAAAGTATCGAATGAAGAGGGGAAAAAGTCATCTTCTGGGTCAACTAAAAACTCTGCCAAGGGATTTTCTGGTGTTGCTTCCTGGGTTTCAGGAAAACGGAGGTAGAACACAGCTAAGAGATTTAAAATGTGACTTTGGAGATCAGCGTTTAACCAAGAAACAGAAAAAGAAAAAACAAGCGGAAGCTAGAAAACGTCCGATTGAACAAAAAGAATCTTATAAATGGATAGAAGCTCTCCAATCCGTCCAAAAACTCTTAGAA
>JASJDI010000368.1 GCA_030065155.1 Xenococcaceae cyanobacterium MO_188.B29
AGTCCCTGTACCATTCCTTGAGTTAAGAGACGTTGGAAAGGTTCATCAAAATTAAGTAAACCTCGATCGCGCAAGACTTTAGTAAAGAAGCGAGAATAGAGTAAGTGCAAGATGGCGTGTTCTATTCCACCTACATACTGATCTACGGGCATCCAATCGTTTACTTTTTCTTTAGTAAATACTTCCTCTGGATTCTTGGCATCGCTGTAGCGCAAGAAATACCAGGAAGAATCGATAAAGGTATCCATAGTATCGGTTTCCCTTTTAGCAGGTTCGCCACAACTAGGACAAGGTACATTAATCCAACCTTCTAGTTGCGCCAAGGGAGATGCACCTCTACCAGTAAAGGCTACTTGTTCGGGTAATTCAACAGGTAAATCAGCATCGGGTACTGGTATTGTGCCACAACTGGGACAATGAACTACAGGAATTGGGCAACCCCAATATCTTTGACGAGAAATCAACCAATCACGCAAACGATATTGGATTCTGGCTTTGCCGTAGCCTTTCTCTTCTGCATATTCAATAATTTTGGTTTTGCCTGTTTCCGAAGCGATACCGTCGAATTGGGCAGAATTGACAATGATTCCAGGATCGGTATATGCCTCCTGTGGGGACGTTTCATGAAACGTCCCCACATTATTGTTTTCGGGAACGATAACTACCTGAATCGGTAAATCATTTTCCTGGGCAAATTTAAAATCTCGCTTATCATGGGCAGGTACACCCATAACTGCCCCTGTACCATATTCATACAGAACATAATCGGCAATCAAAATCGGAATTTCTTCCCCATTGAAAGGATTAATTGCTTTACCCCCAGTAAGAATACCGCGCTTAGGTTTATCTTCGGCAGTTCTTTCTATTTCACTTTCGTTAGCTACTTCTTTGATAAAGGCTTCTACTGCTTCTTTTCTCTCTGAAGTAGTAACTTGAGGAGTTAAAGGATGTTCGGGGGCAAGAACAACATAAGTAACCCCATAAACTGTATCGGGACGAGTGGTAAACACACCAATATTTTCGTCCATGCCGATAATGGGAAATTCTAAATAAGCACCCACAGACTTACCAATCCAGTTGGCTTGCATTAATTTTACGCGATCTGGCCAACCAGGCAATTTATCTAAGTCATTAAGTAATTGTTCCGCATAGTCGGTAATTTTGAAAAACCACTGACGCAATAGTTTTCTTTCTACTTTTGCCCCACTACGCCAAGATTTACCCTCACTATCTACTTGTTCGTTAGCAAGTACAGTTTGATCGATAGGGTCCCAGTTTACTGCTGCTTCTTTCTGATAGGCTAAACCTGCTTCAAAAAATTGCAAAAAGATCCACTGCGTCCACTTATAGTAGTCTGGAGAACAAGTTGCTACTTCCCGTTCCCAATCAAGAGAAAGTCCCAACTGTTGCAGTTGTTCTCTCATCTGAGCAATATTTTGATATGTCCATTTAGCAGGAGGAACACCTCGATCGATCGCTGCATTTTCGGCGGGTAAACCAAAGGCATCCCAACCCATAGGATGAAGCACTCGATAACCCTGCATTCTTTTGAGGCGAGCAATTACATCGGTAATCACATAGTTGCGGACGTGTCCCATATGCAGATTACCCGATGGATAGGGAAACATAGACAGGGCATAAAATTTGGGTTGATCTTGCTCTGTGAGAGTTTTGTCTAAACCCATCTCTACCCATTTTTGTTGCCATTTTGATTCGATTTCTGCTGCGTTATATCGGGACTCCACGACTAAAGGTACTCCTACTGGATTAAATATTGTTGCTCAATAGTTCAAATTCTTATTCTAGTGTAAGTCTATCTTTAAATTACAAAAAAGTTATTAGCGATCGGGCTTTCCCCTGGCGTTGGGCGGTCTTGGCTATGCGGAAGCGCATCCGCGGGAGCGCAGCGCAAAGCTAAACAAGTTGAAGTTCAGCCATTGTCTTTTTATCTATGATAGTATGTCAAAGCCAGTGTCAATTGTCTAGGAAACTCCATCATTATTTAATCAAAGCAGATTTTCAAACTATTTTTGATAACATGATGAGCAAATTTCTTTTCACACTTTTCTTGTCTATACTATTAGTCTCTTGTAGTAGTGGAGGATCGATTAATAGCCAAACCTCTCAATCTAGCGTTGTTAGTTCTAATGATGGTAGTACTGTAACTACTGCTGATGGTGTTGTAATTAGAGTTAATGCTGATGGTGTTCCTACTATCGTTAGCGATCCTAATGGTAGAGCTAAAATTACTACAAATTCTGATGGTAGTTCAACTATTACAACTGGCGGTGGTTCTACTGTTACCGTCTCGCCTGATGGTAGTAGTATCACTAATCAGTCTAGTAATAGTAATGTCATTATTAACGGGAATGACAGATAAAGACATCTACTTAAAGAAAATATTGCTTTGGGAAAGTCAAAAAATATAATGCTTTTTCAAAGCTCATTTTTATCATGAAAAAGATCGTAATTTTGCGCTTCAGAATTGCTCTGCAATTATTGTTATTTTTAGTTACTATTAAATTCAGTTTTTTATTACCATTTTAACGATCGCGGGAGTAATACCGACATTCTGGGGAGTTTGTTTACCCAGTTTATCTGCGATCGAACGTTTCAAAATCTCAGGAGAGCAATAATGGCAGTGCGTGAAGTATTACTCTTAGGTAATCCTCAGCTTTACCAGATTAGTGCAGAAATAAAACAAGAAGAGATTGAATCCCTAAAACCTGTCATAGCTGATTTGCACGACACGATGATGGCATTTCGCCAAAAATGGGGGGCAGGACGTGCGATCGCTGCGCCTCAAATTGGAGTTAGGAAACGATTAATTTATATGCACATCGATCGTCCTGTAATTTTTATTAATCCCTATTTTGAAGCTAAAAGTCAAGCGATGTTTGAGTTGTGGGATGATTGTATGAGCTTTCCAGAACTTCTAGTTAAGGTAAAAAGACATCAATCTTGCCGTATTGTTTACCGCGATCTCCACTGGCAAGAGCAAAGTATGAATCTAGATGGTGGTTTATCTGAATTATTACAGCATGAAGTGGATCATTTGGATGGTATCTTAGCAGTTTCTAGAGCGATCGAGCCAACATCCTTTGCCTTACGTAGCCAAAAAGAATTTACCAATTACGATCGCTCTAATCTTGAACGTATTTAAGGAAAAAAATAATTCTAATGAAACAACGTAACGTAGCTATTCTAATATCTGGAGTTTAGACTAAAAAACAAATTATAAGTTTCGTGACTGACTTTTCGATGTTGAGTGTGCAATCGCCCTTGAGGTGAAATAGAAACTAAAAGTTATTTTGTTCGGCTATCATCAAATATTCGAGTATTCTACATCCGCCTTATCAGTATAATGGGCATTAATTAGTGCTTTGCATTCAAAATCACTACTCAACCAGATACATACTATGAGAACCTCTAGTGACATCTATCTTAAATCCAGTTCGTTCTAATTTCGGTTTATCTGTTGTCGAAATAACATTCCAAAATTCGATCGCGCCAGTTTTCGGACTCGGTTCGCGATAGTTATAAATTACTACTGCAACAGATTTTCCCTCAGTATCAAAAACTGCATCTTCTGGTAGTAAACCTTCAAAGCCATATTCTTCTCCCACAGTGGTTAATTCTCCAGAGTTTAAATTCATTGTTACTAAAGAAAGAGAACTATATTCAGTACCAGGAACGATCGCTCTTAAGATACCTTCTGGAGCATAGGTACGACGCATATTTACTGTTACCAACATCGAGCCATCAGGACTCATGGCTAAACCTTCGGGACTAAGTCCTACTTCCGTTTCTGATACTAATTGATGTTTGCCCTTATCTTCATCAAAGCCGATGGAAAACAGCTTACCATTGCGGTTGAAAATAGCCCCCAAAGTACCCTCGCCCCATCCCGTATCTGTGATCACAAAATAATTACCATCAGGGGTAAATTTACCTTCACTCAAGCGCGTACCTAGTTTAAGACGATCGTCAAAGGGTTCTATGCTACCATCGGCTGTAAATTCATAAAATGCTATCTCCGTATCTCCCAGATTAAGTGCAAGATAACGTCCAGAAGGATGCCAAGAAATTGCCCGAATCACCCCTACTTCACTACTATTATGGTCGATCGTAAAATGACGACTGGCTTTAGGTAATCCATTTTCTAATTCGACAATAACTAATTCTTTGCCTTTTTCCTTGTTGTCAATTGCGAGAAATTTGCCATCAGGACTGATACTAACCGAATTAGGACTTTTCGCGATCGCTTTTTTCTCTAATACTTTTAAGTTACTAGGATTAGTAAGATCTACTATAGTTAGGAGTTCTCCTGACGGCATATCTGTCCAAATATCATCAAATGCTTGAATATGATTAGGAACTTGCCCCCTAGTTTCAATAATGTATGCTTTAGTTCCATCAGGGGAAGCAGTGACGGTTTGAGGCCAATTCATTACCGAATTAGAAGCTTCAATTTCAGTAACAGCAGGGTTAGTTCGATCTAAAGGTAAATTTACTACTGTTAAAGCATCTTCAATCCCTTCTACCTGGTCTAATTGACCATCAGCATAAGCAGTTGCTACCATATCAGCATCGGAAGCAACGAGTAATTGTCTTCCTGTAAACTGAACTGGTTGAGTCAGTTTTTCGGGAATTTCGGCAATTTTGACTCTTGGGTTGAAGCTAGCTAACAATATGGCTATCAATGCTATTCCCATACTAGCTAAACTAACAACAGCTAATTTAGGTTGTTTGATTAAAAATTTCATTTTATTCAATTAGTTAAATCTTGTTGCTTAAAACCGAATTTTAGATTTAGCGATCGCTAGAAACAATGATTAGCTAAGATCGTTTCTTCAGATGTAAGGCGTGTTAGTTCAATACTCCTATCCCAAAGCAGTTTTGCCTTAGTTCGATCGTAAGATTCTTGAGAAGAAGGAATCATTTCCCAACCACTAAAATATTTTCCCGTGACATTTTCTAACTCAGGATCGAGAACCAGTTTAGCTAAAGCTTGACCTGAATTTTTCATGCTATTTACCTTGGGTAATAGGCGCAGAACTGGCAGAATGAAATACCAGACCATACGAGCTAAGGGAGGATAATCTTTGGCTAGTCCAGAACCAGGCATGAGTCCAGGGTTAAAAACATTTACGGTAATGGGATTAGATGAAGACCCAGATTTATCAGTCGCTGAGATGTTAGAAGAGTTGAAACAAGAGCGATTGGAAAATGAGGCTATTGATCCCAACTCCGAGGAATTAGAAAACAAAGCAATAACAGCTAAGTTAGGAGTTCGAGCAGCATTTAATTTAACTTGGTCAAGGCTCGACCCAAAGACTAAGGAACGTGGATTAAATAACTTGCAATTATGAGTGCAGTTGGGGTTTCGCAGTATAGTTCCACTGGGGCAAAAAATCATCAAAAACAATCTCCATCGTTTCTTTAAAGCCCTCAGTAACTTTCTTACC
>JASJDI010000060.1 GCA_030065155.1 Xenococcaceae cyanobacterium MO_188.B29
GAGGTAGCTTCATCTAAAATCAAAATGGGTGGATTTTTTAATACTGCTCGTGCGATCGCAATTCTCTGTCTTTGTCCCCCAGAAAGTTTCTGTCCTCTTTCCCCAACGATGGTGTCGTAACCTTGGGGTAGGTGATTAATAAAATCATGGGCTTCGGCTATTTTTGCAGCAGCAATAACTTGTTCTCTTGGTGCGTAAGAATTACCGTAGGCAATATTATCTCTGACTGTACCGTGAAAGAGAAAAACATCTTGACTCACTAAACCGATAGCTTGTCTTAAATCACCTAAGAAAATATCTTTAATATCTTTACCATCTAGAGTTATTTTACCCTGTTCTATTTCGTAAAAGCGTAGCAATAGTTTAACCAGAGTACTTTTCCCTGAACCAGTTGAACCAACAATAGCAATAGTTTTTCCTGCGGGTATATCCAGAGAGAGATTTTTGATTACGGCTTTCCTTTCTTTGTAGGCAAAGGTGATATTTTCTAATTTGATAGCACCATTAATTACTTCCACAGGTAAGGCAATATTTCCCGAATGAATAGTGATAGGAGTATCTAACAAATTCATCACACGGTTCGTAGATGCCATGGCCCTTTGGTACAAATCTAGAGTTTGTCCTAATCTAGTTAAAGGCCAAAGCAGTCTTTGAGTGAGAAATACCAAAACACTGTAAGTACCTACTGCCAAACTTCCTTCGATTACTTTCATGCCACCATAAAGCAAAATGGCGTTAAATCCTGCTAAAATTACGATGCGAATCAAAGGAATAAAGGCTGCTGATAGAGCAATCGCTGTTTGGTTACTTTCACGATAGGCTTCACTTTCTCGCCTCAGTCTTTCTAATTCGTAAGCTTCAGTAGTAAAGCTTTTAATGGTGGTTATGCCACTGAGATTATTAGCCAAACGAGAGTTGAGTAAACTAACCTTTTCTCTTACTTGAGCGTAACGGGGTGCTAATCTTTTTTGAAAAGCGATCGATCCCCAAAGAATAATAGGAATAGGCAGCATTGCCATCCAAGCTACATCAGGAGTTAAGACAAAAAATGCCCCACTAATAATTACTACTGTAGTGCCTACTTGCAGTATCTCGTTAGCACCAATATCCAAAAATCTTTCTAGTTGATTGACATCATCATTAAGAATAGAAAGTAAAGACCCTGTACTCTGTTCTTCAAAATAAGCTAATTCCAAATCTTGAATATGATCGTACGCATCTAAACGTAAATCATGCTGAATATTTTGGGCTAAATTTCGCCACAATCTTTCATAAATATATTCAAAGAGAGATTCAAAAACCCAAACAATTGCTGATAAAGCACAAAGAATTAGTAGTTGTCCAAAAACATCTGTAATTCCAAAACGGGCAAGTAGAGAGTCTTCCTGTTTAACTACCACATCAACTGCTGCACCAATTAAGGCAGGGGGTGCTAAATCAAAAATTTTGTTGAGTATAGAACAGATAACTGCTTGCCAAATCAAAACCCGATACTTCCGTCCATATTTCAATAAGCGGATCAAGGGATGTTGATTGCGATCGATCTTATGTTTATTTGCCATAGTGGATGCTCGTTTGAGCTATGCTCTTTACCTCAATCTGAGTACTATTACACATCAAAATAGCATTTTTGTTATAATTATATATTTATCTACATAAAAATTAATTAACATAACTTAATAATGTTTAGTAAAATGAAATCATAACAAATTAGGAATTTGTACTTAGTTTTTATGATAGAAACTCAATTCCCTTGGCTTACCACACTCATAGTCTTTCCCTTAGTGGCATCTTTACTTGTCCCCATCATTCCCGATAAAGAAGGCACAAAGGTTCGTTGGTATGCTTTAGGTGTAGGTATCGCCGACTTCGTATTAATGTGCTACGCCTTTTGGCGAAATTACGATGTTAGCACTGCTAGCTTACAGATGGCAGAAAGTTATGCTTGGATACCCCAAATAGGTCTTAATTGGTCAGTATCCGTTGATGGTATTTCCATGCCATTGGTTTTATTAGCAGGGTTTGTCACCACTCTTTCTTTACTATCTGCATGGCAAGTCGATCGTAAGCCTCGTTTATTCTATTTTCTGATGCTGCTTCTCTATGCTGCACAGATAGGAGTATTCGTCGCTCAAGATATGCTCTTACTATTTATCATGTGGGAGTTAGAGTTAATTCCTGTTTACTTATTGGTATCTATCTGGGGTGGCAAGAGAAGACGTTATGCAGCGATGAAGTTCTTACTTTATACCGCAGCAGCCTCAATCTTCATCTTAGTAGCAGCTTTAGCTATGGCTATTTACGGTGGAGGAACTCTAACCTTCGATATGGCAGCCTTAGCAACTAAAGATTTCCCTCTAGCTTTAGAACTATTCCTTTATGGAGGATTACTGATTGCTTTTGGCGTAAAACTAGCTATCTTCCCTTTGCATACATGGCTACCAGATGCTCACGGTGAAGCTTCTTCCCCTATCTCCATGATTTTGGCAGGTGTATTACTGAAGATGGGAGGATACGGACTGATTAGATTAAATCTAGGTTTATTACCTGATGCTCATGTCTACTTTGCTCCCATTCTCGTTGTTTTAGGTGTAGTTAATATTATTTATGGCGCGTTTACCTCTTTTGGACAAACCAATATGAAACGTCGTCTGGCTTATTCTTCCGTTTCCCACATGGGTTTTGTACTCTTAGGTATTGCCTCCTTTACAGATTTAGGTATTAGTGGAGCAATGCTACAGATGTTATCTCATGGTTTAATTGCTGCTGTATTATTCTTCCTAGCTGGAGTAACTTATGATCGCACCCATACTATGATTTTGGATAAGATGGGCAACTTAGGTCAAGCAATGCCTAAAACTTTTGCTCTCTTTACTGCAGGTGCAATGGCATCTTTAGCACTTCCTGGTATGAGCGGTTTTGTTAGTGAGATAGCGGTATTTGTTGGCTTCAGTAATAGCGATATTTATAGTTCTTCTTTCCGCACTGTAGTAATCTTTTTATCAGCAGTAGGATTGATTCTCACTCCTATTTACCTACTCTCCATGCTGCGCCAGCTATTTTACGGAAGTGAAGCTGCTAATGTATGTGCTATTGGTAATAAAGGTTCCCAAGATAGTAGCAATAATAATGAAGAAGCAGCTTGTTTCGGTAATAGTTGCGTCTTACCTAGCGAAGCAAAATTCAATGATGCTCAACCCCGTGAAATATTCATTGCTGCCTGCTTCTTAGTCTTAATCGTTAGTGTTGGAATGTATCCTAAAATGGCAACAGGGATGTATGATGCGACAACTGTGGCAGTAAACGCTCAAGTACGTCAATCCTATACTCAGATTGCTAGTAATAATTCCAATATTTATGCTCAAGGATTACAACTTTCAAAATCTGAAGTAGCATCTGTCGAGGGAATTATCAAATAAGATTATTCATCTATAGTGTTCTGAAGTATCTAGAAAAACTCTTAGCTTTCTGAACAAAAACGAGCGTAATTCTACCTTGTAACAAAGTAGGTAGTGAGTAACAAATAACAATTAATCGAAGCTCAAAAACCGCTTTCAATTTCAGAGCGGTTTTTTAGTTTTAAATTTTCCAGCAACTTTAATAAATTATTCTGTTCATAGTTTGAAGCTAGTTGTTCAATACGTTGAGCAAAAAGAGAATATTGCTTATCTGATTGTTCCAGCAAGTTGGTTTTTTGAATTAGTCCATTCATATCACCGAGCTTAGATAAATTAAATAATTCTTCTATTATTTCTATGGGAGGAAAAACTAAAGATTCAGTAGAAGTATCAATGTTATTTTGATTATTCTCATTCTCTATCCATTCGAGTTGTAGATAATCTTCTAATAAATTTAAGAGTTGAGTTAAATCAATTGGTTTAGATAAAAAAGTTGTGAAAAGTTCTCGATCGAATTTAATACAGTCAGAAAATTGAACATTAGCAGAAACAGCAATCATAATTATGTCTTTTAATGTTTGCTCTTGTCTTACTTTGCTCGCCATTTCTATACCATTCATTACTGGCATCATCAGATCGACTAAGATAGCATCAGGTTGAAAAGAACGAGCTATTTCTAAGCCTTCTTCACCATTTTTAGCTTCGGCAATTTCAAAGCCAAGAGGTTTTAACCAACTGGATAATAAGTGAATATTGGCTGGGATATCATCTACTACTAAAATTTTCCTCTGCTCACCACGAAAACCAATAGGGGTAGTTGCTGGGGACATAGGATCGCAAACAAGATCGGAATTTATACTAGGTAAATCTAGATCGAAGCAAAAAATACTTCCTTTGCCTAAAGTACTTTCGATCTGGATTTTACTATCCATAAGTTGGAGAATATTATCAGTAATAGTTAATCCTAATCCAGTTCCTTTTTGATTGGTTAGATCGTTACTTACTTGTTCAAAAGGCAACAAGATTGTTTCTAATTTATCTTCAGGAATACCAATCCCTGTATCTTCAACTTCAAAGTGGATCTTATTATTGTTTTCTATCTTAGAGCTATCTCCCTGTCGATCGCCAAAATCTTTTATATAACCCACTCTCAAACTTACACTACCTTCTGGGGTAAATTTAATGGCATTACCTAATAAATTTATTAATACTTGTTTAAGTCGAGTTTCATCTCCATGAACTAGATTGGGTAATTGGGAGAGCAGTTGATAATTAAAACTAAGATTATTTTGTTGAGCCTGTTGACAAATCAAACTAGCTAAATCATCTAAAAAGGCTGAAAAGCAAAAATCTTTTGGTTCTAATACTAATTTTTGGGCTTTGATTTTGGAAAAATCGAGGATATCGTTAATTAATGCTAGTAAATGTTTTCCAGATTGACGAATCAGTTGAATATTTTGCTGTTGATTTTCATTTAAATTCAAGTCTTTTTGTAAGATTTGGGTAAACCCAAGAATACTATTTAAGGGGGTTCTTAATTCGTGACTAATATGTGCCAAAAAATGGTCTTTTGCTTGATTTGCAGTCTCAGCAGCTTCTTTAGCCTGGAATAGTTCTGCTGTGCGTTCTTCTACTCTTTTTTCCAAGTTAAGATTAGCTTGACGGAGTTTTTTCTTTGCTTGTTTAATTGCTACTTCTGCCTGATTGCGTTCGGTAACGTCTATCATCACTGCTAGAGAACGAATCACTTTTCCTGAATCATCTTTTTCGGAAACAGCAGAAAGAAGAACATCAATTATTTTGCCGTTTTTGCAAATAAATTGATATGGTACATCAGTACAAGTTCCTGTTTGCAAAAACTGGGGTAAGACAACTTCTTGAGCATACAAGCGAGATTCTTCTGTGAGAAATTCAACGGATTTTCTCCCAATTACTTCCCTTTCTTCATAGCCTAAACGTTTTAACCAATAATCACTCACACTGATTATTTTGCCAGTCCTATCGATCGAATGAAGCATAACTGGGGTATTGTGATAGAGATTGCGATAGCGTTGCTCGCTTTCTCTAAGAGCTTGTTCTGCTTGTTTGCGATCGCTAATATCGAAGATTGCTCCATTTAAATAAAGGATATTGCCGTAGTCATCAAATATGCCTTTTCCTTTTTCATATACCCAATGAATACTACTATCTTTATGTATTATTCTATATTCCAGATTGAAAGGTTCTCTGGCAGCTAAAGCTTGATTAATTACGTACTCTACATAGTCTTGGTCTTTAGGATGAATAATACTGGCATAGCTTCTCACCTGATTGTCAATAAAATCCGTAGCTTGGTAACCACAAATCTCTTCGATAGCATCACTAATAAAATCCATTGTCCAGTAAGAATCACACTGACAACTATAGATCACACCAGGAATATTAGACACCAGAGAGCGAAATTGTTCTGCGCTTTCTTTCAAAGCTTGTTCTGCTTGCTTTCTTTGAGTAATATTTTCGATGAGCTTAACAAAGTAAAGGGGTTGGTTTAATTCATCTCTTACCAGAGAAACACTAAGATTGATCCAAGCTAACTTACCTTGTTTATGAATGTAGCGTTTTTCCATCTGATAATGCTCGACATGTCCCTGCAACAACATGTCAACATAGGTTAAATCCGTATCTAAATCATCAGGATAGGTAATTGCCTGAAAAGTAGTTTGTTTAAGTTCAGCCTCAGAATAACCAAGCATTTGACATAAATAAGGATTGACTACGAGCCAATAACCTTTCAAAGAGACAATCGCCATACCAATAGCAGCCGATTGAAATGCACCATAAAAACGAGCTTCGCTTTCTCTTAGAGCTTGTTCTGCTTGCTTGCGTTGCTCTAGTTCGTTTTGAAGATTGTTTAATAGTTCTGCTTGTTTAATCGCGATCGCCAGTTGTACTGCCAACTCATCGAGTAATTCAATTTCTTCTTCTTGCCACTGATAAGTGTTATGACAATGATGGGCAACAAGTAATCCCCAAAGACGAGAAGCACCAAGACTAGATGGAGAAGGTGTAGGTAAAATCGGTACAACTGCGACTGCCTTAACTTGAAATTTTGCCAAAAGAGCGAGATGACATTGATTAAGTTGGGCGTTATGGACATCATTAATTGCTAGTGTTTTACCCTGTTGATATTTATCTGACTCTTTAGCTTGAAAAAAAGTATCGATTATTTTTTCTCCTAGCAAATTTTTCCAACCAGGTTTAACTGATTCGGCAACAATATCGCCACTCCTATCCACAGCAAAACTATAGACAACAACGCGATCGCAATCTAGTATTTTTTGTACTTCTCTAACTGCGGTGTCGAGAATCTCTTGCAAATTAAGAGATTGACGAATACGTAAAGCAACCTCTGTTATTAACTCTTGTTGCTTTGTTTTTTCAGCCAATAAATTGTGTAGATGATCTTGTGTAATTAATTCTGTGTCAACATCTTTTAAGCTAATATTCTCAAATCCTTCACCATCAGTAAGTTCCAACTTGATAGGTTGGTTGTTATTAACTTGGTTATCTGACATAACGACAACAGAGTTTTTAAGTATTAATTACTATTTCTATTTATTGGTCTGATCAAACAACTAAATTACTAGTTATTTGATAAGGTGAGAATGGATAAAATCTTCCCTAGCTTAAACTAAAATTTCGAGAAATGGGGCAAAAGACAACAGTAAAAGATAAAAAAATCATCAAATAAGTAAATATTTACTAGGGTTTGCTGAATAAAGAAGAAATATTAACAGTTAAAAGATTTGCTATCTCAAAAGGTTAATAAACAGGATAAGTAAATACCCATCCTGTCATAATCGTATTAAACTTAAACTTACTGCGCTTTTCAAATGAGTAGACCATAATAATAAAAAAGCTAAGAGCTAATAGCTATTAGCTACGAACCAACTAATTAAAAACGTAGTCTATTCAACTGAAAACGGCTGTAAATACAAAGCTTAACCTGAGCTAGCTTTTATGCTAATTCATTGAGTTTGAGTGCATGACAAGCTCAGTTAATTTAATACTGAAAAACATAAGTTGTATTAAATAATATTAATTGGTACTTAATCTCAATCTAAGCATCTGATATAGGCACAAAATGGAACGCATCAATTCTAGTGTGTTCACCTGTATAAATATTTCCTTGTTCCATGCCTTCAATGCGAAACTCATCACCAGAAGATACCAAGACATCAGAAATTTCAAGAGATGTCTTCGTTTGATTGTTAGCTAACTGACTACCAAGTTGTCGATCTAGCTTGAAAGATGCAAGCTGATTACCATTCTGCTCAATGTCAATTTGACCGACACCATCATTTTCATCGAAGGTGTCAATGATGATATTGTATAGACCAGTACCGCCTTCAAAATCAAAACTAGCAGCACCACTATCATTATTATTTCCATCTCCACTATAGAGACTAATTACTTTGCCATTACTAGCAAAGGAATTGTTTTCTTTGTGGTAATCTCCAGAAAGCATCGTATTTTCTGCTTCAATATGCCAAGGTTGGTTCTCCTGAGAAGATGGAGGAGATGAAGGGGACGAAGGAGATGGAGGAGATGAAATATTTTCTTGAGGTATGAACTCTAAGCCATCAAGACGAGCATGTTCAGCAGTATTGACATTACCCTGTTCCATTCCTTCAATGCGAAACTCATCCCCAGCAGAGACTTCTATGTTCTCAAATTCTAGAAATGTTTTTGTTTTCCCATCAGCCAAATTACTACCAAGTTGTCGATCTAGATTCCAAGATGCGATCATATTGTCATTTTGAATAAGTTTCATCTGACCAACGCCATCATTTTCATCAAAGTAGTTAACCTTGATGGTGTAAACACCTGTAGAACCTGCAAAATCAAAACTAGCAGCACCAGTATCGTCATTATCTCCATCGCCACTATAAAGACTAATCACTTTGTCATTACTAGCAAAGGGATTGTTTTCTATGCGATATTCTCCAGAGAGCATCATATTTTCTGCTTCAACAATCAGAGGATTGCTAGGTTGTTCAGGAGAGGGAGATGGAGTTGGAGGAGGAGTTGAAGGCTTATCATTACCATTTGACCATGAAGGAGGATTAGCTTCAAAAAAAGTTTTAGCATCATAAGGACTGGCATTTTCTTTACCTGTAAGGGCATAGAATAACATTCCTGCATCTGATGGATCATTTCTTTTATTAGAAAGAATCATCAATTCTCTTGCTTCTTTAAGTACAGGATCGTTTTTTTTATCTAGCCAATTCCATCCATCGTTATAGAAACCAGGATTTTGATCGTCAATGTCTATAAAGGTTACTTCAGGAAAATCCTTTTTTAAGTCATCCCAAGTTCTAGCTTTAGTGAATCCTGGTCTATTAATGACATCACGGTTTTCATTCCACCAAGAATGAGAGAGTAAAGTAATATTTTGGCGATTTTGAGAAGAAGTTTTTGCTAGAGCGCGATAGACTGCTTCCATAGGTCCTCCCTCAATGGAGAGAACTTTTTCTCCTGAATTGAAGATTTTAACTAGTTCGTCAGTGGTAGCTCCTATATTAGATTGATAATCAAAAGTGTCAAGGCCAAGTTTTTCGGCAAATTTAGCACTTTTACGCATCTTTTCAACTTTAAAATCTTCATTTTTTTCACTCAGATTATTACCATAAAAAAATGCTGCATCATCTTGTAAATTAGCACTATTAACTAACATTGCTGCAATAGGCATAGCAGCTATATCGTCAGGATCGTTATTGTTTCCATCAAAATGAAATACAATTTTGCCAAATTGAGAAATTAGAGAATTCATGTTTGCAGTACTTAAGATAAAGGTAAGATAAATAATTTATCTTGCAATTATTTAGATAACAGAAAAATAATAAGTACTGCTTCAGTGCAATCACTCGAAGCTTCAATTTTTTTTGATATATACCTAAGTGATTACACGCATCTAATAAGTAATTTGCTATCTTTTTATCAGTAAAATACTATTAGCAAACAAGATTAAAAAAATTATTAATACTTCTGAATAAGGTCTATAAGTATTGAGATGGAATAACCTAAAAAGAAGAAAATACAGAGAAACTAGAGGAGAAATAAAACATGGCTAGGTTTTTCTTTAGTTACGCCCAATTATTTATATGAAATACCAAAAAGAATGATACAAATAACTACTCATACTAAATTCTGTTTGCAGATGTTATTTATCTACGGCAATCTAACCATTGTTGTAAAATAATCGCAGCAGCTTGACGATCGATCATTCCCTTATCGTAAGTAGAAAAGCGTTTTTGCGCTTTTAGCTGAGCCTCTGCTTCTACAGAAGTTAGTCGTTCGTCTACATACTCTATAGGCAATTGTAGTGCTTCAGAAAGTCTACGGGCAAATTTTTGCACTTGTTTGGCTTGAGTTCCAATGCTGCCATCCATAGAGTAGGGTAATCCAACTACTAAAACTTCTACTTCTCTTTCTTGGACAATTTGTTTGAGTTTAGCTACATCTTCCTGAAAAGAAGTACGCTTAATGGTAGTTAATCCCGTAGCAATTAAGCCCATCCCATCACAGCCTGCTACTCCTACGCGCTTTTTCCCTACATCCAAACCCAAAGCAGAAACTTTTTTCATTAATTAATCTTAATTATCTTTACCAAGTCTATAAAACTCCGAACACCAGATTCCGAAGCTCTGTTGTACGGAAACCCGCACTAATCAAACTGTTGCCATTTGATAACGTATTTAGCTAAATTAGCACTCGGAAGGTGAGAGTGCTAATCTTAAGTAACTTAACTTCTAAAAACCAATAATCGTTAAATATTTGTAATTTAAACCGATCACAAGTTAGTCATTTGGAGGACTTAATATGGCAGCTATTACCATTAATGTTTCAACTGTCAAGCCTTTAGGCGATCGCGTTTTCGTAAAAATTAGTGCATCAGAAGAAAAAACTGCTGGTGGTCTTTTTCTACCCGATAGTGCCAAAGAAAAACCCCAACTCGGTGAAGTAGTAGCAGTAGGACCTGGTAAACGCAATGATGATGGTAGTCACTCTACTCCTGAAGTCAAAGTAGGAGATAAAGTTCTCTATTCCAAGTACGCTGGTACAGATATCAAATTGGGTGGGGATGACTACGTATTGTTATCAGAGAAAGACATATTAGCATCTGTTGCTTAAATAAGTTTTTAGCTCCTTACGACAATCGCTCATGGGGGAAACCCCCAAGACCGCGTTGTCGCGCTCTTAGTTGCTAGCTTTTAGTTTTTTTAACTGTTTAAAACCCATCATCCAAGGAAGAAGAAATAGATCTATGGCTAAATCCATTATCTACAACGACGAAGCTCGTCGTGCTTTAGAAAGAGGAATTGACTTACTCGCAGAATCAGTTGCGGTTACTCTAGGCCCTAAAGGTCGTAACGTAGTATTAGAGAAAAAATTTGGCGCACCCCAAATCGTTAATGATGGGGTGACTATTGCCAAAGAAATTGAATTAGAAGATCATATCGAAAATACTGGAGTATCGCTCATTCGTCAAGCTGCTTCTAAAACTAATGATGTAGCAGGGGATGGCACTACTACTGCTACCGTATTAGCTCATGCCATTGTTAAAGAGGGTTTACGAAACGTAGCTGCGGGAGCTAATCCCATTGCTCTTAAGCGCGGTATTGACAAAGCTACTGAATATTTAGTAGGTAAAGTAGCCGAACACGCTAAACCTGTAGGTGATTCTAAAGCGATCGCTCAAGTAGGTGCAATCTCTGCTGGTAATGATGAAGAAGTCGGTAAAATGATTGCCGAAGCCATGGATAAAGTAGGTAAAGAAGGTGTTATTTCCTTAGAAGAAGGTAAGTCTATGACTACCGAATTGGAAATCACTGAGGGTATGCGCTTCGATAAAGGTTACATTTCTCCCTACTTTGTCACTGACACCGAAAGAATGGAAGCCTCTCTTGATGAGCCTTATATTCTAGTTACTGATAAAAAAATTACCTTAGTACAAGACTTAGTTCCTATTCTTGAACAAGTTGCTCGTCAAGGCAAACCCTTGATGATTATTGCTGAAGACATCGAGAAAGAAGCTTTAGCTACTTTAGTAGTAAACCGTCTACGGGGTGTTTTAAATGTAGCTGCGGTTAAAGCTCCTGGTTTTGGCGATCGCCGTAAGCAAATGCTCGAAGATATTGCTGTACTTACTGGTGGTCAAGTAATTACCGAAGATGCTGGCTTAAAACTAGAAAGTACCAAGATTGAGATGCTTGGTAAAGCTCGTCGCATTGCTATTACCAAAGACAATACTACTATTGTTGCGGAAGGTAACGAAAAAGAAGTTAAAGCTCGTTGCGAACAAATTCGTCGTCAAATCGAGGAAACTGAATCTTCTTACGATCAAGAAAAACTCCAAGAGCGTCTCGCTAAATTAGCTGGTGGTGTAGCAGTAGTTAAGGTAGGTGCTGCTACTGAAACTGAAATGAAAGACCGCAAACTACGCTTAGAAGATGCGATCAACGCGACTAAAGCTGCGGTAGAAGAAGGTATTGTTCCTGGTGGTGGTACTACTCTAGCTCATCTCACTGCTGATTTAGAGCAATGGGCAACTGCTAACCTTAAAGATGAAGGCTTAACTGGAGCAATGATTGTTTCTCGTGCTTTAACTGCTCCTCTCAAGCGGATTGCTGAAAATGCTGGTCAAAATGGTGCCGTAATTGCCGAGCGCGTTAAGGAGAAAGATTTCAACGTTGGTTTCAATGCTGCTACTAACGAATTTGTAGATATGTTTGAAGCAGGTATCGTCGATCCTGCCAAAGTAACTCGCTCTGGACTACAAAATGCAGCTTCGATCGCAGGTATGGTTTTAACTACTGAATGTATTGTAGTTGACAAGCCCGAGAAAGATAAAGCTGCTGCTCCTGGTGGTGGAGATTTCGACTACTAAGTTCTAAGCTTCGATCGAGTTATTTGTTTAATGCACTAGCTGTCTTGTTTTCTAAGGCAGCTATTTTTTTTGTAGTAGAGGCGTTTCGCGAAACGCCCTTACAGGGTTTGTAATTATCCTAAATCCGATTACCAAAGTATACTTTTACTGATTTAGCTAAAATCTTTCTGACTTCTGACTTCTGACTTCTGAATTCCCCAACCGTTTAGTATCCTATCTAAACAGGATTTAGTATAAGATGGCAATAAGTAATTGAAGCTATAATTGTAGCTATTGAGTCTTATGATAATAAATGCCACAGCCTCTAATCTTAGAGCCTCATTTTAACCTTAGCTATTTTCTTAATCCCTAAGAGTAACAAGCCCATCACTAGAGATATCGCCAAAAAAGGCACAAGTAAAGCTAACAAAGATAGTACTGCAGCACTCAAAGCTTCTGTGGTGGAAATTAAAGGATTGCCCATTCCTCCTGTAACTCCGGTAGAAGCTAACCGAGTTATAGAAGTAAAGCTATCGATAATTCCTGCCGTACCCCCTCCCGCTATTACAGCTAAAGTCCACTGCACAATGGGATTGATATCTCCTAAACTGGCTGCTGTGAGAATAGTTCCCACGGCTATAGCTGTCGGAATTTCAATAGTATCTAGCAAATTATCAACTACAGGAATATAGTAGGCAAGTATTTCTATGACTGTAGCAAAACCCAAAGCGATCGCAGCAGGAGAAGTTCCTAACCATTCAAATCCTGATGCTAAGGGTAAATCACCATGAATCGCTCCCAAACTCATTACTAAAGGGGGAACAAATACACGAAAACCAACAGCAGCACTAAGGGTAAGACCCAAGCAAAAAGCTAAAAAATGCTCTATTAACACAAAATTAAGACTAATTAGGTCATCTTAGCTTCTAGATGTTTATTTACTAACTATTGTTCCTGTATTTTAAGCGATCGCCATGACTACAATTGAGTTATTAGTCTGGCTTTACGAAGAATAAAAGTTAGGATACTTTCTTCTTTAGTAAGAATATCCACTCTAGCTTTCATTCCTGACTTAAGTTGACATTTTTGTTGATCCTTGACTAAAAAACTAGTTACCGGTTCGATCATCACCTCATAAGTATCGAGAGTGGAGTTAGTTTCTTGAGCGGAGATCGGATTATTATCTCCTGTTTGAGATTGGGAGATATCTGGAGAGATAGTCAGAACTTTACCTTCTATAGTGCCGAAATCTGGATAAGGACAAGCAAAAACTCGTAATTGCACTGTTTGATCTTTTTCTACTTTGGCAATATCTTGAGAAGCAACAGATGCTTTTACTAAAAGAGGAAGTTCACTAGGAGCAATTTGAGCAATTAAATCACCTTTATTTAACAATTGTTGCTGGTTACGAAGATGGAGTTTTTGAATAGTTCCAGCTATGGGAGCGATAATATTACTATCTTGGAGATTGTTGTCTATTTTCTGTAATTCTTGTCGATCGCGCCTCAGTTGTTTTTGTAGAGTAATTTGTTTTTCTTGGAGGGATTCTTTTTCTTGAGCAAGAGTAGCTATCTTGGCTACTCCCCTGGCTTTTTCTTGAGCAATTTGTTCTCTTGCTTTCGTTACATTTACCGAATTAGGATTAAGAGATACTTGCGCTCGCTCTAACCTAGCTAAAGCTGCTTCTAGAGCAGTCTGTTTTTCACTAATTTGCGATCGAGAAACTGCCCCTGTATTGGCAAGCTGTTGATATCTTTCCCATTCTTCTCTAGCTAATTTCGCTGTTGCTTCTGCTTCTTTTACTTCTGCTTGAGTAATTATTTGTCGATCCTGGTATGCTCTTTGACTGAGATTTAATTCTGCTTGAGCTGAGGAAATTATTCGATCGATTGTATGTTGTTCAGCTAGAATTTGTCTTTCTAACTTACCAATCTGAATATCTACTTGAATAATTTGCTGCTGAGTTTGTTGAATAGAATCTTCTAACTGCTGTTTTTGAGTTGGTAACTGAAAATTACTGATAGTTGCAATAGTTTCTCCTAATGCTACATGCTGATTTTCTTTGACCTTAATGCTTTTGACTTTTCCTGCTACAGCAGTAGAAACTAAACCTAATTCACCAGTAGGAAGAATTTGCCCGTCGGCTCTAACCGTCACTTTATGCTTAAAAATACTAGCCAGAATAATAAAAGCACCAAAGAAAGCCAACATCAAAATTCCTCCTCTAATAATCCAAGGAGAGATAGTAGGTGAGGATTCATTAGTTTTAGCTAAAGGAAGAGATGATAATTCTGGCTGATTTTGATTGAGTTGTAAATTTTTATGGTCAGAAGAAATTGGCTCATCTGCATTTGGTGGCAAGGAGATAACTTGTTCGGGTTTGATTATCTTTTGCTCTTCCCATCTCTGTTTTTTTGTATCTATCTCCTTTAACACCATCTCTGAACTAGAATTAATTGTCTCTAGTGAAGAATCTAGTAATTCCCCAGCAGAAACAACATCGAAAGATAGTTTAGGTGTCATTTGTAAGTATCCTTCGTGAACTAACTTAATTGCTTCTGATAGTTCCTCTCCAGGCATACTTTTGAGTACGTAACCCTGCGCTCCTGCGATGAAAGCTTGATAAATATATTCTTGACTACTATGACTGCTGAGAACTAATACTTTAGTTTGAGTAAAACGCTGACAAATAATTTTAGTAGTAGTACACCCATCCATTTCTGGCATTTCCAGATCCATCAGCACAATATCAGGATTTAACTTTTCTATTAAATCTAGGGCTGTTTGTCCATTATCAGCAATGCCTACTATCTCAAAATCAGATTCAAGCCGAAGGTACATTTCTAGAGTTTGTCGGATCAGCTTTTCGTCGTCAACAATCAAAATACGAATCATGGACAAGTGCTTGTTGTTGGTAGTTTTTTAACTTACTTAAACTCTAATTGTTAAATATTATCATGGGGTATAAGTATTTTTACTTATTTTAATGCTCTAGTTCAGTAATAACAATAAAAAGATATTGAAAATGCTCCCTGGTTCTCATCTGGACTTTTTTTTGAACAATATTAATATTCTCTAATATAAGAATTAATTATGTTGACTGGAAAAGACCAAATTTACGTGAACTATCTTTACAGATAGATACCAAATATACCAAATTATCAGTGATTTCAACTACATCAAATGTATCAGATTATAAAAAATAGGTGGTGAAATCGAAAAAATTGTTGAAATCTGCATCATTTAGTGGTTTCAGCGATCCATATTAGACAAGTAGAGATTAGAATAAGGCAGTGAAAATTACAGCCTGTGGTTATTTAGAGGTTTTTTTTCCTCAAGTAACTTTTTTAAAACTCATCTGAATGACTTTTAACCATTAAAAGTCTGAAGATTCCAGGCTATATTCAATAAGCTAATAAAACTCACAAAAAGGAGATTTCTGTATGAATAAAGGTGAATTAGTCGATCGCATTGCTCAAAAAGCGACTGTGACTAAAAAGCAAGCTGATGCAGTTTTAAGTGCAGCCATAGAAACTATTATGGAAGCAGTAGCTGATGATGATAAAGTAACTTTGGTTGGCTTTGGCTCTTTTGAACGTCGCCACCGCAAAGAAAGAGAAGGACGCAACCCCAAAACTGGAGAAAAAATGGCAATTCCAGAAACTCATGTCCCCGCTTTTTCTGCTGGTAAATTGTTCAAAGAGAAAGTTGCACCTAAGAAATAATCATCTAGTTATTTTTCTTTCTATCTGCTTTTGAATCGACCCAAACACGGTGGGAATTTGGCTTGGGCAGCAGCAATTGCAAGCTGTCCAGCTTCTTCGATTAGCGATTTTTCCGCTAGTATTAATCCTCTTGGTCCTCCGTCAAAAGCGATCGCTAAAGTTCGAGAGAACATAGATTGCTTAATTGCTTACCCAGACCCCAATTATGCTCAGTTAAAAGAAGCTCTGGCTCATTACCATCAAATACCAGCAGAATATATTCTGCCGGGGAATGGTTCAGCAGAGTTGTTGACCTGGGCAGGTTGGGAATTATCGCAAAAAAAGGTCACATATGTAATTACTCCTGCTTTTGGAGACTATTGGCGAGCTTTATCTGCCTTTAATGCTAATTGGTCTACTTGCCAACTTAATTTAGTCTCTTTAGAGCAGGAACAAGTAACTACTCTTAGTGATACCCTTCCTAATCAAAATTTTATTGCTGCTGATTCTGGATTATTACTTAATAATCCTCATAATCCTACGGGTCAAATTTGGACTAACAAGGAAATATTGCCTTATTTAGCTAAATTTGACCTGGTAGTAGTGGATGAAGCCTTTATGGATTTTTTACCTCCAGAACAGGAACAGAGTTTAATTTCTGTGGTCGAAGATTTTCCCAATTTGGTAATTTTACGCTCTCTCACCAAGTTTTATAGTCTACCAGGTTTGCGTATTGGTTATGCGATCGCCAATCCAGACAGAATAAAAAGATGGCAAAAATTCCGCGATCCCTGGTCGGTTAATGCTTTAGCAGCTTTAGCAGCCGAAATAGTTATTCAAGATCGACAATTTCAACAACAAACTTGGGACTGGCTACCACCCACCAGAAATAAATTAAGGCAGGGGTTAGCTTCTATCCCAGGATTACAGCCTTTTTCTAGTTCTGCTAACTTTTTATTAGTTAAGACTAGTCAATCCAGCACGAAACTACAAGAAGAACTATTAAAGAAATATCAAATTTTGATTAGGGACTGTCTCAGCTTTCCTGAACTTGGCGATCGCTATTTTCGGATAGCTGTTCGTTCGCAATCAGATAATAGTTATTTGTTAGAAGCTTTATTAACATTATTAGGATAGTTAATAGCTTTTGCTTAAAACAGCTAATTTTTCTTGTTCTTCGTTACTTAATTCAGGAGATTCTCCCACAACTTCTTTGTACATTTTGATGTATTCGAGGGCAGATTTAATCCAACTAAAATCTTGACTCATTGCTCTTTGTTGTAGTTCTTGCCATTTTTCTTTGTACTGGAAGCCTTCCCATGCTCTTACCATACAGGTATAAAGATCGAGAGGCTCATAGCGATCGAAACAATAGCCAGTACCAGCTTGATTAACTGGATCGTGATGGGAAACAGTATCAACTAGACCTCCCGTACGACGTACGATCGGAATGCACCCATAACGCATAGCTAAAATTTGACTGATACCACAAGGCTCAAACTTAGAAGGCATGAGAAAAACATCACAACCAGCATAAATTCTTCTGGATAGGGCATCATTGTACAGTAACTGTACTGACATCCTCGCAGGGAATTTAGAAGACATTTGCCACAATTGAGTTTCGTATTTGCGATCGCCTGTCCCTAAAACTACTAACTGAGCATTAGTATAAGACATAAACTTCTCTAGGATTTGCAGCATTAAGTCTATCCCTTTTTGTTCGACTAAACGGGAGACTACACCCATTAGTAAAGCATTTTTATTGACTTCTAATCCTAGTTCTTCTTGTAGCGCAATTTTATTAGGATAGCGTTTTTCGATAGTCTCAGTAGTAAAATTTTGATTAATATACTTGTCCGTAGCTGGATTGTAGCTTTCTGTATCAATACCGTTGAGGATACCTCTCATTTTGCCACTAATAAATGAAAGTAAACCTTCTATCTTTTCTCCATATTCAGCAGTTTTAATCTGTTCGGCATAGGTAGGAGAAACAGTATTAACTCGATCGGCAAATTGTACTGCTGCTGCCATAGTATTATGCCCTTGCATATACCAAGGACACCAAGTAATTTTTTCTAAATACCAACGCCAAGGTCCCTGATAAGCTAAATTGTGAATAGTAAAGACAGTACTAATATCAGGAGATTGATTGAGCCAAACTGGAAGCATACCTGTATGCCAGTCATGACAATGAACTACCTGTGGTTTCCAATAATTCCAACAAAATTCAGCTGCCCCATTAGCAAAGAAGGTAAATCGCCAAGCTTCATCTTCTCCTGCATAAATACGACGAGGATCGAAAGTTGGATGACCAAATAAATATAAAGGAACATCACTGTTAGGTAAGACAGTTTCGTAAACAGCAAAGTCCTGAAACATAGCATATCCCCACCAAACTGGCTCACTAGGAATATCCATCTTATCTGCAAGAAAGCCGTAATAAGGCATAAATATGCGAACATCATGACCTAGTTTTCTCAATACTTTGGGTAATGCTCCTACCACATCACCCATACCACCTACTTTCGCTATCGGTGCTGCTTCTGCTGCTACAAATAAGATTCGCATATTGTCTTGCCCATTTCTTAATTATTTTTCACACTGAGAGTGATTATATAACCCTCTTTCAGCATCCTCAAAAATATCTTCAAGAAGTGAGTTGCTAGTTGTTAGTCGTTAGTTGTTAGTCGTTAGTTTTTCAAGAGTTTTTCTGTCTTTTTAAGTTGGTTGTAACAGCACCAATAGTTATACTTAATAAACCTAATAGGGAAGTAGGTTCTGGGGTTGAAACTTGAACTCGAAGGATTTCCCCTTCTCCAGGAAGAAAAGCTTGATTAGAAATATAGATGCTGTTGTCAGGAGCGATCGCTAAAGCTGTAGGGTTAATCAATTCGTCACTGAGAATAGTCGTACGATCGCCATTTGGTTTAACTTGAATTAAAGCACCAGTGGGATCTCCTGAAAGTGTAGAATTAGTAGCATATTCTAAAATATAGAGATCGCCATTAGGAGCAAAAGCTAGGTCAATCAGGTTAGTAAAACCATCCAGAAAGATTTCTAGATTACCATCGTCAAGACGGTAAATTCTTGCCCCATTTTGTGGAAAAGGAAAACCTGTCAACTCAGTGACATACAAAGCACCATCTGGACCAATAACCACAGAAGTTGGCACTGATTGCATAGAAATATTGCTGCCATCTGGAGCGGGAACATCTCTAGCAGGAAAAACTGCTTCTACCTCAATGTCTCCCGTGTTGAGATTTACTGATAGTAGATCGTTTCCACCAGCATCAATAGCATAAGCGGTTTCTCCTTGAATAGTCATATAAAATGGATTAGTATTAACACCACCAGGATTGAGGTCTCCATCAGGATTATTTTCTTGTTCGTAAATTGCTAAATCTGCTAACTGAGTCCAGGAAGCAGTTCCGTTAAAATTGTCAATAACCAAAACCTGTCCAAAATCGTCGATTCCTAAAAGACTGTCTCGATTAGCGGGATTGCTAGCTAACCCAGTTATGACATAAGGAGTACCATTAGCATCAAACTGAATATCATGAGGACCAGAAGCATCACTTCCGTCAGGTATAACTGAATTAAGAGAAGCTACCGAGGGTAAACCGGTTACTAATCGCTCTACTGTACCATTGTCAATTTTAGCGATCGCTCCTGTTGCCCCATAACATAATATTGCCCCCTGAATACTAGGAGAAGGAATACAAGCACCATCACCACCTCGTCCTGCTTCTGCTACATATAAAGAACCATCCAGTCCAAAAGTTAATCCTCTAGGGCTTTCTAGACCACTAGCTACGACTGTAAAATTAGCTGCCTTAGCCTCTTGACCACTAGCGATCGCTACCAAACTTGTTCCCAAAGCAATTAATAATGGTTTGATTACTCGATATCTCCATCCTGGCAAATTGCTATTAATGCCTATATTTCGGGATTTTATTGGCTCATTTTTACTATCACTTTTACTTTGGTCAAACATTGTTTCTTCTCAACTATGGTCTTGACTTTTACTATTTTTTTCTCTTTTGGATATTTACAGATCATTTAGAAGGACTATAGTTATTAGCTATTAGGTATTAGAAATCAATATTCCCTACTTAGTCTTCTAAAAGTGGCTCTAAATTACTCATAGTAGGAATTAAATTTTCATCAACCTCTTCACCATTTCCTCGCCAAAACCAAATCATTCCTTCTTTTTCCACAACGGGACAAGCTTTTACAGAAGCATCGTTCGGTATTTTGGCTTCGTCGTCTAGTAGAAGAATATAACAGACTAATCCTCCATTCTTAGTTCTTAATAAAACAAAAGGCTCATCGTACAGCGTAAATCCATAAGGACGATTGTTAGGCAAATCTTGAACTAGGGTAATAAAATACCAGCCTTTATTTTGCTTAATCTTTTGTTTTAATTTTGCTTGGGTTAAATGTTTTATTTCCTGATCGTTAAGTGTCATGCTTTTTAAGCTTTATTAGTGATTTATTTCAAATTTCCATCTTGGCTATATTTTGTTGTTAATAACTAGTGTAAGAGCGTTCAAATCTTGTTTTGACTTGATTAGCTACAACTGCCATAGTTACTGATAAAAGGGATAAGATAACTGCTACTATTTGGATACTAGAACTATCGGTAAGAATAGCTACAGCAGCTAAGGCGATCGCTACACTTATGAGGATTTGTTTGCTGAGAATTGTTATTGGATAAGCTAAACTGCGAGAACTACAGATTTGTGTGTGTTGTTTAAATAGTTGCCGATCGCTTTTACTATCAAAAATTGATAATTGTCACCGCATTCTGCACTCAAAACAGTACAGTCAACTTAAATAAACATCAGATTTAAATTTCTTGCCTAGTATTATGAGGAGGAGTTGATGGTTAATACAAGGGGAAAAATTCAGGTAAAAATTCAGGTATTTTTTCAGGTATGTTTTGCGATCTCGCGAAAGCGAGGCACTGCGTGATCTAAGATAGGAACTCGGAAAATCCTGCGAATGAATCGATCGCTCTTATTTCCGATAAAGTCTAATCTGTATGGTTATGCTATCGTAGTTTCTCGATCGAATTTAACCAAGCAGTTTTCAATAAAGTGAGATAAAGCCAAAGATTGCTGTTTTTTATGCCAAACTGCTGCAATTTTTAAAACGGGAACAGGTTCAACTAAAGGACGATAAACCACATTAGCTTTATGTCGCGCCTCTGAATTACCAGTAGTTAGAGAAATACCCATACCTGATTCGACCAAACGCAGCAAAACTTCTGGGGGACTAGCTTCTTGAACGATTTTCGGTTGAAATCCTGCTTGAGCGCACAACTGAATAATTTGCTGATGTACATCGGCTTTGACATTTTTGGGGCATAGTATAAAAGACTCTGCGTAGAGAGATCGCAATTCAATTTGTTCTTGTTGAACTAAATAATGCTCTGGCGGTAAAACTACTACTAAAGGCTCACTTAGAATAGTTACACTATCGAGTTCTGGTTGATTAATAGGAGCATAACAAAAGCCAATATCAATCTGATTAGTCAAAAGTGCTTTAATTTGCTTTTCTTTGGACATTTCTGTCAAATTTACCAGATTTTCTGGATAATTTTGGCGAAATGTTTTAATTATTTCTGGCAAAACGCGATCGAAGGCACAAAGAGAAAATCCGATTGTTAGATTGTTTGTAGTTTGTGCTTTTTGTGCTGCATTTACTGCTCTTTGTGCTTGAGCCAAAGTTAGCCTTGCTTCATTTAATAAAGCTTGTCCTGCTTCGGTGAGAGAAACACTGCGTTTAGTGCGATGAAATAGTTCTACCCCTAGTTCAGTCTCTAGTTGACGAATTTGACGACTTAGGGGTGGTTGTTGCATATACAGCTTTTCGGCTGCACGACGAAAATTTAGCTCTTCTGCTACGGCTACAAAATATTTAAGCTGTCGCAATTCCATATAAGCAGACTAATACTTATTTGGTATTAGTTTAACGAAAAATAGATATGGGCAAAAAAGTTATATCAACTTCATCATAAAGATTAAGTACACGCTGCTAAAAATATACACTGTGAAATTTAAGCTATTTATATATACATTAAGTAATGAAGTCTTCTCAGATTTCCTTCAAGAAATATCTTTTCACAAATAAGCAAATGGAGAGCTTAACAAATGACTGAAGAAGAACAAAAACTCTCACCGAAACAAAGGTCTAGACGTAATTTTTTAGGACAATCTCTCTTCACAGCAGGAGCAGCGATCGCTGCTCCATCTTTACTCAATAGCTGTCAAAATAAAACCGTATCTGCTTCAAATGCCCTAGTTGAAGGCGAAACTATGATCGGACTAAAAATAAACGGTCAGTTAAAAACACTTAATATCGAGCCAAGAGTAACCTTATTAGATGCACTGCGGGAAAACCTGGGATTAACAGGGAGCAAAAAAGGTTGTGACCATGGTCAATGTGGAGCTTGTACAGTTCTAATAGACGGGCAACGAGCTTATTCTTGTCTTACTTTAGCGATTATGCAGGAAGGTAACGAAATTACCACGATCGAAGGTTTAGCAACAGAAGATAATTTGCATCCAGTACAAACTGCATTTCTAGAGAATGATGGCTTTCAATGTGGCTATTGTACCCCAGGACAAATATGTGCTTCTGTTGCTTTGTTAGAGGAAGTTAACAACGGTTCTGTAAGTTACGTTACCCGCGATCTAACTAACCCTCCTGAATTGGCTTCTTTATCGGAGAGTGAAATCAAAGAGCGAATGAGTGGTAATCTATGTCGTTGCAGCGCATACAATGGTATTGTCGCAGCCGTGCAGCAAGCTGCCGGGCAAACACCGCCCTCTCCTGCTGCTTCAATTGAGCATAGCCAAGTAGGGTAGGTAAATTACTTATGAAAAATTTTACTTATGTCCGCGCCAACTCAATTGAGGATGCTGTTAGTAGAGCAACAAGCGATCGCCAAGCCATGTTTATTGCTGGGGGAACTAATTTAGTCGATCGTCTGAAAGTGTTTCTCGATGAACCATCCCAACTTGTGGATGTATCTCGTTTAGAAATGAAACAAATCGAACGCACCAACACAGGAAGCTTAAAAATTGGTGCGCTAGTTACTAATACAGCTTTAGCCAATCATATCGAAGTACGACGCAATTATCCCCTACTCTCTAGGGCAGTCCTCGCTGGAGCTTCTCAGCAAATCCGTAATATGGCTACGGTGGGAGGAAACCTGATGCAGCGCACTCGCTGTCCTTATTACTACGATACGGCTTTTCCTTGTAACAAAAGGCAACAAAATACAGGCTGTCCAGCAACAACTGGGATGAATCGCACTCATGCCATTTTGGGAGCTAGTGAAAGTTGTGTAGCAACTAATCCTTCGGATATGTCCGTTGCCCTGGCAGCAATAGATGCAGTAGTTGAAGTTGAAGGAGTGCAGGGTAAGCGGGAAATACCTTTAATAGATTTTCATCGTTTGCCTGGTAATAATCCAGAGCGGGATACTAACTTAGAACCAGGAGAATTAATTACGGCAGTAATTCTACCACCCTTATCATTTTCCCAATCTGGGGTATATCTCAAGCTGCGCGATCGCGCTTCTTATGCCTTCGCTTTAGTTTCTGTAGCTACTGCTTTGGAAGTTGCGGGAGACAAAATTAAAACTGCTAGAGTTGCTTTGGGAGGAGTGGCACACAAGCCTTGGCGAGCAATGGAAGCAGAAGAATTTTTAATCGGCAAAGCAGCCAATAAATCTAATTTCGAGCAAGCAGCAGAAATAGCTCTACAAGATGCTCAACCCCTTGCTCATAATGGATTCAAAGTAGAACTATCAAAAAGGGCAATTCGTCGCGCTCTGGCAGTTTCAGCACAAGGAGGAGGTTTAGCATAAGAGAGACAAGGGAGATAAGGAAGGTATTAGTTGGATGTTGAATTTATTTTTGCAAGAGGTAGTTTAATGAATCAGGTTATTGGGAAATCAGTTAATCGTAAGGATGGACGAGCTAAGGTTACGGGAGAGGCAACTTACGGCGCAGAACACCAAATTCAGGGTCTAGTTCACGGTTATTTGGTAACTGCAACTATTGCTAAGGGCAGCATTCGTACAATTGATACCCAAAAGGCGGAAGCTACGCCAGGAGTTATTGCTGTTTTCACTCACAAAAATCCACCCAAGGTTTTTAAACCGACTAATAACTGGATGACTTCCAAAATTTATGAGGCTCGGCTACCTTTATCGGATAATACCATTCATTATGCAGGTCAAATTGTTGGTTTGGTAGTAGCAGATACTTTTGAAAGAGCCAGAGATGCTGCCCAGCAGATCCAGATTGAATACGAAACTCAGCCAGTAGAAGTTAATGCCCAACAAGCCAACTACCAAAAAGCTAAGAGTATGTTTGGGGAGGATATGGAGTATGTGGCAGGAGAATTTGAGACAGGAGATTTCTCAGCAGTTGATACTGCAACGGTAGAAGCAACTTATACTACTGAAGTAGAAATTCATGCCCCAATGGAACCTCACGCGCTGGTGGCTCACTGGGAAAATAATGATTCGGTAACAATTTACGAACCAACTCAGTGGGTAAAAGGTTCTCAGAGAACTTATGCTGAACTGGTTGGTCTTCCTCCAGAACGAGTGAGGATTGTCAGTCCTTATATCGGTGGTGGATTCGGTTGCAAAGCATTTCCCTGGCCTCATGGTATTCTCTGTGTTACTGCTGCTAAGGAAATTAAACGTCCTCTTAAAGTAGTTGTTTCCCGTCGCCAAATGACTGCTAATACAGGACATCGATCGCACACAGAACAAACTATCCGCCTGGCAGCAAATAAAGAAGGGAAACTATCAGCGATCGAACATACAGCTAAGTCTTGTACTTCCCCAGTTGATGTCTTTACTGAACCCTGTACTGGCATTACCCCGGTCATGTACACTACGCCGAATATGAAACTCAAACAAGAGCTAGCAGTTCTCAACGTGGGTACGCCTACTTTTATGCGCGCGCCTGGGGAAAATCCAGGAATGTTTGCTTTAGAATCTGCGATGGACGAATTAGCTTGGGAACTTAATATCGACCCAATAGAACTGCGTTTGAGAAATGAAACCAAAGAACATCAGCGCAAAAAACTGCCATTCTCAGCGAAACATTTTGCTGAATGTTTGACCACAGGGGCAGAAAAATTTGGTTGGAGCGATCGCCAGATGCAACCGCGTTCTCAGCAGCAGGGAGATCTTTTAGTAGGTTGGGGAATGGCATCAGCAACTTTTCCAGCTTTACGAAGTAGCGTGGAAGCTAAAGTACGTTTACTTGACGATGGAACGGCTCACGTTTTAACCGCAGGAAACGATATGGGAACGGGAGCTTACACTGTCATAGCCATGACTGCTGCGGAAACCTTAGGGCTTCCTGTAGAAAATATTCGGGTTGAGTTAGGGGATTCTATGCTGCCCAATGGTGGACTTGCTGGTGGCTCACAAATGACTGCTTCTCTTACTCCTGCGGTTTTAGCTGCTTGTCAAAGTGTTCTGGAAACAGCCCAAGCGCAAAATGCCCAAGAAGCTTTTGCCAAACTCCGTGAGTCAGGACGTGCAGCCTATGAAGCAACTGCATCTTCTGCCCCTGGGGAAGAAGGGAAAAAGTTTGCTTTTAACTCTTGGGGAGCGCATTTTTGTGAGGTGACAGTAGATGAAGAAATTGCTCGTCTGCGAATAACTCGTTGGGTTTCGGTTATGAATATTGGCAGAGTCCTCAATAGTAAAACGGCAGCTTCTCAGATACGTGGTGGTGTAATTATGGGCATCGGACAAGCTTTAATGGAGGAATGCCATTTAGACCCAACTACTGGCTATCCCGTAGTTTACGACTTAGCAACCTATCATTTTCCAGCCCATGCTGATATTCCCCGTATTGAAGTTAGTTTTGTTGGCGAGCCAGATCTCGATTTTAATCCGATGGGGGTTCGTGGATGTGGCGAAATTGGGATTACAGGGGTAGCTGCTGCGGTTACAAATGCGGTTTATCACGCTACAGGGAAGCGTATCCGTAGTTTGCCCATTACTCCTGATAAATTACTGTAAATATTCTTACTTGCTAAAATATTAAAAGTTTACTAATCGGCATCGAAGCGACTAAATTATTCATAATGACACAAGTAGAGCGAATTCAAGCTGAAATAGAAGCTCTTTCTCAAGAAGATTTTGTGCGATTAAGAGAATGGTTTGCGGAAAAAGACTGGTTACTCTGGGACAAACAACTTGAAGTTGATATTGCTGATGGGAAGCTAGACTTTTTACTAGAAGAAGCGATGACAGCCAAGTCTCAAGGAAAACTCAAGG
>JASJDI010000061.1 GCA_030065155.1 Xenococcaceae cyanobacterium MO_188.B29
TCTTCAATTTCTTTAATAATTTCATAATCAAAAAATCTGAAATCAAAAATGTTGCGCTTAAAGATTTTTTTTCTTTTTTTATGTTCTCCTCCAGAGCTACGTCTTTCTAACTCTTGACTTGCCTTGACCCACTTGTTAGTGAAAAATTCATCATCATCTTGAATAAAAGTAATGACTTTCCTAAAACTTTCTTCTGGCCGATCGACTAAATCTTCGTATTTTAAAAGCAGAATATTGGGAAATTTGGACTCAATATATTTCTGATAAAAACCAATATAATAATCTGCTTCGTTATTCAAGAAATTGTAAAACTTAAGCTTGGTGTTTCTCTTCTTTATATCGTCACCATTTTTTATAAACAATTCAAAATTTGACATTGCTCTGGGAATAGGATGTCTATATTGAATAATATATTTATAATCTTGTAGCAAGGGAGATTTAAGCTTAAAATCATGATTTTTTTGCATAAATATGTGACTATTGTCTAAGCTTTTATCAACTTCTATACAGGGAATTTTTTTACAACAATCTCTCCTTGATTTTCCATAAGTAGTGCAATAGCTAAACTGTTCACCATAATAGGATCGCAAAAGTCTAACTAATAAATGATGACCACTTCTTGGCATTGATACAGAAAGAATATGTTTCATTTTATAACCTAGATTTTTCCTCAAACTACTATTATTTAGCAGAGCTTGGAATTATATATTGCGTGTCTATCTAATGTTTATTCACCAATCATTATTAGCTTCGTAATATACTAGAAGTCTAATCTTCAAAAAATGATTCCCACTCTGTACCAGCAAATTCATGCTTCAAAATATCGTAGTTTTTTATAGATTCTTTTAAATTTCTGGTTTCTAATTTTATAGTTTCTGGCTGAAGATTTACGTAAGGAATTCCAAGAAACTCTTGAACACCTCTTATCGTTTCCGAATAATCTATACATAACTGTTCATAAGTTACTTGTAGTATTCTATGCTTGTCAAATTTCTGATTAAATTTTTCTACTATATTACGTTGCTTTTGAAAGTCTTCCAGCAATTTAGTTTTGTCCAGCTCTATTGAAGTCGGCTTGTAATCCAAAGAATATACATTATGATTAAACGCAAGGTTAAATGATAAATAACGACGAAGTAAATTGCTTCGGAATAGGCTGATCACATGTAAATCTGAGTTCCCTGTCAGTAGATTCCATAAAAACTGCCAATTTCCTTTAAAGTTAGCCCCCCCTCTATGAATACAAAAACCTGTGGCTTTGATACAAGGCTCATACTCTCTAAAAATGAAATGTTGTAAGATTTCATCTTCGGACGCATTCTCGATCGAAGCATATTTATAATCAGGATTGAATACTTCATCATGACAAACTACATTTGGATGTGAGACAAGACTTGACATAAGCATGTGAGTTCCGGAGCGAGGGGAAGAGAGAATTATAAAATTGCGATAATTAGTTTTAAAAACTGCTTTCTTATATTCATTAGATGATTTTAGGGCATCGATCATTTGTTTTCTAGTTAATTGATGTTTACTAATTGCATCAATATAAAAATTTTTACCACCTGGATCTGCTTCTCGTTTTAAATATCTAAGATAAGCTGCTTCTACAAATTCTTTATCTGTCATTTTTACAGCAGATTCAATCCATTGCATTGTTGATTGAATTTTTATCTTTTTATCAATTTGCTTTTGCATTTTCTTAAATTTATTCATCACCAAATATTAAACCCATTTTTTTTAATGTTTATTTTGAACTTTATTACTATTCTTTATTCATGATTAATAAGCTAACAATAATCTTTGTGTTTAAAATACTTTAAACTAAAGAACATTATTTTTTAGATAATAAGAAATTAAATACTCAGCTTGAGCAATTACTGCGATTACTCCATAACACCAGACAGTGCTAGATATAATTCGTATTGTTTATCCTGAGAAATTTTTCTGTTAGAATCCTGCTGCTTCTGGTTCTTCGCATATTCGAGAAGCCATTGGCTAATATTTTTAGCAGTGGGAAAGATTTTTTCTAATAGCCTTTTTTCGCTCTGTTCCCAAGTAGATGATTCCTCCGCAATCCAGTTTTTCCCTGCCTCTGCCAAATCATACCAATGCTCATAATTGTCCATCATTTCGACAATTGCATCTTTAATATGTGGCACAGAATAGGTTTTCCATTCGCCACAATTACCATCCAAAAATTCATAATATGCAGGTTCCCATTGATTGCTATTTATGGAGAGATAAAATCCACTTTCTACTAATTCTTGATGAACTGGTATATCAGTAATGATTGTAGGTATACCTAGAGATATGGCTTCACGAGGTGTAAATGACCAACCTTCTCCAGATGAAGGATAAATATAAGCATCTAACTCGCTATACCACCGATCGATCTCATCATCTGATAGCTTATCTACAGTCAAAGTGATACCAGGTAGATCTCCCCAAGCTTTTTGATTACGATCGAGCAACCAAGGACAATGAATCATTAGTTCAACATTATGTCCTTCTTGACAAAGCTCAACTACAGCTTCTATAACCTTCTCAAAGTTTTTTCTACGATTGGGTACACCTAAAATACCTAGTCTAAGTCTATCTGTCTGCTTCTCAATTGGCTTAACTCGACGGCGTTTAGGATAACTCTGTGACAGCACAGTAATTGGTCTGTTAACTCCAGAACCCTGAAAAACCTCTAGCACGTATGGGTGAGGAACAAAAACATTGGTAAAATTTTCGTTAATTGAATTGACCCAACTTTCAGGAATTTGACTGCTTTCAAAGGTAGTCCAAATATAATTGATATTCTCTGGTCTAACTAATTCATGATAAATGTCTGGTCTAGCTGCGACTAAAACTTTTCCAGTAACACCTCTGCTATCTGCAACTAGTTCACCTAATTGATAACACCTTCGCGCCACTATGCCTAAACCAGTAGGATCGTCTTGATAAGCTTCTAGTACATATAACTTTTGGGGATCTGACTTGCACGCAGGAGTAATAGTTAATGCTTCCTGATAAGCCTTTTCCATCTCTTCAAGATGCTCGCGCTTAGCTATAATTGCCTCTAGTCTTTGGCTAGCTTGGTACAAGTCAGGTTTAATTTCTAGAGCTTGCTGATAATAAGCGATCGCTTTATCCCAAATTTCCTTGAATCCGAAAGCTTCCCCTAAATGATAGGATAACCAATAAGATTGAGGATATAGCTCTATTCCTTGGTACGACAAGTTAATAGCTTGCTCTAAGCGGTTAACTTGAATTAAACGTTTAGCCAAGTTAGCATAAACCCATTCAGGTTGTTTTGAATTCAGTTGTGTAGCTTCTTGATAGTTATCTATTGCACCTGCAATATCGCCTCGTTTATCTAGTGCAACACCAAGAGCACGATAGACTTCATCTTGTTGGAAATGTATTTTAAGTGCTTGATTGCCTAATTTAATCGCTTCATCATAGCGTGTCAGTTCTGCCAGTAAGATAATTGCGTTAGCATAAACCCAGGCTGGTTGATTACGACTAAGTTCAATTGCTTCTAAATAACAAGCTACTGCTATTTGAAATTCGCCACTGCGATGCTTTTCTACTCCTTGAGTAAGTAGCCATCCAATTCTGTCTAACGGAAAAGATTGTTCTTGGTCTAAAGAATTTAACTTTACATCTGAACTTAGTTCTCTAATATTATTTTGAACTACTTGAAAAATTTCGATTAAATTTGGTTCTTCTGGATAGATTTCTAATCCTTTCAGAATAATTTCTTGAGCTTGTTGAAAAAGTCTCTGTTTAATTAATTGGTTACTAACTTTTATATAAACCCATTTTGGTTGTTCTCGTTTGAGTTGAATTGCTTTCTGATAGTTGTATGTACATCTTTGTAGGTTATCTGTCTTCTCTAAAGCAATACCAAGAGCACGATAAATCTCATCTTTATTTTGATATAACTGTAAAGCGCGATCGCCTAATTGGACAGCTTCCTCTACATCTCCTAATTTTGCCAAAATAGTAATCGCGCTACTATAAACCCATTCTGGCTGTTCTGCTTGTAAATTAATTGCTTCTTGATAAGAACTTAGTGCTCCTTTTAAATCTCCTTGTTGATACTTCTCTGGTGCTTCTGAATGTAATTTTTGAATTCTTGTTCTTTTATCTTCGTGGGTTAGCATCCTTATTCTAGGAAAGTATTTTTTTTGATTGATAACAATAAACTTTACTTACTAGCTACTTGGTTAAATTTGCTAGTAACTCAGCTAAACTAGCTTTGACTGATTCAGGAGTATAAGGCGCGATCGCGCTTCCCGCACCACTAGTAATGTGCTGCCACAGACTTTCATCTTGATAAAGACGAATAATTTGTTGAGCAAACACTTCTGTGGTATCAGCTTCTAGGACATTAAGATCGGGAACTAAACTCATTCCTTCTGTACCAATAGCTGTGGAGACTACTGGTAAGCCATGCTCTAAGCTTTGTCCAATTTTTCCTTTCATTCCCGCTCCATATCTTAGGGGAGACACAAAGACACGGTGATTAAGAAAATAGGGACTCACATCTTGGACATAGCCAGGAACTATAATTTGATCGCTCTGTAAGTTTTGGACTTCTGGTTTGGGTTCATGACCCAACAAGGTAACTTTTACTTCTGGTAATTCTAACCAAACTATCGGCATAATTTCTTGGCATAACCATAATACCGCATCTACATTAGGAGGATGATTATAACTACCTATAAATAAAATACCTTCTCGTTCAGAAAAACTTTTAGTTTCTCCTTGATAGGGTGTATGAATATTCGGCACTACTGTGACATTCGATACTCCTTGTTGTTGCAATACCGATTGTTCTACAGGAGTAACAGTAATAGTTAAATCTGCTTGATGAGCTATTTTTAATTCTTGTGCCTGCATATTAATCCATTCGATACTCTTAGCTGCATCTTTTGGCGAAGACAATTCCCATTCTCGTTTCATTCTTAAGTGATGCAAGTCGATAGTATCGTAGATAATTTTAATGTTAGATTGCTGACGTATTAAAGGCAGGTATTTTTCATTAATTTCAGGGCGACAAACCCAGGCAATATCGACAAGAGGTAAACGGTTTTTAATTTGAGTTGCAATAGCTGTGCCGTAACCCTCTTGAGTATAAATTGTTTCTACTTGTAAATTTTGTAGTTGGGAATTGTATGGTTCTTCTTTTCCTCCATTATCGGCAACAAAGATAACATGATAATTTAACTCTTTAAAGATTTTGAGCAGTTGAAATAGTCGGCGCGAACCAGATTCTTTGTCATAACGAGGCATATAACTATCGATGACGAGAATGGTTAGCTTACCTTGATATTTTCTGGCTGCTAAAGGAACATTCTTATCTCCTTTATTAGCTAAATAATTATCAGTTGTTAAAACTTGTTGCCATTTTTGTTGAAATTTAACGGCATTAACTACCTGATATTGTTTCACTCCACTAGAAGTATCTTTACCTGAAGTAATCCCTTCATAGTGAATTACTTCCGACTTGGGTTGATACATCACCTTCAAACCCAATTTATGGCGAATAGCAAAACATAAGTCTGTATCTTCGTAGTAAGCAGGAGCAAAATTGGTTTCAAAACCACTTAATTCTGCAAATACGGATTTTTTGACCATTAAGCTCGCCCCCGAACAATAATCTACTTCCCGCAAGTAGTTATACTGAGGGTCATAAGGGTTGTCTTTTCTGCCATAATTCCAACCAGCAGCATCTTGCCAAATAATCCCTCCTGCTTCTTGGAGATAGCCTTGTGGATAAATAAGTTTAGAACCAACTGCGCCTACTCGTTCATCTTGAAGGAAGACATCGAGCAAGCTTTCAATGGAGTTAGGACGAATTTCTGTATCGTTATTCAAGAAGTAGAGGTATTCTCCTTTCGCTAGAGATGCACCTCGATTACAAGAGTGAATAAAACCAGAATTACTCTCATTAGTTACCAGATGTAATCCTTCCACCTTAGCTAGCACTGACTGAGTATTATCATTAGAACAGTCATTGATAACAATGACTTCTACCTGAGTGCCAGCTTGGATATTCCTAACTAAAGAATGTAAACACTGGAGTGTATAATTCAGTTGATTATAGACAGGAATGATAATTGAAACTATAGGTCGATCGCTTTTAGGCAATTTAGTCGGTGATTCGATCAATTGTGGGCTTGCTTCTGGTTGAGGTACTAAAATCGGGTTTCCCTTAAGTAACTCTTCTACATCAGCATGGGGATTTTGTTTGAGCAGAGTATTAGCAAGCTGAAGCGAAGCCTCTTGATACTCGGGTTTAATTTGCAAGGCGATTTGATAAGCTACAATTGCCTTATCTAGCTGTTTTGTATTGGCTAAAGCATTACCCAATTTTAAATATAGTTCGGGATTGTTTTGCTTAATCGTTAAAGCCCGGTGATAGTTACTGATATCTGTGGGATTTTGCCTAATTGCCAGTAAATAAGCTTGGAATGCTTTTTCTAAGTCCATATTGGCTCTTTGAGCCAGAACATAGCCTAATTTTTGCTGCACACCAGGTAAATCTGCTTTTAACTTGGCAGCAGCTTGATAGAAGACGATCGCTTTATCCCATTGCTTTAGTTGATAATAGGCATCACCTAAATGACAGTAAGACCAAGCAAAATCTGGATTAATTTTGATAGCTTGATGTAGAGCTTGAGAAGCTGCTGTCCACTGTTCTAACTTGAGTAGGGCGTAACCTAAATTATTATAAGACCAAGAAAACTGAGAATTGAGTTTAATAGCATGGTTGTAGACAATAGTCGCTTCTTGCCATCTCTCCAACTTACTTAAAACTTCTCCTAACTGATGATATGCTTCCCAATCTTTTGGTTCTAGATGGATTGCTTTTTGATAATAAGCAATTGCTTCTTCCCAATTCTGTTCTTGAAGCAATATTTGCCCCAAGTGCTTATAATAATGGACGTTGGCACTGTCATAGCGAACAGCTTGCTGAAAACAAGCGATCGCCTTACTTTTATGTCCACAGCTTTGCAGGATTTCGCCGATCCTAAAATAAGCCTGAGCATAATCGGGCTTCAGTTCGATCGCCCAACGATAACAATTTATTGCTTCTTCTAGCTGGTTTTGTTTGTATAGGGTATCTCCTAACTCAAAGTGTTTTTGGGCATCTACACTCTCTGGTTCAAGGCTTAGTGCCTTATACCAACATTTTGCTGCTTCAGCTTCTTTACCTAATTTCTCTAATACTTTAGCTAGATTACGATATACTCCAGCTACGCTAGGGTCTAACTGGATTGCTCTTTGATAAGATTTGACTGCTTTATGCCAATCCTGTTTTTGGGCATATAGACTACCCAGATTCGCTTGTAGTGGCGCAGAATCATTTAACTGCTGGGCTTTCTCTTCGTATTTAGCAATAGCCAAGTCTAACTTATTAGTTGGGTTACTGCTGTCTTGAAGTAGGGTATTTTGTTGGGATGATAAAGGGGAACTGGCTTGCAGCAATTGCTGTGATTTTCTAATTACAGGTAACTTCGGGATTATCAACTGCTTAGAAGAAGGTAAAGCCTGGTTTGTACTTTTGCCTGATAGCTGAGGTTGTTGAGGGGAGTTAGAAGGCTCTAATTTAAGCGTCTGTCGATAGTAGGTAGCTGCTTCTTGCCATTTGCCCATTTTTTCCCAAGTCTCAGCTATTTTTTGGTAGCCAATCCGCAAATCTGGAGCTATTTTGATTGCCTGAAGATAATGCTCCATCGCTTGTTGGGGTTTATTGGCTTCGATCGAGCGATCGCCTAAGTGAATATATTCTTCTGGATTGACTATCTCTGAGCCTAGACTCAAGGATTTATTTTGACATTCAGCAGCTTTTTCTGGTTCTCCCAATTGCTTCCATACTTTAGCTAAATTACGGTAAGCTCCCGCAAAATCTGGCTTGATAACAACTGCTTTTTGATAATATTCTTGGGCTTTGTGCCACTTTTTCTGTTGAGCATAGAGAGTTCCTAAATTAGCATAGACTTCTGCTAAGTCTGGTTGGAGTTCTAAGGCTTTAGCATATAATCCCATCGCCTCTGAAGTTTTACCCATTCTTTGTAGCGCATTGCCCCACAGTTTATAAGCTTCTGCTAAATCTGGGACGATTTGCACTGCTTGCTGACAAGCACTAATTACTTCTTGCCATCTTTGTTCATCACCATAAGCTAAAGCTTGCTGTAAATAAACTTCTGCTGCTTCTAGTTTCAAATTTGTATTTACTTCTTCAGTTGGTACGAGAGTAGATTTAGTTGTACTTTCTCGATCGTTTTGAGGTGGCTTTTGGTCGATCGATGGAGATGAAATACTCAAAAAGTTAGACTGATTAACTTGAGTATATCTACTTAGATCTTGTTCAAAAATTTTTCCTTGGAAGTCTGGGGACAAACTCTTTTTCTCCTCTTTAATATTCTCACGAGAATTATTCAAGACTATTGCCTTGCGATAATGAATCATTGCTTCAGGAAGATTCCCTGATTTCTGCAGAGCCATAGCTAGTTTTTGATGAGCTTGAGTAGAGTTCCCATCTATTTCAATTGCTCGACGATAATAACTTAATGCCTGCTCTAATTCACCTCGATGATATAGTTTATCTCCCAGCTGTAGTTGCGATTCTACAGTTTTAGTTGGTACAGAATCTTTAGATGTATCAATATCTTGTTCTTGATTATTTATTTCTTCTTGGTTTGGTAAAGAAGAGGATAAAATATTTTTAAACTGATTTAACATAAGCTCTCATGCCGACTTAGGGAGAAGAAAGTACTTTATTTTGATTAGAGTAACAGACTATTTATATATCGGTCTCTAGTAAGTTTAGATATTAGCTCTAATCTTTAATTTTCCTGAGTAAAACATTGCTAACCTTATATTCTTTCCTGTCTAGCTTTTTTTAATTTTCTCTTCCATATTTAACTATTAATACTTAACTATTTCAAGTTAATAGCTGTTTAATAATGATAAATCTGTAGAAATAATAAAGATTCTATCATATTGCTTCAGAGGGAAATCAACTTATTTTCTTTTATTTATTGATATCAACTACATTACTTCTTGTAACTCGCAAAATTTCGACTTGCTCTTAATGTAATTTAGAATACAAAATATCTACAAACATCTCTAAATATTTTTAGTAGACACTAAGCTTTGAATCTTTATACTCAGAATTATTAGCTAAAAAAGAAAAACGTAAACTACAATACATTTTTTCGTTTTTTGTATTTTGGAATACTTTTGACAAAATAGCGAACTTAATAACTTAACAAGTTAGATCAAACTTAAAAACTAAAAAATTTCTGAATTTATAGATATCTAAGTCCCCTACTTTTTTAGTTGTAGATATCATAATTCTGGACTAACAAAGTAAGGTTCAGAAGATGAATATGATCCCGCTTGCCTAAATCAGCTTTACATTCCAGCAATTCACAATCTTGGGTTTGGCACAGCTTTTTGATCAACTCTTGGGTGGAAACAACCCAGAGGATGAGTATGGCAAAAGACCCTTACTCATCACCTAGAAGTCGGGATACATTTTCAATATTATGGTCACTACCTATAACTATTGTAGAGCGGGATATTATCACTTCGCTCTAAGGCAAGTGATGAAGACTTCATGTACTCTAGAGTAAATAACTATTGGGGTAAAATTGACCTCGGCAGCTTGGACATAATATTGTAAACACAGATATTGCTATGGTAAGGAGTAAAGGTTTGAGTTGGCGACTAAGACTATCAGATTGGCTTTCTGGTGGCTTGCTAAAGAAGTATCAAAAAGAGGCAGAATTAAGTAAAGCAAAGATAAAGCAGGCACAAATCAATGTAGATAATCTGAAACAACAATTACAGAACTCCAAAAGAGAAACAGAGCGAGCTAAAGCCCAACTGATGATGAGTAAAGGATTCCAGTTAGAATTAGGAGAGACTCAACTCAAGCTAAAACGAACTTCCAACGAGTTGCTTAAGTGTCAAAAACAATTAGAAAAACAACAGCAAAAAATAGAGCAAATTGGCACCAAAACAGTTAGTTACGAAGATTGGTATCAGCAACTGCAAACAAAAGTAGAGGTTTTAGAAGTAAAACGTTTGCCACAAGAAGATTTTGACTCTCTATGGGGTTTTAGTATCGTTTCACCCAAAGCTGAAACAAAATTACAAGGTGGTTCAATGATAGTTAAAGGTTGGGTACTGGGTAAAAAAGCTTTAGCTACTGCCATTAGGATTAATCATCAAGGTAAAATTCTTCTAGAGACTCCTATAGAGTTGCCTTCCCCTGGTGTGACTCAATATTATCCAGATATTGCAGCAGCAGGAAAAAGTGGATTTGAAACTTCTTTATCGTTAGTGGGTATTCCGACAGAGTCAGAGCTAGAAATTCAAGCTTTGCTGGAAAATCAAGATATTATCAATCTTAGTGTTATTTCTTTACAACGCTAAACATTAAAGATTGAAAAATGAGGTTATCTAGTTTTTAGTTTTTAGCTTTTAGCTTTTAGTTTAGTGTTATCGCTCAGACCAACAACTAAAACTAATAGCTAACAACTAAGAATCACCGCTCTTTCTAGAGATAGCTTGAGGGCGGTGAGTCGTCAAAGACTACTAAGAATAAACTTGTTGATAGTAGGTTTGATATTCTGGAGAAAGTAGAGGTTGCCACCAATCGCGGTTGTTGAGATACCAATGTACTGTACGTCTTAAACCTCCTTCAATTGTTTCTTGAGGACTCCAACCAAGTTCGGTTTTGATTTTAGTAGCGTCGATCGCATAACGTCGATCGTGTCCTGGTCTATCTTTAACAAAGGTAATTAACTTTTCGCTTGGACTTACAGGTAAATCTGGTGCTAATTCATCCATTAGTATGCAGATTTGCCGAACCAGATCGATATTTTTGACTTCGTTATTACCACCGATGTTATAGGTTTCTCCTGGTTTACCCCGATCGATTACTACATCTAAAGCGCGACAGTGATCTTCTACATACAACCAGTCTCGGATATTTTGTCCATCACCATAAACTGGTAAAGGTTTACCCAGCAGAATATTGATACACATCAGAGGGATGAGCTTTTCAGGAAAATGATAAGGTCCATAGTTGTTAGAACAATTGGTAATAATAGTGGGCATCCCGTAGGTATGATAGTAGGCGCGAGCAAGATGATCGCTACCTGCTTTGGAAGCAGAGTAAGGACTATTAGGAGTGTAGGGAGTAGTTTCAGTAAAAGCGGGATCTTCAGGAGCAAGACTACCATAAACTTCATCGGTAGAAACATGAAGAAAACGATAATCTAAAGGTTGTCCCTGGCATAACCAGCGTTGTCGAAAAGATTCTAGTAGAGTGAAAGTACCAACCACATTAGTTTGTACAAAAGCACCAGGACCAAGAATAGATCGATCGACATGAGATTCGGCAGCAAAATGAGCGATGGTATCAATCTCTTCTTCTGCTAGTAGCTTATCAACCAAAGAGCGATCGCAGATATCCCCCTGAACAAATAAAAAATTAGCGTTTTTTTCTAAGGAAGCAATATTATTACGATTGCCAGCATAGGTAAGAGCATCTAAAACCACTACGCGATCGCTCTGATAATTATTACACCAGTGATGGACAAAATTAGAACCAATAAACCCCGCACCACCAGTTATCAAGATTTTTCGAGATTTTCGAGAATTATTTTGTTGTACAGATGCCATTAAAATTTACCAATCAACAATTAACAAAAATTTAAATTAATTCAATTTGCGAATCATCTCCAATCATAAATCTCAGAGCTTTAGGACGTTGAGGTGCTACCTTAAGCTGCGCTCTTTCACCAACTAGACTATCTACAATACGCTGGTGAATACCAATTACTTTTGCTCCTTTGAGAATAACACTATGCTCAATATCTGCATCTATCAAAGTAGACTCATCAGCAATACTAGTGTATGGTCCAATGAAACAGTTTTCGATCTGACAATTTTTGCCAATATTTACAGGTCCCCTAATTGTACTATTAAGAATACGAGAACCAGAGCCGATGTGAGCTCTACCACTGATTTTACTAGGAGCATCAATTTCCCCTTCGATGGTTAAGTCGAGGCAACTGTCTAAAATAATTTGGTTAGCTGCGAGTAAATCATCTTTTTTCCCTGTATCTAACCACCAACCCTCTAAACGAAAAGAGTCAACGTTTTTTTGTTGATCTATCAGATACTGTATAGCATCAGTTATCTCCAATTCTCCTCTAGCAGAAGGTTTAATTTGAGCGATCGCTTCATGAATAGCAGGAGAAAATAAATAGACTCCGACTAATGCCAAATTGGAAGGCGGGACAGAAGGTTTTTCAATTAATTGCAATACTTTTCCTTGGGCATCTACCTTGGCTACACCGAAAGCACTAGGATTTTCTACTTCACACAGCAACGTTAGTGCATCGAGATGGTTAGCTTGAAATTTATCTAAAAATAGATCCAATTCACTTTGGACTAAGTTATCTCCTAAATACATTACAAAAGGAGAATCCCCTAAGAAAGGTTGGGCAACTTTAACTGCGTGAGCAAGTCCTAAAGGTTGATCTTGGAGAATATAAGTTATTTGGGCACCAAAGCGATCGCCATCTCCTGTTTTCGCTTTTACTTCTTCTCCTGTTTCTGGACTAATAATAATGCCAATATCTGTGATACCCGCAGCCACGATCGACTCAATTCCATACCACAAGATTGGCTTATTAGCTACAGGTACTAATTGCTTTGCCCCAGTATAAGTCAAAGGACGTAGGCGAGTTCCTTTACCACCAGAGAGAATAATTGCTTTCATTGGTTAGTTATTAGTTATTAGTTATTAGTTATTAGTTATTAGTTATTAGTTATTAGTTGTTACCTGCTACCCCTATAGGATTATAGATCGCCATTCTGCCAACATTGTTTTTAAAGATTGATACCAATGGGGTGGGTAATTACCTAAAGTTTGCGAGATTTTTACTTTAGAAAGAACTGAATAAGCAGGACGTTGAGCAGGAGTGGGATATTCGGCAGTAGTAATAGGTATAGTCTCTTTAATGGCAAGAGGAAAGCCTAATTGCTGAGCTTCACTAAAGATAGCTACAGCAAAATCATACCAACTAGCTACACCACTATTAGTAAAGTGATAAGTACCCATAGCTGAATTAGCCAGAAGTTGAGTAATATGCTCGGCAATATCGTAAGACCAAGTAGGAGAACCTATTTGATCGGCAACTATGCGCAATTGTTCCCTTTCTGCACCTAGTCTCAGCATAGTTTTGACAAAGTTACCATGTCCGCGAGAACCATAAACCCAAGCAGTACGAAGAATTATGTAGTTATCACAATTATTTCTAACTCCTTGTTCTCCCATGAATTTTGATTTGCCATAGACTCCTAAAGGATCGGGAAGATCTTCTTCTGTATAAGGAAGATGATTTTGACCATTAAACACATAATCTGTAGAAATATGAACTAGAGTGGCACCTAGTTTTTGTGCTGACTCAGCCATAATCGTAGGAGCAACACCATTAATTGCTGTAGCTAATTTAGGCTCGTTTTCTGCTTTATCTACTGCTGTATAAGCTGCTGCATTGACAATTATATCTGGTTTAAGCTCAGCGATCGCACTGCGGATTAGTTCTGGTTTAGTTAAATCCAAATCCTGACGATTCACACTGACTATTTCTCCTATAGAAACAAGGGTTTTTTGTAATTCTTGACCCACTTGTCCTGTAACCCCTGTAAGCAAAATTTTCTTCATTTTGATGATAATAATTAAAAGATCGTAAATACAGTTTGAGTAGGATTGTCAACTGAGAGGTTTCTCGATCGACACTTATCTAGGTACAAGACCCCCGAAAGTACGTCATTATCAGACCAGCGACCAAAATAATTGTAGTCAAGATTTTGATCTTTACTCAAAAAATACCCTTGAAAGGTCTAGTCACGGAAAATGTCAATAAGAATAGTTGCAAAGAACACCAAATATTCAAAATAAATCGTTAAAATTATAGAGTAAGTATAGACTCAAAAACTATACTTAAGAATTTCTCAGAACAAGGCGTTTTTAAAACCTTTCTTTAAACATGGAATCAAGCGAGCAAGTAAGCAGCAATCCTGACTCTCCTCACCAGAGGTGGGCAGGAATATTAGGAATTATCGTTGCTTTGATTACTCTAACCATACCATTCCTTACTATCGGTTACTATTCTTCTTTGAGCATTAATGCTGAACCATTATCGGAGCGAATCTACACATTGCCAAACCGTGAATAAACTTTAAAACTAATTTTTGCTGAAGATATTTCCCTAGATGAGAGTTAAAGATGCGACGCTACTGCGAGCTTTAACGGATGTGTGAGTATATTATGTCTGTCGTCATAAACTCACTCTAATTTTATGCTACAAATTTTTGCCTGAGACTTAAGTGATTTCTTAACAGGCATATATCCGATCGGACGATACCCAATGGGTTTTCCCAGGTGAAAATTCATAATATCTACCTAATGTTAGCTGATTTACACAATATCTACCCTTTTTTTTATATCATCATGAGAAGTTGGGCAGAAATAATTGTAAAGCATGGTTTTTCAAGGCTTAGTCTTGAGATAAATTTGGTTAACTGAGCAGTATGGGGATGATATCCATTGCCAAATATTGTTCAGTGATAATGACAATGATTATCCTGGTGTTTCTTGGTAGCAATCTCAGCAAGTTAAATTTAAGAATTTTAGATCGAGAAAGGAATCATGATAATCAAGAAAATTAAAAAAAATCAAAAAGAGTTGATAACTCTAGGAGTTTTTATCTTACCTTTATTCATAATCTTAGGACTTAAATTTAATCAGCAATTCCAAGAAAAGAGTTGGCAAGAATTTAGCCATGATAAGCTAAAATATGAGACTATACCAAATTGTTTAGAAGATATCAATAAGGCTTCAAAAGCATCGACAGTAGAATTGAGCAATTATTTCTTAGAAAAAGGAATAGCTTGCTTAAACAATGTTCCTTTTCCCTTGAGAGATGATTTTAATTATCAAAATATTGTATCTATAAGTGAAAACCTAGACCGCAATAACCATCAAGAATTAAAAAATTATTTAGGACAAATAAGTCAAAATTGGGAGAAACAACTTTCTCAACATACTACTATAGCTTTTGCTGGTTACTTGCTAATTTATAGTGTTTTGTTGTTTTTGGCTTATATTTTTGTTGTGATCTGGTGGGATGACAAAGAAGATTATAAATTGATTGAGAAAATCAAAAAAAGAGCCAAATAATCTTAACCCTAACACATTAGTAAAATGATTAATTATGATTAATTAATTTCAGAGATTTGAGGAAAAATAAAAACAATTCTTCAGTAGATAATTTGCTTAATAGACCTATGGGCAAAAGTCTTAATTAAAAGGTTAGGAAAGACCAGCGGTGCGCGAGGATGGGGAGACTTCAACCAACTACAGACAACTCTTAGCAGCACCATATCAGACCAGAAAAGTCTCCCCTATCCACCTCTGCTGCTTCACAGCCAAGGAACGCGCACCGTCGAGCGCGTAATACGTTAATTATCTAACAAGAGTTTAATGTTTATTTTACAAACACTTTCTGAAATTGATTGAGCAAGTCCTAATTTAAACAAACTCAAAATAAATCCTGATGTTAGAAACTAAAAACTACCAATTGAAATTTGTTGATTATGGTAGTATTGAATATCAACAGGCTACTAAACTTAGATATCGTCTCTTTTACCAAAAACATAATATTCCCTTTGAATCAATATTTAGTCTCCAAGAAAAACAACACCTCCATCTTGTCATTATCAATAAAACGCAAAATCAAGTATTAGCTTATGGCAGGCTAGATCAAAAAAGTACCAATGAATTTCAGATTTGTCAGATGGTTGTCGAACCAGAATATCAAAGACAGGGACTAGGAACATTGATACTGAAAACCTTGAGTGGGGTAGCAACTAATCAAGGAGCGAGTCTTCTTACTCTTAATGCTAGAGTTGCCAAAGTCAAATTTTATCAAAGATATGGTTTTGAGACTATTGGGGAAGTGTTTGCATCTTCATCAACTGGTGTACCACATATTAAAATGCAAAAACAGTTCAATTCAAAGCGAGAGCGCAAACAATATCGCTGCTAAAAATGCTGCTACTGTCCTAATATGGTTCCAAAATGTCCAATCGGTTAGGTATTTTGCCCATAGCATTGTGCCTTCAGTACTGTCTGGACTTACAATTGCCAGAGCATCATTCAGTGGGATGTTTCCTGCAATTGTCACCCCAATTGTGCCAATCAGGTAAAACAGTCCCCCTACTAACAAATAAATAGCACTCGGTTGATCCCACTCCCGTAATACAGCAATTATCAGCAAAAGGCAAGCTAAAGCAGGTCCAAAAAAAGCTGCCATAAACCATGGATTGATCACGGTAATATTAATAGATTGCATGGTAGAAATACCTTGTGCAGTTGGTTGCTGAGCTAAAGCCTGCATCACAAAGGTCGAAAAGGCGAAGAAGATGCCAGCAGTTAAAGCACTGCCAAGACCCGCGAAAAGTATTAAAGGCAAACGCAAATTTTCCACAATAATCATAAAGCCTCCAGTAATTTTTTGTGAGTGGGAATGGGTTTAATAAGACAAACTAGGAGTTTTGCCCAAATACGTATCATCGGTTAGTTGCTTGAGGATAAAGTCAGCAACATCTGCACGAGAGATTTTGAGTTTTGATGTCTTATCGTTTCCTGGAAACCCATGTCGATAATGACCTGTTCTAGTCCCCTCGACAAATGCTCCTGGACGAACAATTGTCCAGTCCAGACAGCTTTGCTGGACATAATTTTCCTGCTTTTGATGATCGGCAAAGGGCTTTCGTAAGAGAAATCCAAACATGATGTATTTCCAGAAGAAATTCAAACTTCCCCAACTATCTCCTGCTCCCAGGGTGGATTGGCAGATAAAACGTCGGATGCCCTCTTTCTCCATAGCCTGGATAATTTGCCTTGTCCCCTGCGATCGAATTGTGCTATTCATGTTTTGTCCTGCTCCAAGAACGCATATCACAGCATCTTGATCTTGTACTGCCTTCTCCACTGATGAGAAATTCATTACATCACCTTGAACAATATTTAGATTGGTGTGCTTAATGTCAAGCTGGGCAGGATTGCGAGCAAATGCTGTTACAGTGTGTTCTTCCTCAAGTGCCTGTTGGACAAGTTGGCGACCTGTACCTCCTGTCGAACCAAAAATAACTAATTTCATGGTGCTCTACTTTCTCCTCAACAATTACTCTTTCAGCTTAGGGAAAAGATTGAGCCTCAACTTTCTGATTCTTGTTTTACTATCACAATCTTGCGGTCAGTTTTTAGTTTTGTGCCAACAAATCCTAGAACTTGAGTATTATAATTAGCTCTAAAGTTATTGAGTTTACATTATGGAAAATTCTGCTATCCATAGATCTCAAACAAATGGCTTATCACAATTGTCTAGCCAAACTCAACCTTGGGAGAATATTCAAGTCCAACAGTTGCAAAATTCTCCTGGAGAAGGAAATTGTCATTTCGAGAGTCAGCACACGCTTTTTATGTCACTTGCTTCCCGTCCTATTCACTATGTGCAGGTTCAGGGCGGTAAGACCCATATGGGTCTGTATAGAAGAGGAGATATTTCCATTACCCCTGCAAACACACCACTATTTGTTAGATGGGAAGGGGAAGAAAATTGCTTACAGATTCGACTCACAACTCAATTTATGCAAAGCGTTGCCAGAGAAACCCTCGAACAAGACCTCGATCGCCTAGAATTACTTCCAGAATTTCAGATTCGCAATCCCCAGATTGAAGCAATTGGGATGATGCTACTAACCGAACTTCAACAAGAGCATTCAAACAACAGACTTTATCTCGATTCTCTGGCTAACATCTTAGCAGTAAATCTCCTCAGGCATCACACCGCTATCAAACCTCGTTTACCAATTTACGAGGGTGGTTTACCACCACGTCAGCTACAACAAGTTTTGGATTATATCGATACACATTTAGCTCAAAACATTAAACTTACAGATTTGGCTCGATTACTAGACATGAGCCAATTTTATTTCAGCCGTCTATTCAAACAGTCAATTGGTATAACTCCCCACCAATATGTGAGTCAGCAAAGAGTAGAACGAGCCAAGCAATTGTTGAAAAAAACCGATCGATTAATTGTGGATATTGCCTTAGAATGTGGTTTTAACAGCCACAGCCATTTAAGCAAACAGTTTCGACAATTTACAGGTATGACACCAAAAGCATATAGAGCAAGTTAGACACACATAGACACACATAACTTTCTACGGTGAGTAGTCTAAACTATTGATGAGTCTTTGAGTCGATCGATGATGTTAATTAGTCAGACTAATTCGAGAAAGGGCATAGGATTATAATAATCCCCAAATTAATTTACCAAATAGATTTTGATGGGCAAAAAAGTTTTAGTAATTGGTGGTTGTGGACGTATTGGTAAAAGTGTTGCTTTAGACATTGCTAATCATACAGATGCAGAAGTTACGGTTACATCTAGACAAGCAAAAGAGACAATAGAATCTCCTCTGAAATTTTTGGCTTTAGATTTAGTAGATACAGAGGGATTAAAACGATCAATCGCCTCCTATAATTTAGTGGTTCACTGCGCAGGTCCTTTTCATGTCCGCGATGGTAGAGTTTTAAAAAACTGTATAGAACAAGGCGTGAACTATCTTGATGTTAGCGATCATCGTTCTTTTTATGAGCGAGTTGTGCAGTATCAAGATCGAGCAATAAAATCTGGAGTAACAGCTATTCTCAATACGGGTATCTTTCCTGGTATTTCTAATAGTATGGTACGTCAAGGAGTAGAACAATTAGATAATCCAGAAAAAATTCATTTAAGTTATGTTGTTGCTGGTTCTGGTGGGGCTGGTTTAACTGTAATGAGAACAACTTTTTTAGGGTTAAGACAACAATTTTCTGCTTGGATTGATGGCAAATGGCAAACTGTTCTTCCCTATACAGAGAGAGAGAGTATTGAATTTCCTTCTCCCTATGGTAAGACTGGGGTTTATTGGTTTGATGTTCCTGAAACTTATACTTTTGCGGACTCTTTTCCTGTGAAAACAGTAATTACCAAATTCGGTTCAGTCCCCGATTTATATAATCATCTTACTTGGATTACTGCCCATGTTTTTCCTTCAGCTTGGATTGAAAGTGATAAAGGAATTGAATTCTTTTCTCGCGTCAGTTATATCATGACTTCTGTAACCGATAAATTTAGTGGTATTGGGGTGGCAATGAGGGCAGAAATTAGTGGTAAACATAATAATAAACAAGCAACATATATTACTACTATGACTCACGATAATACTGCGATCGCTGCTGGTGCAGGTACAGGTAGTATTGCCGAATTAATATTAACAGGGAAGCTAAGTAAACCTGGTATTTATCCTGTAGAACAAGCCTTGACTACAGATTTATTTACTCAATGTATGGAAAGTCGCGGTATTAAGATTAACAGTGAGTGGTGAGTAGGGAGTAGGGAGTAGGGAGTAGTGAGTAATGAGTAGTGAGTAATGAGTAATGAGTAGTGAGTAATGAGTAATGAGTAATGAGTAATCAACAATCAAAAACTAACACCTAACACCCAACACCTAACAACTAACACCATTATTTCCCAGAAGATAACTGACAAATTTCTAAGACTTTGGTTTGGAGAGTAGAAATAGGTTCAGCACCTTTTTTGAGACTGTACTCTAGTTCGAGTAAAATAGGCAAACAAGCCAAAAGCTTTTCTCCACTGAGAGATTTTAATTCTCGGCGCAGATGATCGATCCGATAGGGATTACCCACTTCTGCTATTTGGGCGATCGCTTTTCGATCTTTTTCTCCTGCTTCTTCCATCAATTTAACCATTGTCCAAGTACGAAATTGCCCTACCAAAGTAGCAACTATCTTCAATGGTGGTTCATTCTTATTAATTAAATCTGTAACTAAAGCTAATGCCTTTGCTCCATCTCCATCCCGAAGAGCAGCAGCTAACTGAAGACTATTTTGAGTATTACAAACTACTAAACTAGTAACTAACTTTTGGTCTATAGTTTGATTACTATAAATACTCAGTTTTTCTAACTCGTTCCACAGTTGTCTAGTATTGTTACCTACCGATTCTGCTAATAATTCTATGGCTTGGGGAGTGAATTTAAGCCCCATTTCTTGAGCAAATTGACGTACTCTACTTTGTAGTTGTTCTGTTTTCCAGGGAGGAATTAAACTAAATTCTTGTTCCCGAATAAATTGTTTAGCCAGCTTAGTAGATTTAAGTCGGCGATCTGGTTTTTTGGGAGAAGTAAATAGTAAATGAGAAGTGGCAGGAATTACAGGTAAAGTCCGTTCTAATTCTGTTAATAGCTCTGAAGAACATTGCTGAAAAATAGTTGTATCCGTCAACCAGACTAAACGCTCTCCTGTGCCAAAAACAGGTGTCATAGTTTGGTTAAGTCCTTCTTGGATACTTTCTGGGCGATCGCCTGGTAGTTTATGATAATTAAACTGTAACCAATTAGGATCGAGTACTTTTGCTTGTAACTTCGCTACTGCTTGAGCAATAGCAAAATCGTCTTCTCCCCAAAACAAATAAGCTGGCATAAATTAGTTATCAGTTATCAGTTATCAATTATCAGTTAAATTTCTCTTCTACTAGTGCGCCAAGATCGTTTTGAGGGATAAATTATTGCAAGATCTTCCCACACCTCCCATACTTCCCACACTCATCTCAATCGAGCAATTCAATCTTGATGAGCTACAACACCCCTACCCCTCTGTCTCTAAATAATTAGATTAACTTACTTACTAACTGCTTTCAGGCGACTTACCTTAAGTCTAAACTTACCACCACTAGTTTCCCCAAAAGCACGAACTCGAACAATGTATCTGCCATTTTCATCAATGCGAGTAAAGAGAAGAGAATTAGTTGAACCATCAGTCCCATCATCATTTTCACCAATTTTCGTACCATCTTCTCCAATCAACAGAACAATGGTATCAAAATCATCGGAAACTAGATCTACTGCAACTTGGTCTCCTTTGCTCAAATCTATATAATAGTCTCTGGCAAAACCACCTTCTCCTGTCGGAATATCTTCTTCCGAAAGGTTATCAATAATTTCTTGTTCTGACGATAAAGGTACAGGGCTATACAGTTTTAATTGTGCCTTAGCCGGCAGTATGTCCAATCCTAGAGCTAAGGTAGAAATAAATATTAGAAAAAAATAATTCCAGCGTAGGACAAATTTTTTAGCCATATTTAATAGAGTTAAGATAGCTTAGATCAATACATTATAAAGCGAAGTTTATTTGATGGCTGATAGCAAACCAACCAAGATAATAATTACTACTAATTTACTAGCTATATCCTATGATAATATCCTCTCCAAGAGCTTGGCTCAGATGTTACGGAAGACAGAAAACAAAACAAAGAATTTATTCCTTGTCTCCTTTTGTCTATGTATTTCCAAAATGGAAGCCTGTAGTCACAGATTTAAACAGATTTAAATGGAGTAATAATCATCATCAATGAATAGATTATTGATTCGTCTAGGTATTGGTTTATTATTTACTATTTTTGCTCTCTTAAATTATTGGGGCAATGTTAGTGAAAATCCGGTTACAGGAGAAATGCAAAGGATACAGATATCACCTCGTCAAGAGAGAGTATTAGGTCTTGAATCTAGGGAACAAATATTTAGGCAATACGGAGGGTTATATCCCGATAGGAGTTTACAAGCTTATGTAGATAAAGTAGGAGATAGGTTGATCGAAAATTCTTCTGCATCTAAATCTCCTTATCCTTTTAACTTTTATTTGCTCAGAGATACTATTACGATTAATGCTTTTGCTTTGCCAGGGGGTCAAATATTTATTACTACAGCACTTCTTAGTCGTCTTACTTCGGAAGCACAATTAGCAGGAGTTTTAGGTCACGAAATTGGTCATGTAGTAGCTAGACATGGTGCAGAACATCTTTCTAAGCAGCAATTGGGGCTAGCCTTAGTTAATGCAGTAGGTGTAGCTGCTAGCGATCGCCCTGAAACTAGCAGACAAGCAGCAATATTAGCCCAGGCAGTCAACGAAATACTTACTCTTAAATATGGAAGAGATGACGAATTAGAGAGCGATCTCCTTGGTTTTCGTTTTATGGTTGAGGCTGGCTACAGTCCGATGGGTCTAGTAGAATTAATGAATATTTTAGCTTCTGCACGAGGAGATTCCCAACTACCAGAATTTTTTAGTACTCATCCTAATCCTAAAAACCGTATAGAAAAATTAAAACAAATAATTGCTAAAAATTATCCCAGTGGAATTCCTCGTGAACTTGAAGAAGGCACGGAAACTTTTAATCAAGTAGTTTCTCCTCGTCTTTAGAAATCTGGATTAAGTTTAGTAGGGAGTAGGGAGTAGTGAGTAGTGAGTAGTGAGTAGTGAGTAGTGAGTAGTGAGTTGTAAGTAGTAAGGAATGGAAAAAGAGATGAAAAATTTACTTTTACGAACTAGAAATATCTAATCAATTTTGCTTGAGGAGGTTTTGATGAACATAACTATTCTCTATTGGATAGTCATAGCTTTAATGTTTATTGGCGTTATTGGGGCAATTATTCCAGGACTTCCTGGTAGTAGTATTATTCTTGCTGCAATTTTAATTTGGAGTATTGCTACAGGATTTAATGGTGTTGGTTGGCCTCTGATTGTAATTTTTATTGTCTTGATTTTGAGTGCCCTAGTAGAGTATTTGGCTCTTTACTGGGGAGTACAAAAAGCTGGTGCTAGTAAATGGAGTACTTATGGAGCGATCGCTGGGATGGCATTAGGATTTTTAGGCTTATTGCCAGCTTTACCTTTAGGAGGGCCCTTAATTGGTATTCTTTTTGGGGCAATTTTGGGTGCTTTTTTAGGAGAATATCTCTATCGCAGCAATTTGAAATTGGACGAAAGAATTAGACAAGCGTGTAACGTTAGTTTAAGTATTGTTGTCTCTTCGCTTATTGGTAATATTATTGAAGCTTTTTTGGCAGCCTTAGCCGTAATTATTTTTATTGTTAGCACTTGGCCACCAGTAGGCATAATTTAATTAAACTTAATTAAATTTAGTGATTAAATTATTGAGATGCCTAGAAAAAAATCAAGTCCTCAAAAAAAGCATAGATTTTTTCTTAATCCCTATATAGATTGTGCTTTTACCAAATGTCCTAAATGTGAAACCAAAACAAAAATTCGCAAATTCCCCCTAGTTATTCATATTGAGCCACAACAGCTTTTTTTCCTCAATAAGAAGTGCAAATATTGTACTAACTGTGAACTTATTATTGTTAAAAAGCAGGAAATAGAATTCTTGATAGCTGCTGGATTAAACCAACCTCCTGAAACTATTGAGAATAAATATTTGGTAATGGGGACAATCGAAAGAAAGGATTGGCAGGCAGCGAATAAAGGTTTATTGTCTCCTCAAGAGATAATAACTCGAATGTATGTTTTTAAAGATCAATGGGATTTTGAAGTTATTCCTGCAGGTTGGTATCCCAGTGAAGAAAAATAGTTAACAACATATTATTAATCAATTGACTGAGCATAAAAATACTATCTATGATGGTGCATATTTTCTCTTGTGTAGTAATATCTCGATGTCTAGATCGCTTGTAGTTAATTTACCGCGCTGTTTTTCTGTTCCTAATCATTTACAAGTTATTACACCAACAAAAGCGATCAGGCAAAGCCTGCCAGCGAAGCTGATCGCCAGAACTTTAAAGATCTCTCACTACAGTTTAGAAAGTCTGGCAGAAATAGCAGTGCGAAAACAAGGTTGGACGATCGCTTCTTCTTTAATGGCGCATCGTCTTTTACACGAAGCAATTAGAGAAACTCAAGATAATAAGGACGTTGAAGGAATTGCCCGTTTAGTTACCCCTACCCTGAATAGTTTATTGCGTAGTGGAGTGGACTTGAATGCCTTAGAGAAATATCCCTCAGTAAGAATACAACAGTTAGCAAAATTAACTCTTGTCTATCAAAAAAAATTGAGAGAGAGAAAAGCGATCTCGCCAGCAGAATTATTTTGGCAAGGTAGTCAGATTGTAGCTAATACTAATTCGTATTTATTTTATGGTTATTTTACTCCTGGTGAGGATCAAATTGCTTTTATCAATGCGATCGCAGGAGATGAAAGTATCATGATTTTGCCTGATGGCGAAGGAGATTTTTTTGCAGGAAATAGAGACAAGATTGCTTATTTACAAGCAAGAGGATGGATAGTTCAAGAAAATTGGCAAACAGAAAACTTAACATCGCAAAAAGATGAGATTTATTTAGGTAAACAATTACAGCAGTCTTTTTTATCAATAGATAGTAATTCAGGAAGAAAGCACGATCGTGTTTCTTTAAATGTCTATCCCAACCCAACCCAAGAAGTGCGTGGGGTATTAACCCAAGTCAAAGTATTACTATCTCAGGGTGTGGCAGCTAAAGATATTGTTTTAGTAGCCAGAGATGAACAGCTATATGGTTCAACTCTTTTGGATATTGCCTGGGAATACAATTTACCTCTGAGGGCATTATATGAGATTCCTTTAGAACAAACTCGGATAGGTGCGTGGCTAAAACTATTATTAGAAGTCATAGAAACCAATTTTCCTTTCGAGTCTACAGTCAAGCTACTAACTCATCCTCTTGCAGGACAAATATCGGCAGAGATATGGTCAAAAGCAAGAGAAAAACATCCTCAAAGTCTACAAGCATGGTTAGATTTAGGATTAGATTTATCCTGCTTAGATTTACCAGCCCAAAATAGTCGCGATCGCTGGTTACAATCTCTACTTAATATTTTAGAAACCTTTCAAGTCAAACAACGAGGGAAAAAATGGGCAAGGGAAATTGTGGCTTTCTATTTGCTACAAGATGTTTTAGGACAATTGTTTCAACCCAAAAGCGAACAGATTAGTAAACAAACTTTTCTACAAGAAGTAAAGCAAACTCTAGCTCTTTTTAGTGTACCGATTCAACCTGGCAGGGGAGGTGTAGAACTTCATAACCCTTCATCTTTATTTGGTGCAAGTTATCAGTATATTTTTGTGTTGGGTACAGCAGAAGGCATTTTTCCTACCCCTATTACTAACGATCCTGTTCTCGATTTTTTCGATCGCCAGCTTTTAGCCAAACAAGGATTTTCTCTGGAAACTGCTTTAGCTATAGCCCAAAGAGAAGCCCTAATTTTCTATAATTTACTAGGAGTACCTACTAAAAAAATTGCTTTTTCTTATCCTCAATTGATAGATAGAAAGACAATCTTACCTAGTCCTTATCTCGATCGCTTACAACTAAAACCCGATCCTCTTCCTAATCTACCCTTGGCTAGTATAGAGGAAGCCCGTCAAGTATATCTGCAACAACAAGATCGATTAGACGATCCTGTTATCCACCACACAGTCAAAGCTTGGCAAGTAGAGCAACAAAGAGAAAGTAATCATCCCCAGGATGAATATGATGGGGTTGTAGGTATACCGATCGATCCTGCTACGAAAATTTTCAGTGCTTCTCAACTTACCCAATTAGGACAATGTCCGTTTAAGTGGTTTGCTTCTCGTTTACTCAAGTTAAAAGAATTACCTGAAGCAGAAACTGATTTAAGTACTACCCTCAGAGGAAATCTCTACCATCGCTGTCTAGAATTATCTTTAGCCAAAATTCAAACTACTGCCGACTTAGCCAAATTTAATACAGAACAATTAACTAAGATTTTTTTACAAGCAGAACAAGATTTAGCCTTATCCCAAATACCAGCATGGACAGCACAACGACAAGAACATTTAGCCAACTTGTGGTTAAATTTGATTACTCCCAGCTTTTTACCACCAGAAACCGAAATTATGGTTAGAGAAACATCTTTTCAGATGGAATGGCATGGTTTACAAGTAAAAGGCAAAGTAGATAGGATCGATCGCGCTACAGAGGGATTAGTTATTCTCGATTATAAAACTAGTAGTAATGCACCTACTGGAGTTAAAGATAATACTGGCAAAGCGAATATAGACATTCAACTTCCCTTGTATATGGATGCAGTAGAACAATCTTTCCCCAATGAATCTATTAAGACTGCTGCCTATTATTCTCTAACTAAACGCAAAATTATTAAACGTGCCAAACAAAATAAAGAAGAGTTAGCTTCCTTTGCCGAACAAGTTAAATCCCATTTAGAACAAGGTTATTATCCCGTTGCACCAGACATAGAGCAAAAAGCTTGTACCTATTGTTCTTTCGATTTAGTTTGTCGAAAAAGTGACCGCTTAAATCGTCTTTTCCCTAACACCTAACACCCATTCTCAAAAGTAATAAGAGACTTAGTATGGGGGTGAAAGCAGGGGCTCCTCATCTAATTTTGTCTAAAATGTACTTGACAAAAGTTATCTTATACAATTTCTTTTCTAAAAGTCATAAGATTTCGCTTATATAATATACCTTTAATATTAACTACAGTAAATTGAGAGTATTA
>JASJDI010000369.1 GCA_030065155.1 Xenococcaceae cyanobacterium MO_188.B29
AAAGTTGCTGTTCCCAAAGAACCCGTGATAACCTCGGAAGAAGAAAATGTGGCAGAAGATAACCAGACTAATAACGCAGAAACTTAAATAGATAATTCTGGGCTGATGTGGCATCAGAACTGACTATTAAGTTTAACTCTGACGAATATAGGATTAAGCTGGTCGTACACTTCTGTAACTTCTAATTTTGTTATGATGGACTATCTTACTGCCTAAGAACTATGGCAAAAGTTATCGGTATTGACCTGGGTACTACCAATAGTTGTGTTGCTATTCTCGAAGGAGGCAAACCTATTGTAGTGACGAACTCAGAAGGTGGACGCACTACTCCAAGTATGGTTGCTTTCGCGAGAGAAAATACTCGTTTGGTTGGACAATTAGCCAAAAGACAATCAGTTACTAATGCTGTGAATACAATTCATAGCGTTAAACGGTTTATTGGTCGTCGTTGGGATGATACAGAGGCAGAAAGGTCTAGAGTCCCCTATAAGTGTGTTAAAGGTCGGGATGATACCGTTAATATTGAGATTCAGAAACGAGCCTATACTCCTCAGGAAATTTCAGCGATGATTTTACAAAAGCTCAAGGCTGATGCAGAGGCGTTTTTAGGTGAAGCAGTTACTCAAGCTGTGATTACTGTTCCTGCTTATTTTACGGATGCTCAACGTCAGGCAACCAAAGATGCAGGAACTATTGCTGGCTTAGAAGTATTAAGGATTATTAATGAGCCAACGGCTGCTGCCCTTGCCTATGGGTTAGATAAGCAAGACCGAGAGCAACAAATTTTAGTTTTTGATTTGGGCGGTGGAACTTTTGATGTTTCTATTCTCCAACTAGGTAACGGTATTTTTGAAGTAAGAGCGACTTCTGGTAATAATCATTTGGGGGGAGATGATTTTGATAATGTGATTGTGCGCTGGATGATTAAAGCTTTTTATGCTCAAGAAAAGATCGACTTGAGAGCGGATAAAATGGCTTTACAAAGATTGCGGGAAGCTGCGGAAAAAGCAAAAATCGAACTTTCAACTGCTCCAACTACATCAATCAATTTACCTTTTATTACAGCAGATGAGACTGGCCCTAAGCATTTAGAAATGGAATTGAGTCGGGCTAAGTTTGAAGATTTAGCTAGAGAATTAATTCAAAAAACTTTAGAACCAGTCCAGCAAGCACTAAAAGATGCTGAATTAACTCCAGAAGAAATCGATCGTATTATTTTGGTTGGTGGTTCAACTCGTATTCCCGCAGTACAACAGGCAATTCATACTCTGTTTAATCAAAGCCAGATCGATCGATCTGTAAATCCAGATGAAGCCGTAGCTCTAGGAGCAGCAGTGCAAGGGGGAGTTTTAGGCGGTGAAGTTGAAGATATACTTTTGTTAGATATCACACCTCTATCTTTGGGTATAGAAACTTTGGGAGAAGTGTTTACCAAAATTATTGAACGAAATACAACTGTACCGACAAGTAAATCCCAAGTTTTTTCTACGGCTACTGACGGGCAAACATCGGTAGAAATTCATGTCCTTCAAGGGGAAAGGGCTTTAGCAAAAGATAACAAAAGTCTAGGCAAGTTTTTACTCACAGGAATTCCTGTTGCACCTAGAGGCGTACCCCAGATTGAAGTGGCCTTTGAAATAGATGTTAACGGGATTTTGCAAGTCTCTGCTCAAGATAAGGGGACAGGAAGACAGCAAAGTGTTCGGATTACAAATACAGGAGGATTGAGTGCGACAGAAGTTGAAAAGATGCGTGCTGAAGCGGAAGAATATGCGGATTTAGACCGCTTGCGGATGGAATTAGTCGAAATCAAAAATCAAGCAGATAATTTAATCTCCAATTATGAACTTACTATAAAAGAACAAGGTGGTTTGATACGAGAAGAACTAAAAAATCAAATTCAACAACAAAAAGAGAAACTAGATCGTGCTTTTGTCGATCCAGAAGCTAATATAGATAAAGTTAAGCAATTGTTAGAATTGTTGAGACAAACTCTTTTAGAAGTTGGTAACGATGTGTATCAGTCTATGGGTTCGGATGAAGGCGATCCCTTTGATGCAGTTTTGGCTGGTGAAGATGGGGGGGCTTCTGTAGAATCTCAAATTAATAAATTTAATCAAAAAAGTGATTCTCAAGCATTAGTAAATTTAGAACAAAAAGACAAAATTATTAACATAGACGATCTAGAATCAGATAAAGATGACACTATATGTGATGAAACTGTTTTCTCTGAAAACAGTTTTGACGATTACGAAGTTGTTGATTAACAATCAGCTTTGACCTATTTATGTTTTCTGTGATTAAATTTTGTTACAGTACGATTAATTAACCTTAAATTGAACCAATCAAATTAGCAATCTATGGCAGGCGACTACTATCAAACTCTTGGTATATCACGCGATGCAAGCAAAGATGAAATTAAACGTGCTTACCGTCGCCTGGCTCGGAAATATCATCCAGACGTAAACAAAGAACCAGGGGCAGAAGAAAAGTTCAAAGAAATTAACCGAGCCTATGAGGTTCTCTCAGAACCAGAAACTCGTTCAAGATACGATCGATTTGGCGAAGCAGGAGTAGGTTCTGCTGCTGGCGGAGCAGGTTTTGATTACAGTGATATTGGCGGTTTTGCTGATATATTCGAGACTATCTTTAGCGGTTTTGGCGGTATGGGAGGTGCTACAGCCTCTTCTTCTCGTCGTCGTGGTGGCCCAGCTAGAGGCGACGACCTCCGCTTAGACTTGAAACTAGAATTTCGTGAAGCGGTTTTTGGGGGCGAAAAGCAAATTCGGATTCCCCATCTGGAAATATGTCAGGTATGTAATGGGAATGGAGCTAAACCGGGGACTGGCGTAAAAACTTGTGGTACTTGTAGTGGTAGTGGGCAAGTTCGTCGCTCAACTAGAACTCCTTTTGGCAGTTTCGCTCAAGTTTCTGTTTGCCCTGCTTGTAACGGTACAGGAGAAGTAATTGAACAAAAATGCGAAGCTTGTGGTGGAGTAGGTCGTAAACAAGAGACGAAAAAGCTCAAAATTACTATTCCCCCTGGAGTTGATAATGGAACTCGTTTGCGGGTTTCTGGAGAAGGAGATGCAGGTTCAAGGGGAGGAAACCCTGGAGATTTATATGTTTACCTCTTTGTAGAATCGGACAACGAATTTACTAGAGACGGGATTAACATCAAGTCAGAAATTACTATCAGCTATTTACAAGCTATCTTGGGTTGTAGCCTAGAAATTAAAACGGTTGATGGTACAGAAGAATTACATATTCCTCCAGGAACTCAACCAGGAAAAGTTTTAACTCTAGAAAATAAGGGAGTACCCAAATTAGGTAATCCAGTTAGTCGAGGCAATCATTTGATTACTATTAGAGTATCTATTCCTACCAAGTTTAATGCAGAGGAACGGGAACTATTAGAACGACTAGCTAAAATAAGAGGAATAAACGTTAGTAAAGGTGGGAAAGAAGGATTTTTAGGAGGACTATTTCATAAATGACCTACTCAAATCCTAGTAATAAAGCTGAAATCAGTAGTTCTTTACAACCAGATGCCCATATTGACTTAAGGGGTACACCCTGTCCCCTTAATTTTGTCCGTACCAAACTTCGCTTAGAACAGCTTCCTCCAGATTCACTCCTAGAAGTATTTCTTGACCCTGGAGAACCCATTGAACAAGTTCCAGAAAGCTTGGTGCTGTCAGGATACATCGTCGAGAATGTTGAAGACTGTCAGGAGTTTTTTGCTTTGCTAGTACGCCGTCCGTCCAATCTGTAAGTAATTGATGTGAATTTAATTGCTCCCACAGTAATTGATACAGCAGAGTTGATAGGCACGGTAGTTGCTGCGGTTGCTAACTTCTATCAGGTGCGTTTAGAGCAAGATATCCATTCTAGCGGGCATCAACTACTACTCTGTACTCGCAGAACTCGACTAAAAAAAATTGGTCAAAAAGTAATGGTGGGCGATCGCGTTATCATTGAGGAACCTGATTGGCTAGATGGTAGAGGGGCAATCTCTGAAGTTTTACCTCGTCAAACGGAATTACAACGCCCTCCTGTCGCCAATGCTGACCAAATTCTGTTAGTTTTTGCTCTAGAAGAACCTACTCTAGATCCTTGGCAGTTAAGTCGTTTTTTAATTAAGGCAGAATCTACTACTCTCAAGCTATGTTTGTGTTTGAACAAAAGCGATTTGATTAGTGAAACACAACAACAACAGTGGCAGGAACGTCTACATCAGTGGGGATACGATCCTATATTTATCAGTCTAGTTCAAGATCGGGGACTAGATAATTTACTCAACTATTTACAACAAAAAATTACTATTGTTGCTGGCCCCAGTGGAGTAGGCAAATCTAGTTTGATTAATAAGTTAATTCCCACGATCGATCTTCGCGTAGGTAAAGTATCAGGGAAGTTACAAAGAGGTCGTCATACAACTCGCCATGTAGAATTATTTGAGTTGCCTTATGGTGGTTTACTCGCAGATAGTCCTGGCTTTAATCAACCAGATTTAGACTGCCAACCAGCTAACCTCGCTTGGTATTTTCCTGAAGCTAAAGCACGCTTAGAACAAGAAAGCTGCCAATTTAGTGATTGTTTGCATCTAGATGAACCTAACTGCGTAGTGAGAGGAGATTGGGAACGTTATGAATATTATCGACAATTCTTAGCAGATGCGATCGCTAAGCAATCAGCTTTAAAACAAGCACCTGATGAAGAATCTAGTCTCAAGTTAAAAGTTAAGCGTTCGGGAAAGCAGCAATACGAACCAAAGTTAGAATCCAAAAAATATCGCCGTCGTTCCCGTAAACAAAGACATCAAAATTTACAAGAACTCTATGAAAATCAATCTTTAGAAGATATTTATCAAGAGGATAGATGAATGTATGTAGAATTGCAGGAGTTCAGGAGTTCAGGAGTTCAGTAGGGACGTTCCACGGAAAGTCTGTACAAAGGTTGAGAATAACTTTGTTATGACCTATTCAATTATTGCCTACGATCCCGAAGAAAATCAACTGGGTGTAGCTGTACAGTCTCATTCCCTGTGTGTTGGGTCAGTAGTTCCTTGGGCTGAAGCTGGAGTAGGTGCTTTAGCTACACAAGCTCGATCGAATAGGACATCTGGTCATTTAGGACTAGCGATGATGAAGGAAGGTTTAACAGCACAGCAAACGTTAAAAGCATTATTAGCTAGCGATCGACAACCAAAAATTCGACAAGTAGCCATAGTCGATAAGCAAGGAAATATTGCTGTCCACACGGGAGATAAATGTGTCGAAGCAGCAGGACATCGACAGGGTAAGTGCTACTCGGTGCAAGCTAACCTGATGCTGAAAAATACTGTCTGGGACGCTATGGCTGAAACTTTTGAAACTAGCAGTGGTGATTTAGCACAAAGAATGAT
>JASJDI010000062.1 GCA_030065155.1 Xenococcaceae cyanobacterium MO_188.B29
ATCGCCTGTTATCAGTTGGCATTACAGGAAAGGAGACAAGATAACGTACCCCTAGATTGGGCAGCTACTCAACATAATCTAGCTATTACCTACCGTGACAGAATCGCAGGGGACAGAAGAGAGAATCTGGAAAAAGCGATCACCTGTTCTCAGTTGGCATTACAAGAATGGCGACAAGATAACGTACCCCTAGATTGGGCAATGACTCAAAATAATCTGGCTATTACCTACCGTGACAGAATCGCAGGGGACAGAAGAGAGAATCTGGAAAAAGCAATCGCCTGTTATCAGTTGGCATTACAGGAAAGGAGACAAGATAACGTACCCCTAGATTGGGCAGCTACTCAACATAATCTAGCTATTACCTACCGTGACAGAATCGCAGGGGACAGAAGGGAGAATCTGGAACAAGCGATCGCCTCTTATCAGTTGGCATTACAGGAAAGGCGACAAGATAACGTACCCTTAGATTGGGCTGCCACTCAAAATAATCTGGGCTTAGCCTACACTAACAGAATCGCAGGAGACAGAAGGGAGAATCTGGAAAAAGCGATCGCCTCTTATCAGTTGGCATTACAGGAAAGGCGACAAGATAATCTGCCCCTAGATTGCCTGCAAACCAGACGTAATTTAGGCAATCTTTATTTCAAAGAAGAAAACTGGCAACAAGCCATTGAAAGTTATCAAATCGCTCTAGAAATTATCGAAGATACTCGTTTACAATCCCTTGATGAAAAGAGAAGACAAGAAATCATCGCCGAAAATATAATGGTATTTGTCAATATTGTTAGATGTTTTATTCAACTAAAACAATATGATAAAGCCATAGAATATGCAGGGCGGAGCAAAACCCGTAACTTAGTTGAACTTATTACTAAACGTGACTTGTACCCCAAAGGTGACATTCCTCAAGAAGTGCTTGCTAAATTAGATAGTCTGCGTCGAGAAATTCTCATAGAAACCAGAAAACAATTTAAGCAAAACGAAATTAAACCCTTTAATCGTGACTCCAATTTAGAACAAGGTATGCAACCTACACCAAATCTCTCCCCAGTCATACCAGATTATAGTTATGTTAATCAATTACAAAAAGAATTAGACCAATTAATTGAGCGTGACATTAACCCCATCGATCCTGAATTTCAGCTAACCCAAAAGGTTACACCCATTAGCTTTGAGGAAATTAAAGCTTTAATTGATGATGATACTGCCATTATTGAATGGTATTTCACCGATCGAGAAATTCTAACTTTTATTACTACTAAACAAGATCGACAACCCTTAGTTAAACCAGTTTCTTCTTTCGATGAATTTACAAAACAGATGTCTGAATATTTAGACTTGTATCTTATCAATAAACAAAAATGGCGAACTCAACTACCATCTTTGCTTAGTAAATTTACTCAAATTCTCAATCTAGAAGAGATAATCACGGTCTTAAAAGAAAAATATAGCCAAATAATTCTGATTCCTCATCTTTATTTACATTTACTCCCTCTTCACGCTTTTCCTTTAACAGACGGTAAATGTCTTCTCGATCGCTTTGAGCAAATAAAATATGCCCCCAGTTGTCAACTACTACAACTGACTCAAAAGCGACAACGACAAGAATCAACCAACCTCTTTGGTGTCCAAAACCCCACCGAAGACCTTTTCTACACCGACATCGAAGTTGAAAACATTAGCCAAATATTCCATCCTCACAATGATATTATCGCCAAACAAGCAGCCACCAAAACCGCCCTCGATACCAAAAACCTTCAAGACAAACACTACAACCACTTCTCCTGTCACGGCTATTTTAACTTCAGAGAACCCCTCAAATCAGCCCTGATTCTCGCAGGTGCAATAGTCAAACAGGAAAGCGATGGCACGTTACCAAACGGGCAAAGTGTCACCCCCTCACCCGAAAAAACTATCCGTTCTCCTGAAGGCGAAAACATCAACTTAGACAAGTGTCTCACCTTGGGAGATATATTTGAATTAGATCTGCGTCAATGTCGTCTCGTCACCCTTTCCGCTTGCGAAACTGCTATTACTGATATTGAGAGTGCCAGCGATGAATATATATCTCTACCCAGTGGTTTTCTGTTTGCTGGTGCTTGTAATGTAGTCGCAACCCAGTGGACAGTTAATGACCTTTCTACAGCTATATTAATGATTAAATTTTATCAGCTTCATAAAATAGATGGATTACCCGTAGCTAAAGCTATGAATGAGGCACAAAAATGGTTAAGAGATGGTACTCAAAAAGTTTTCTGGTCATGGACAGAGCAATTAAAGAATTATTTAAAATTAAAGCAAGAGCTTATTATACAAATTCAGCATTATTTACGTCGCTTTGCCCCCGAAGAAAAACCATTTACCGAGCTTTTTTATTGGGCTGCATTCTGTGCTATTGGAAAATAAATGATGATTAATGACGAATTATTACCATTACTCCCACATCTCCTAGAAAAACATCCCGAACTATTTTCAAATCAAGACTTACAAGAGCTAGACTACACTATTAATCTACTCGAAACCGAATCAGATGATGATGCTGAAGATGCCCTTTATGATTTTTATATTAACCATCGTCATATTCGTGATGCCCTGAGAAATTTATCAGAAGCGGAACGAGAAATTAAAAACCTTAAACCAAGTGCTAGTAAACAATATGGTGTAACTAATTTATTCCCTCGATTACATCAAATAATTAAAGATAATCAAGAAAAACGCAACATGACTGATGAACCAAAACCCCAAAACAAAACATCTTAAAGTATATGCTCCCAATGTTCATTTATTTGCTTTTCATCTAGTCAAAGAAGAAGATGACCAATTACTGTGGCGTAAATGTCAAGAAATATTCACGAAATTCAACATTGAATCAACTCTCAATATTGAGTCAAGAAAAGGCTATCGAGTTGACTTACTAAAAACAACTAATTCTCAAGATATTTTACTTCCATTAGAGAGTGAAATTATCTTAGATAATGAACAATTAAAAATTACAGGATTTGCCTACCCCCTTCGTCTCCATGATACCTACATTTTCTGCTTAAATTTACGTCGCCCCGAACAAGAAATTACCTCACCAACAGAAGAAGAAAAAACTCAACCAGTCAGCCTCCAATTCTTTCAATGCCTTAATCCTGACGGCTGTTTTCTTCCCCAAAATATAGGTAGTTCTCTCGGTCAAACTTTACTATTAACTCTGTGGTACACTTCAGAATTCGGAGAATCTACACCCAACCGACAAGAATTAAGAAAACTGGCTGACCAATGTTTAGAAAACTTTGTCGAGCGACACAGTCCCTTACCCGAATTTAACCAAGCTGGAGAATTATTTAACAGCCCTATTTTTGAATATGGGTTTCCCAGTCAAATAGAAGGATACTGTCATGTATTAGTATGGATATTTTGTGAACCAGAAACCGATCAAAAATTCCAAGATACTTATCAAAACCTGATTAATTTATTCGCTTATCGTAACAAAATTATCCAAGCTTATCAAAATAGTCGTCAAGTATATCAAAAAGCTGCTCAAGAATATCAAAATCTAGATCCTTATCTAGATAAGATATTTCAAGAAATGCCTGTTAATAAAAATTTGACCGAAGTAGAACTAAATAAATTAAAACAATATATTAAAGATATTCCTACTCAGCAACGAGAATATTCAAACCTAATTCGTGGTTTAGATAAATATCGATTAACTATTGAAATTAATACTCAAAACTATCAAAGAGAATTAAATAATATCTCTAGTCAATTTCCAGGGAACAACATCAGCTTTTTCAAGACATTTGTGCAAGAAGAATGTCACTTATTTCAAGAGCAACTTCAGGCAGATTTAGGATATTTTAAACATGGGACAGAACTATTAAAACAAGCTTTAAACGCGATTCGAGTCAGAGTAGAAATAGACCAAGCAGATCGTGATCGCATTCAACAACAAAACCAAGAAAAAAGCGATCGCCAATTACAAATTACTCTCACTGCCATAGGTGCAGGAATTGCTGTAGGTGGAATAGTAGCATCAAGCTCAGGGCAAGTAACCGCAGATAGTCCCATCTATTTCCCTTGGCAACCAAAAGCATCAAATCAACTTCATCCTTTTACATGGTTTGTAATTGTTAGTATCGTTTGTGGTTTAATTGCTGTTGTCTTAATGACGTTAATAGTAAAATCTTTATATTGGTTGAATATTTGGGAATTTGGCTCAAAAAAATCAGATTAATGGCAATTTTAGTTGATATTAGATGATTGTTACACGTAAGTTTGCTCCTGTAATTCATGCTTGGAGTATCTCGAACTCTTAAAGGATAACCGAATATGGGTTACACAAAATTCACTTTTCGGGGAATCAGAGCTATCTATTAGTTCATGAAGTACGATCTGAATCGAGCTGCTAATAATTTCGTTTATTGGAACATTGAGAGCTCGCCCCTATTCTCTAGTCTACTGCTTTACTGATGACGGTTGATTCTACAGGGGGATAATACGGTTTGACGATGTACATTGGCTCTAATAATTAAAAAAATATAAAATGATTGATTTCTCAACTTACATTGTAGAAGCTAAATAATTTTGGCTTATTTAGTAGTAATTACACATCGTAGAATCAATATAAAGGTAAGGTGGGCGTATTCCCCGAATGTACGATCTAGCTACTGCTCTGCTATTATTTCATTGCGATCTTCCCTCTGCTCCCAACAGGATGTTTACTCCCCAAGAGTGGGTTAACTTTTTAGAAGGATATAAGCAATCCATTCAACCAACCGTAGAGGAGCAAAAAACTTGGAGCGATCTGCTTTTATGTGCCTGGATGGATGAAGCTTTGTGGCTACTTAGTCATTTTCCCGAAGGCTGGGCAGATGCAGATGAATCTCTTTATTTACTTAGTTTGTTAACTACTAATCTTGATGATTTTTCCCTATCATCTTAGCTCGAGCGATCCCGAAGGGATCTGCTTCGCAGCCCGCGCAGTGCCAGCTTACGCCGATCGCTTGAACTAAGTTAACTTACAAAAATAATTTTAAAATATCTAGAGAAAAACAACAGACTCAACAAAACTTCATGCTTAAATATGAGCTACCTCAAAGACGGAACTTAAACTTAATGTCAAAGTAAAAGTATTGAGTTTAGACATAACTCAGGGGAGAAATTTAATATGTTTTGCGAACAATGCGAACAAACTGCTAGCGGTAATGGTTGTCATCAATGGGGTGCTTGCGGTAAAAGTCCTCAAGTAAATGCCGTACAAGATTTATTGGTTTATTGCTTGCGAGGAATTGCTCCTGTAGTACTGCGGGCTAAAGAATTGGGCATAAATACCAGAGAAATAGATCGATTTACCTGCGAATCGATGTTTGCAACCATGACTAATGTTAACTTCGACCAAAAACGGTTTACTAAATATATTAAAAAAGCGATCGCACTGAGAGAAGATTTAAAAGCCAAAATCCAAGCAGCAACAAATACTTCGATTACTTGGTCAGACATATCTAATTACGAACCAGATTACAATGAAAGCCTTGTAGAACAAGGACAAAAATTCAACTTAGAGTTAATTGGTCAGTCGGGGGAAAATATCGATATTTTTTCCCTCAAACTTACTGCTCTATATGGAATTAAAGGGGCAGCATCCTACACTTTTCACGCTTATGAATTGGGACAAGAAGACGAATCTGTCTATCAATTCACGCAACAGATTTTAGCAACCATAGATCGCCAGGATTTAAGCTTAGAAGACTGGGTAAATTTAGCTCTAGAAATCGGTAAGATTAACCTAAGAGCTATGGAACTAATTGATGCTGGACATACAAGCACTTTTGGTCATCCTGTACCCACGTCTGTACCTCTAAATGTCAAACCAGGTAAAGCAATATTAGTTTCAGGACACGACATTAAACAGCTAGCAGCAATTCTCAAGCAGACTGTGAATGCTGGCATTACTGTTTATACTCATGGTGAATTATTACCCGCCCACGGTTATCCTAAACTGAAAGAGCAATATCCTCATTTTTACGGTCATTTTGGCACTGCTTGGCAAAATCAAACCAAAGACTTTGCTAAATTCCCAGGAGCGATCGTAGTTACAACTAACTGTCTGATGCCTCCCCACGAACATTATGATGAAAAATTGTTTACTCTTGGACCAGTGGGCTATGCAGGGGTCAATCATCTCCCTACTCAAGCAGATGGTAGCGTAGACTTTACTCCAGTAATTGCCAAAGCTCAAGAATTAGCAGGATTTTCTGAAGAATCAGAATACCGCCAGGTTACTACAGGTTTTGCTCGTAATGCTGTCTTAGGAGTAGCCGATCGCGTTATTGATGCCGTCAAACAAGGTAAAATACGACATTTCTTCTTAGTCGGTGGTTGTGATGGAGCCAAACCAGACCGCAATTACTATACCGAATTTGTCGATCGAGTACCTGATGATTGTGTTGTCTTAACCCTTGCTTGTGGTAAATTCCGCTTCTTTGACAAAGAAATGGGTGATATTGAAGGTATTCCTCGCTTGCTGGACGTGGGACAGTGCAACGATGCCTACTCGGCAATTCAAATTGCGCTCGCTCTAGCTAATGCCTTTAAGGTAGGAGTTAACAAAATACCCTTATCGATGATTCTTTCTTGGTACGAACAAAAAGCTGTTGCTGTCTTACTCACTCTACTTTATTTAGGAATTAAAGATATTCGCCTTGGTCCAACAATGCCTGCTTTCCTCTCAGCTAATGTGCTGAAACTCTTATCTGAAAAGTATAATCTGCAACCAATTACTACTCCCGATGCTGATTTAGCTGTTTGTTTGGCATGAATAGTATCTTAGTATACCGCCTCCACTCTTTTCTCCTCGGAGAGAATTACACAGAGAATCATAAAATGACCAAAGTTAGCACAAGCACAGCCAAATTTAACGATTTTCTGGATTAATTGTTAAAAACTACTTAGACTTTGTTCAAAAAGTTTCAAAGGCGATCGCCTAAGTTTAGGCGATCGCTCTTGGTAAATATTAATTTTTTCTTTAATCGATTCATAAGTCTTCACTAAATATCTAATAATGGGGGCGGATACCATAGTAACGATAACGCCAATAATCTTGCATAATGCGATCGTGATCGAAGCAAAGATTAGTTGGGATTTCCCCTGGAGAAAAAATACCAATATTTTTAGCATCATCCGCAGCTTTGGGTTTTCCTGCTGCTGCTGCAATAAAAACGATCGAGATCGTATGCTGACGAGGATCGCGATCGGGTTCGGAATATACTTGAAACTGTTCGATTAATTTGACATCTAAACTTACTTCTTCTGCTGCTTCTCGGATAGCTGCATTTTCTACAGACTCACCATAGTCAACAAAACCCCCTGGAATAGCCCAACCATGGGGAGGATTAAGTCTTTCAATTAAAATAATTGGTCGAGAAGGGCGATCGACTAATTCGATAATAATATCAACAGTAGGTGCAGGATTGCGATAAGTCATTTCATTTAGCATTTAACATTTAGCATTTACTGCGAGAATTGTTTGATTAACCAAGCACCTACTTCTGTATGATTGCTATGGCGCGATCGATTTAAAGCTTCGGTTAATATTTTAATTTCTAATCCTGGTAATACTTGTGATTGAGTTATTCTTCTACTTCCTTCGTTTTCAATTTTAAAAGCAATGACTTGTATATTTTGCACATCAACAATCCAGTACTCTTCTACTCGTAAATCTTCATACAGTAGTCGCTTTTTGCCAAGATCATCTGGCAAGGAAGTATTAGCAACTTCGATGACTAAATTGGGTGCAGGATATTCATCTAAATTAACTATCCCTGTCCCCCAGGGAATAGCATTAGCATTATCACCAACATAACAAGATAAATCGGGTTGAATCTCGATAACATCAGGTTGGCGGTAACTACAATTATCTGTAATATTGAGCGGGATATTTTTAAGGGCAGCGTATAAATGTATACCGTAGTTAATAATAGAATGGTCTCTTGAATGATCGTTACCGATAGGAGTCATTTCGATTCTGTATTCACCCTGATAATAGTATCCTTTAGCTTGTCCATAAGCAGGATTTTCTATATTTTGTAGATATTCTTCCCAGGTAGCGGACACCCAAATATCGGTATTAAGTCTAGTGGTAGTAGTCATAAGTTTAGAAGTTAGAAGTAGAGAAGTTACCTGGTACATCTGTAAGAAATTAGATTAAGCAAGACATACAGATTTTAATTCTCGTAGAAAATATTTCTTGTTCTCTCTAATAATGATACAAGTCACTACTTACTACTTACTACTCACTACTCACTACTCACTACTGATTACTCCCTACTTACTCAAAACTTGATTCAACTTGCCACTGCGATAGCCTTCCAAATCCAAGGTAACGTAAGTAAAACCAAAATCTTGAAAAGTTTTAGTCAGTTTAGCTAAATCTGTTTCTAAGACAAAAGATTTTATTTGCTCTGAGGGTAGTTCAATTCTGGCGGTATCTCCTGTCGATCGCACTCTGAGATTTTGATATCCTAATTGACGTAAGTATACCTCTGCTCTACCTACTCTTTGTAACTTACTCACAGTAATTTCTTCACCGTAGGGAAAACGGGAACTAAGACAAGGTTGGGCTGGCTTATCCCACCAAGAAAGACCTAATTTGTGTGATATTTCTCTCACCTCTGCTTTGGTAACACCTATTTCTGCTAAAGGCGATCGCGCTCCTCTTTCTTTAGCTGCAGCAATTCCTGGACGATAGTCTTTTAAGTCATCAGAATTTACCCCATCAACTACATAAGGGTAGCCTCTTTGAATAGCTATAGGTTTAAGGGTATCGTGGAGTTCACTTTTACAGAAGTAGCAACGATTAATCGGGTTACTAGTATAGTTAGGATTATTCATCTCCTGAGTTTCAACTAACTCATGGTTAATCCCAATCAAATCTGCTTGTCTTTTGGCTTCTTCTAGTTCTTCTGGTAAAAGAGAAGGAGAAACTGCCGTTATTGCTAAAGCGCGATCGCCTAATACATCATAGGCAATTTTAGCCACTAAAGTACTATCTACACCACCAGAATAGGCAATTAAAGCCTGTTCCATGTTCTCAAATAAAGTTTTTAACTTCTCTAGTTTTTGAGCAACCATTAATAAAAATCGTTTACACTCTACTCTAAGAAAACTATAGCGAATTATCAGGGCAACGAGGTATATAGAGAGTAAAGCAACTTCCTTTACCTTCTGTGGAAGTAAGAATAATATCGCCACCATGTAGCATAGCTAGCTTACGAGACAATGCTAAGCCTAAACCTGTTCCTTTCTCTCCTTTACAGGCAGAGTTTTTAATTTGCTGAAATGGTTGGAATAACTTTTTTTGATTTTCTGCCGATATACCAATACCAGTATCAATTACGGAAAATCGTAGATTGTTTTCTTGAGGAGTGATTTGCAGTGTCACACTACCTTCTTGAGTAAATTTAACTGCATTAGATAGTAAATTTACTAATATTTGTTGGAGACGAAGTTTATCCGCTAGACAAAAATATACTTCGCGATCGATATCTAAATTTAACTTTAATCCTTTTTGTCGGGCTTTTTCTTCAACTATAGCTAAGGATGCTCTGCAGATATCTTCTACTGCTAATTTTTCTGGCTCTAACTCTTCTTTGTCTGCATTGACTTTAGCTAAATCTAAATAGTCATTGATCAAATTTAGGGCGTGTTCTCCTATGGTGGCAATCGCTTTGATATACTGCATCTGTTTATCATTGAGCGACCCATAAATTTCTTCTTTTAACATTCTGGCAAAACCAAGAATGGCAGCAATAGGGCTACGAAGTTCATGGTTTAAATGAGAAATGAATTCTTGTGTAGCTTCGTTGGCTTCCTCTTGATTTTGTTTTTCTTGTTCTAGTTGCTTAGTATATTTTTGTTGCTGCCCAATGGTAGCCAGTAGTGTAGTGAGGAGCTTTTCTTGATTTTGTTTTTCTTGTTCTAGTTGCTTAATATATTCTTGTTGCTGCTCAATTATAGCGATTTGCCTTTCTTGCTTTTGTTTCTGAGTAAAACTGGCGATCGCAGTTTCAAGAATTGTCGGTAGTTTGTATAATTTGTGTCTTAAAACATAACCACTCATTCCCGCTTGAATGCATTCGATCGCAACCTCATCCCCCAAAACATCGGTAATGAGGATTAAAGGTACTACCTTTTGGATTTTTTCCCACCACTGTAGTTGCTCTAGAGGATGAGGCGAACTTTGGTAAGGATTGAGCAAACAGAAATTGTACAAAATAGCATCGTAAGCTAGGTTGGGCAAATATAGGGAGATTTCATCAACAGAAATAACACAACAAGAAAAACTAACGCTAGCTTTCTCTAACGCTTTGATAATCACTTCTGCTTCCGCCCCTTGGGCATTGACAATCAGTAGATTCAAATTGCTGATCTTAGTTTGTTTCTGGTTTGATTGTAAAATCAATCCGAAAAGATTGGACATATTTACACAACACTTGCTTGAGAGTTGAATCTACTTTAATTTCTTGCTCTACAATACCTAAGCCAACTACGTGATTAAGATCTGATTTTATACAGACTACGGTCTATTATATTGGATCATCTTAAATATACATTAAAGATGGAATGTATTATCAAGTTTAGTCTAAAATTCTTTTTGCGCAAATATAAACATAGCGAATAATAAAAGTAATACTGTATATAGTATGCCGTATAGTGCATGAGTTAGTAATTCAGCAGGATTTGGTAATAGACCATATACAGCTTCATTCTTTAAGTCTAATCTGGATAAATCTGGCAAAATAACATAGAGACTACTTGTAAGATTTTCAATACTTTCATTTTTACTGATTTTGCCTAGTTCAACTAAATCTTGACTAAAATGTCCCATTAAATAGACTCCAAAGCTAAGTAATGTTGCCAAAATAGAACTAGTAAAGACACCAAAAAGCATAGCTACAGCGATTAAAAGAGCTAACTCTAGTAATAAATAACTAGCAGCAATACTTAAAGGGATTATAGGATAGCTAATGTTGGAAAAACTTAGCATTCCTAAATAAATTAACATCATAATTAAGACAGTTACTGTTAAAACCCCCAATAGTCCTAAATGCTTACCTAAAATTAATTCTGAGCGCGTAATTGGTTTAGGAATCAACATTAATAAAGTACGTTTTTCGATCTCTTTATTAATTAATCCTGTCCCCACAAAAATAGCTATGACAACACTTAATAAGGCAATAGAGCCAATGCCAAAATCCAGCATAATTTTTTCATCAGTACCCGCAGCAATTTCTGGGAGCAAACGAGAAGCAAGAATTAGGAGTAAAGCAAAAAAACCGATGAAATAAAGAATACGATCGCGAAGAATTTCTTGAAAACCATTTTTCGCGATCGCCCATACTCTTAATGGATTCATATAGAAGCGATGTAGCTAAAGTTTACGCTGTTTATGGTTCCCGTAACTTTAATTAAAACTAAACCCTGCTTAATTTTTTTTTACAAGTAGAAAGCTTATACCTTGTAAGGTGGGCAAAATTCGGTTTCAAATGCACTGCTGAGTGAAAAATTAGTTTGCCCACCCTACTTTTTTGGATACTTATAATTTGTTACCCAAAAAAGCTACTAGCGGTTTAAATTCCGACACTAATTCTTCTCTAGCGACCACTAAACTGGGATAAGAAATGCTGCCATAATTTTGACCAACTTGCAAAGGAAAGATTGGCTCTGAATTCAAACTAATAAACTTTCCCCCCGCAGCTTGTAAAATAACCCAAACAGCAGCAATATCCCAAATTTTAGGTGTGGCTTCTACTCCCCCTAATGCTGCCCCAGAAGCCACTAGTAAAATATTGTAACTAGCAACACCTATCATTCTAATTTTGCAGGGAAAAGGCTTTTGTAAAACTTGAATACTACGGGCGCAAAGATTGAAAAGATGACTTTTGGAGGGAGTATCTTGGCTAGTGTGAATTTTTTCATTATTGAGATAAGCTCCTGTTACTCCAGTTAATCCAGAATCACCATACCAGTAACCATGAAAAGACTGTTGCAATTGGGGTAAATAAACAAAACCAAAGACAGGCGTACCTCGATAAAGCAATCCCAAAGAAATAGCCCAAATAGGAACACCGCGAGTGAAATTAGTTGTACCATCTATGGGGTCTATAATCCAACACCACTCATTATCTGGAAAGATATGGGCTGTTTCTTCTGTTAAAACTCCATGATCGGGAAAGGCTTTTGCGATCGCAGTTCTTATCTCGCCATCAGACCATCGATCGGCTTTAGTAACTAGGCTACCATCTTCTTTCTGACTTGCTGTTAATTTCCCAAAATCTTCGCTTAATTTTGCTCCAATTTGTTTAGTAATTGTCTGACAAAAATCTAAAACCTGCTCCCAAAAATCAGTCATTATTACCTATTACCTATTACCTACTGATTACTGATTACTATTCCCTATCACCTATCACCTATTGTCGTTACTAAATAAGGATACCAATGTTCGTACCAAGAAAGCCAAACCTTTTCTAAGGTAAGATAAGCTTTTTCTGGGGATGAGTCATCTATAGGCATAGATAAATGAGACCAAAGACAGATGTTTTCGACTAGGGGTTTTTCTCCTAATAACCAAAAAATCACGCGATCGGGTAATAGTTGAAACGCAGGATAAATTTGTTGAAAATTAGCGTTGCCAACTATACTACTTCCCTGGGGAGTGATACAAGAGCTTAAATGTAACTCATTCTGATGAATTAATATTCCATAAGCCCCCATCTCTTCTTGTTCTAAAACTTTTAAAGTTTCATGGGGAAGAACAGTATATTTTTCAAGTAGTACTTTTACATTATTTCCTTTAGGGATGTAGTGCATCTGAATATCGACGGAAAGAGATCGGGGTACTTTCTTCTCATATCCCATTGATGTATTCACAACAGAATTATTTTGAGTGTAACGATAACTTTTGCCAGGAATAGTTTGTAATTTGTTTTTATCAAAATGCTGGTGTAATTCGCTAGCAGAACTTTGCCATCCAGATAAAGAAATTTCTTCAGGAAAATTTTGCTCAAGAAATGATGCTTTGTTGGGAAGTGGGCTAAGAATCATTTCTCCCACAGTTAATATTAACGTACCCCCAACTATTCCTAACAGAGAAATTTTTATTTCCTTGCCAATATTAATTTTATTCATTTATTAGATAAATATTGAGAATCAATGAAGAGAAAGATAGTAGTGACCAAAGTTATTAGAAAAACAAAGAGATTAAATGCTAGTTAAGCTTACTATTATTATAAACTACTGAAATTTTGGTGTTTTTAAAGATTTGAGTTGAGTAAAGTTAAGTAATTTAACGTTAATTTCAATTTGTAAAAATATTAATAAACAAAGGGGAAATATAAAACTACCTAGCTAAATGCTGTTATTCTTTCAGTAGTTCGTCTTATAGCGAAAAATTTAGGCTGACTGGTTAATTACTAATTGCTGGGTGTACCCTAACTAAAGGTTGGTTTTATGTTATTTCCTAATTACTCTCGTATACTCCTTAGTTCTAGTATAGCTGTTCTATCTTTAGGAGCATCGGTAGGATATACCCCACAAGCTCAGGCGATCGATATTACCTTTGATTATACTTACGACGATAACAATTTTTTTAGCGACATTAACCGACAAGCCGTTCTCAATCAAGCTGCTAGTTATTTTGAAAATAATATTAACGATAGCCTACCAGCACTTAACCCAGTCTCTCCTGAGACTTTAACAATTGAATTTAAGAATCCTAGTAATACAACAGGATCAAACATATCACTATCTAATCGAACAATCGCTCAAGATGAGATTCTTATTTTTGTTGGTTCTGATGAATTAGGTCTTAATGCAAAAGGCGATCCCGTTTTAGGACTTGGGGAAAAAAGTGCTTCTTCTGCTGCTTTTTTTAGTGGCAGTGACTTTAATAACGCATACAGCACCAGACAGACAGAAGCTTCTCAATGGGGAGGTTCAATTTCATTTGATGTAGATAGTGGAGCTAATAGTACAAACTGGTATTTTGGCTCTGATGCTAGTTCCATAGGTACTACGCAAGCAGATTTTTTATCTACGGCTATTCATGAAATTGCTCATGTAATGGGTTTTGGAACTAGTGATAATTGGGATAGTTTAGTATCGGGAGAGAATTTTACGGGAACAACATCTTCTGCTATTGTTGGCAGTAATGTTCCCCTTGAACCTGCTCCTGATTTAGGTCATTGGTTAGATGGAACTACAAGTCAAGTTAATGGCTTAAATCAAGAAGCTGCTATGGATCCTAGTCTTGAGGATGGAGAGCGCAAGTTGCTTACTGACTTAGACTATGCTGGTTTACAAGATATTGGGTGGGAAGTAAATAGTTCGGTTTACAGTAGTAGTAGTTCTGTTCCCTTTGAATTTTCTCCTAGTTTGGGTATCTTGTTTATGGCAGGAATGTTTGGCACCAAAAAAGTTTGGAATGCCAGAAAGATTAAACAACCTGCTGTAAAGTAGCGACAAAATTGGGATAAGAAATAGAAGCAGCTTCAGCACGATGAATGGTAGTAATGCCAGACGTTGCTAAAGCTGCGATCGCTAAACTCATAGCAATACGATGATCGGTATAACTATCTACTTCTTGCCCAGTTAAAGCATTACCACCAGTAATTTCTAAGCCATCAGAGAGTTCAGTAACTTTTGCTCCCATCTTAGTTAATTCTGTTGCCATGGCAGAGAGTCGATCGCTTTCTTTAACTCTTAACTCTGCTGCATCTTTAATAATAGTAGTCCCTTCAGCAAAAGCAGCAGCAACAGCTAAGACAGGGATTTCATCAATCAGGCGAGGAATGATACTACCAGCAATGGTACAAGCTCTTAGTTTACTGTGCTTTACTCTCAAGTCTGCTACTGGTTCACCCGCTACAATTCTCTCATTTTCTTTGGTAATATCGGCATTCATCATCTCCAAGGCTTCTAGGATACCGATACGAGTAGGATTAACTCCCACATTAGTAATAACTAATTCTGAACCAGGAACGATCGCGCCGGCAACTAACCAGAAAGCAGCCGAACTAATATCTCCAGGTACAATTACGTGCTGTCCTGTTAATTCTGGTTGCCCTGTAATGGTAACGCTATTAGTTGCAGCATCTATTTCTAATTCTGCCCCAAAGGCTTGCAGCATTCTTTCGCTATGATCTCTAGAAAGGGCTGGTTCAGTTACGGTGGTTTTGCCTTCTGTCATTAAACCTGCTAAGAGAATACAGGATTTAACTTGAGCCGAAGCGATGGGAGAATGATAGTGAAAAGGTTTAAGTTTTTGTCCTTTTACTGCTAAAGGCGCAAGATTATTATTTTCTCTTCCCCAGATGGTTGCACCCATTTTTTGCAAGGGTTTCACGACTCTAGACATAGGACGCGATCGCAAGGAATTATCCCCCGTCACGGTAAAAAATCTGTCTGGATGGGATGCCAGCAAGCCTATCATTAAGCGTAAAGTAGTGCCAGAATTACCTGCATCGAGAACATCCCGTGGTTCTTGTAGATTACCTAAACCAATCCCCTGAACTACTACCCTTTCTGTATTTAACTCCGATATTTCTGCTCCCATCGCCCGAAAGCATTTAGCAGTACTTCTGGGGTCTTCTCCTAATAATAAACCTTCTATAGTCGTTTCTCCTTTCGCGATCGCGCCTAGCATTAGAGAACGATGGGAAATAGATTTATCTCCTGGTACGGTTATTTTGCCTTGTAAAGATAGTCCAGAGGATGGCGGTTGAATAATTAAATCCTGGGATTGATTATTCTCTTGGGTTGTAATGATATCAGATGACATAGGTATTTTAGGGCTAGAGATAAAGCACCGTGATGATTTTAGCAAACTCTACGTCTTTCAAGGTAATTTTGGCAACAAAGAATATTTCAGATATTCGGTATTATTTTGTAGTATCGTCAATTTTCTAATGAAATCATGGAATCTCGTACCCGCATCATTCCTGTCAAAGTGAACAATGACATTACAGTCATGGTAGAAGCTAAAGACTTAGGAGGAGAACAAGACGTAGCTACTTTATCTTTTCAACAGGTAACAGACACTATCGAAGCAGTTACAGAAGCGATCGCAACAAGTATTAATAAAGTTAAGCCTGATAAAGCAACGGTAGAAATCGGTTTCGATATTACAGTCAAGTCAGGAAAACTCACTACCTTAATTGTAGAAGGTTCTGGCAAAGCTAATCTTAAGCTCACTTTACAGTGTGGTGCGCCTTTATTAAATAAAAGAACAGGTAAGATTTGTGGGTTAATTAAGAGAAGTCGGGATATTCATACTTCTTTAGGTGGTAGAGGTGTTCCTGTTTCGATTATTTTTGAGCATTTTCCTGAATTAAAACCGAATGTTATTCCTCATAATCCCTTTAATTATTTGACAGGAAGAATTGACGATCCTCAATTAGTTTTTGGTAGGGAAAAAGAAGTAAATCGTATCTTTGAAATTTTAAACTGTGGTAGTAGCGTTGCCATTATTGGCGAAGCAGAAATCGGGAAATCTTCTTTATTAAGACTTATAGAATATCAAACAAAGAGTAAGTTAAATTCTCCTCATCAGCCAATTTATCTTAATTTGGGTAATGTTTATGATGAAGAAGATTTTTATTTTGCCTTGTGCGATCGAGTAGGTATTCCTGTATTAAAAGGTTACAAACTATCTCGTGCATTAAGTAAATACAAACTATTACTAATTTTAGATAATGTAGAAAATATGGAATGGTCAGGATTTAGCAATCAAATCCGTAGTCAGATTCGTGCTTTGGCAGAAGGAATTGATGCATCTTTACGGTTAGTAATAGCAGCAAATAAACCTTTAAATTGTCTTTTTTCTGATAGCAGTATGGTATCTCCTTTTGAAAATATTTGTTTAGAAGAACCAATATTATGTTGGGAAGAAATAAATATTTCTAATTTTATTAATTATCGTTTGCAAGACAATCCTATTAATTTTACTAAAGAAGAAATAACTATGATTATTAGCAATAGTAAAGGTCATCCAAAACGAGTAATGCAGTTATGCAATCAAACCTATGCTCGTTATCTACAATAAAGTAAAAGTAATTACCAATAGCTAACTATGACAACAGTAACAGATATCGGGACTTTAATTGTCAGTAACCCTGAAATTTGTGGGGGTCGTCCTTGTATAGAAGGGAGTAGAATAACTGTACGCCACATTGTGATCGAATATCGATCGGGAATTACACCAGAAGAAATACTAGAAGATAAGCCTCATTTAAGCTTGGCGAAAATTTATGCTGCTTTGGCTTATTACCATGCTAATAAAGCAGAAATTGATGCTGATATTGATGCTTATTATCAAGCTTGTGAGCAATTATCTGTAGAATCCACTATTAAAAATAATCAATGAGTCAAATTTGCTTGTATTTAGATGAAGATACGATTCAAAAAGGATTAGTACAAGCTTTACGAAATGCTGCTGTCGATGTAACTACTACTGCGGAGGAAAATAGATTAGGTTTTTCCGATGAACAACAGTTAATTTGGGCAACAAAGCAAGGGCGAGTTATCTATACTTTTAACGTAGAAGATTTTTGTTGTTTACATAGCATTTTTCTAGCAGAACATCGCCATCATGCAGGTATAATTCTTGGTACTCAACAACGATATTCAATTGGGCAACAGTTACGGGGAATCTTAAGATTAATCTCTACAAAATCGGCTGAAGATATGATCAATCGATTAGAATTTTTAGGAAATTATCTTAAAAATAAATAAATAAATAAACTAAACAAACTAAAAATAATTTTTAAGCCTGATAACTGATAACTGTTTACTGATAACTGAACTAAATGCCAGTACCCAAATTAGATTTAGCCCCCAAACTCAAACGCCCTTTATCTTTGTGGAATCCTTTAGATTATTTGCGTTTATTGTATTGGGTGTTTTATTTTCCTCAAGCATTGCACTGGTATGTAGAAATCTGGGGGGGGGGAGATCTCACAAGGGTAGGTTTTTTACAAAGATGTGAGTAACGACTCAAAAAGAGTGTATAAGTGAAAGTTAGCACTAAAAACAACTTCACAGAGATGAAATTAAATCAACATCTCAAAGGCTGGAAACAGATTGTCAGTCAAAGATTTCCACAACTCAGTTTACCTCAAGTATCTGGATTAGCAGCTTGGAGCTTTGGGATGGTGATGACACAATCAAGCAGTCTGACGAGAGTGTCGAGTTTGATTGCCAAAATTAATCAGGAAAAAGACAATACGGTCCGTCAAAGATTAAAAGAATGGTACAAAGAAGGAAAAGCCAAGGCTAAGAAAGACAATAAAAGAGTGTCTCTGGAAGTTAAAGACTGTTTTGCTTCACTACTAAGCTGGATTGTTGATTTGCTACCTAAAACAACTCAAGAATTGCCCATAGGATTGGATGCTACCAGCATTGGACAAAACTTTACAGTTCTTTCAATTAACGTTCTCTATCGCAGTTGTGGCATTCCCATAGCTTGGAAAGTAGTCAGAGGAACAGAAAAAGGAAGTTGGAAACCATATTGGCAAGAACTGTTTCAATCTCTCAACAACATCGTGCCTAAAAATTGGAAGGTAATTGTCAGTGCTGATAGGGGATTGTATGCTGATTGGTTGTATCAACAGATTGTGGAATTAGGCTGGCATCCATTTTTGAGAATTAATCATCAAGGTCAATATCGCGAACCTGACTCTTCTTCATGGCAGCCTTTAGCAAGCGTTGTTTCTCGTAGTGGTCAAAGTTGGTCAGGAAAAATTACTTGCTTTAAAACTAATCCGATTGATTGCACACTTTTAGCTCAATGGGATGAGGATTATGCCGACCCTTGGTTGATTCTCACAGATTTAAATCCCAATGAGGGCAATATTCTCTGGTATGGATTTCGTTCCTGGATTGAGAGTTCCTACCGAGATGTTAAAAGTGATGGTTGGCAGTGGCAAAGAACTCGCTTAAGAAACCCAGACAGAGCCGAAAGACATTGGTTAGCAATGGCAGTTGCTCTACTGTGGATGGTGACTTTGGGTGGAGAATCGGAAACACAATCTGATGAGGAGTTAATTTCTGATTCAGAGCAATCCTCTTCGACTAATTCGACTCGACAAGTATCTTGTTTTCTTAATGGTTTGTTAACTGTAGTAGCGCAGTTGCTCAACGGTCAGTCTCTCACTCTTGGTCGCCTACTTCCCATTCCCTTCAGTCATTTCAAGGATTTGGCTTTTGAAGATTCTTCTTAATTGTAAAAAACCTACCCTTGTGAGAAATCCCTCACCCCCTCTAAATATCCCCTACAAGGAGAGACAATCTGTCCCCTCTCCTAATAGGAGAGGGTTAGGGAGAGGTGAAGATCCCCAAACTTGGAGGGTTGGGGGGGCAAAAACAAATTCTTTCCCCACAGAGACTGAAGTCAATCAAACCCCAGAAAATAATGAATTTCTCCTCGACTACACAGGAGAAGCATTAGACTTAATCTATTCTCTAACTTCTGGACAACCCTACTTAGTCCAACTAATCGGTTTTTACTTAGTCCGCAGATATAATGACCAAGTATTTGAACAAGGACGCTCCCGCGATAATACTTTTACAGTAGAAGATATCGAAGCAGTAATCAATCAAAAATTTTTCCAACAAGGCAGATACTATTTTGAAGGAGTTTGGGGACAGGCAGCCCAAGGCGCAACGGGACAACAAGAAATAATTAAAGCTCTAGCACCTCATCTCCAAGGTTTCAATAAAGAAAACCTCGCTTCAACAACTAATTTAGATACAGAAACTTTTGCAGCAGCAATTGAAACTTTAAAACGCCACGATGTTATCGCAGAAAAAGATGGTATTTATTACATTATTGTCGAATTATTTCGTCGCTGGGTTTTAATGAGATAATTGAATTTTATATATGTATAAAACACTGTCTTATCAACTATGAATTAAAGACTCCTCATTAGGCTCAGGATTTTCTGGTGTATCCTCTGCTTCTGAGCTATTTTCTTCGTTACTAGGCTGTTCTGGTGTTTCTTCTATTGCTTCAGAAGGAGTTTCTTCACTAATAGGTTGCTCTGATATATCGGCGATTTCCTCGGAAGTAGTTTCTTCACTAATAGGTTGCTCTAATGTATCAACGATTTCTTCAGAAGTAGTTTCCTCGTTAATAGGTTGCTCCGAAGTATCTGCTGTTTCTTCAGAAGGGGTTTCCTCATTAATAGTTTGCTCTGATGTATCGACTGTTTCTTCAGAAGGAGTTTCCTCATTAATAGGCTGTTCTAATGTATCGGCGATTTCTTCAGAAGGGGTTTCTTCGTTAATAGTTTGCTCTGATGTATCGACTGTTTCTTCAGAAGGAGTTTCCTCATTAATAGGCTGTTCTAATGTATCGGCGATTTCTTCAGAAGGGGTTTCTTCGTTAATAGGTTGCTCGGATGTCTCTGCTGTCTCTTCAGAAGGAGTTTCCTCATTAATAGGCTGTTCTAATGTATCGGCGATTTCTTCAGAAGGATTTTCTTCGTTAATAGGTTGCTCCGAGGTATCGGTTTCTTCGATAACTTGAACAGTAGAAGCTGAAGCCAAATCATTTGGAGAAGAAGACTGCTCAATAGCTTGAGATGGTTCTGCTGGTAATCCAATCAGTGAATATAATTCTTTTTGATGGCTTAATTGTCTAATTAACCCTCCATCCAAGTTTTGCTTACCTTGTTTTTGAGAGATTTCTACAATTTTTTCCCCTAGCTTTTCCCCAATATTGCTAGCTTGTTCTAAACTATCAAAGGAATGTTGAACAATTTTTCCGATCAAAAATTTTAGTTCTTTATTTCCCTGGCGAGTAGTTGTATTAATTCCTTTAGAAGCGATCGCTTTTTTGATGCTTGTTTTGATAGTTTTTTCTAAAACCTTGCCACTAAACTTGACTGGAGCAGATTGGTTCATTTTCTATTCTCTCTGAGCTTTGAGACTGCAATTATCTTAGAGAGAGTGAGTAAAGCCTAGATTAAGATTTGATTGTCAAATGAGAAAGAAATAGAAGTAGTCGGGCAAAATTAATTTCTTGGTTAAAGTGAATAAAAAACAAAAAGCCACTACTCACTACTTACTACTCCCTACTCCCTTACTATTAACTAACTCTTCCCAATTGGCAAAATTCCGCTTAACCCAATCCATACCGACTTCATTATTAAGTTTAATTTTTTGCTGTACATCGGCATAAATTTTACTGAGAATACCAGCATCTTGTTCGACTACTACTTTAACTAAATTAAGAAACTGATTTTTTAATAATTTAGCCAATGGATTTTTGGCTTCTCCGTATAACAATACATAAGTTCTAGTTTGATTTGATGTTTCTGGTACAAAAAAATGACACTGAACAAATTTACCAAGAAAGCTTTTAGCATACAGAATAACCAAAGAAGGGAAATGATTTTCTAAGTGAGCTTTAATGACATCAGGTATCAAAAGTTGATTTGGTTGTTTTAGTTTATCCCAAAAGCTTTTCTGTGCAGTTGGCATATTATAAAAAGCCTCAGAATGGTAGCCATTATCAATAAATTTCTCAAACCTGACTTCGGTAATTTCAAATAAATCTCGATGCGTACCATTTTGATGATTGTAATCGTGCATAATTAATAGCATCGATCGCAAATCTGTCTGAACGCTAGTATCTGCTGTATACCCAATAAAATCATAATCACGGGCAATTTTTTCTAAAATGTCTGGAATAGGGATTTTAGGTTCACAGCCACCATAAGTCCAGATAAAATCATCTTTAACAATTAAATCTAAAGGCTCTAGCTGAGGTAAAGTTTTTTTATTAGTCCCTGGTAAGACAGTACAGCCATTAGCATCAAATTCTAGTGCATGAAACGGACAAACAACATTACTTGTACCATCTGCTTGAACTTCACACCATCCTTCTGATAGCATTGCTCCCATATGAGGACAAATATTGGGTAAGGCATTAACTTGTCCCGTTTTATCTTTCCACATCACATAATCTTTACCGTACAGAGAAATTTTCTGGGGTTTATTTGTATCTAGCATCGATTTATGCGCCAATAGCCAAGGCGCACCTTTTAACATAGACATAATTAATTTCCGCAAAAATTTTGACTACAAAATAGTTTGCGACAAGTAAAATAGAAAATGTCGCAAGTTAAAGATTACTGTCCTCAAAGCTATATCTGGACTAGTAATTTAGATAAAAGCTTGTGATTTATTGTTCATAATATACGACATTTTATTCATATTTGTCAATGAAATCCGATCGCAATCCTTTACGTCGTCAACCACAACAAAAACGTAGTCAAGAAAGAGTTGAAAAAATCTTAGATGCAGCAGCAGCAGTGTTTGATGAGATTGGATTTGAAGCTGCTACTACTCATGCGATCGCTGCTCGTGCGGATACCGCAATAGGTTCACTTTATCAATTTTTCCCCGATAAATTAGCAATTTTTAACGCTTTAGAACTACGTCACGTCGATCGAGTTTATGTGATGTGGGATAAATTATTACGTCCCGAAATAGTACGGCTACCCTTTCCCGATTTTATTCATCGGATTATTGTTCACGTACAGCAACTATTCGAGCAACCCACTTCAAGAATTATTTTCGTACAGTTTTTTACTTCACCTACTATTTTTAAAAATATTGATGATAGCTTTACTCAAGAAGCAATTCAAGTCATGGCAAAGTTGCTAAAAATGCGTAATCCTGCTTTAGTCGAGCGAAGAAGTGAAATATTAGCAGAAATATGCGTTAATGCCACTAATGCTCTAATTTTACTGGCTTTAAGAAAAAATAAACTTCACGATCGAGAAATTGTAGGGGAAATAGAAGCCTTGATGAAAGCTTATTTAGAAGCAGATATCGGCGATCGAGCGATCGATAATAACTCTACCGATTTACTACCAAAACTTACTGAAGTTTACCAACTAAATCACCGCCAATGTCTAATCTTAAAATACGCGATCGACAATGGCTCATTAACCATTGATAACTGTGAAATTATCTTATCTAGAGTATCTCGGCGTACTCTACAAAGAGATATTAGCAAAATGGTTAAACAAAACTTACTCATACCCACAGGTAATACGAATAACCGTCGTTATGAACTAAATTTTCAAAAGCTAGACTTGTGACAACTGGCGACAGAAACAATAAAATCAATGTAATATTAATTATCCATTACTCACTACTTCTCCTTACAAAATAATTTTTAAGCAAACCCTACTTTCTACTCCCTAAACAAAAAAGAGGTCGTTACCGACCCCCAAACAAGCAAACTTACCAACTTTATCTATAAATTTTACATTAAACCTGTATTAGTACCTTGTTTACCAGTAGCCAACTCTACTTTCATGATTTTTCCACCCATTTTCATAATTCTTTGTTGTTCCCTAAACCAATTGTCATAAGGAACGAGTTTAGTGAAGTAGGTGTTTTGTAATTCTCTTTGAGTACGAATTCTGGTCTGACTGGGTACACAAGCAGTAATTTTGAACATTCTCATGATTTGATTCCTCCTAACCTAAGTTGTCAAAAAATTCTTGGTTAAATTGAGAGCCATTCAAACTCTAAGCTCTCAGCTATGTTTTATCTTAAAAGCTACTTTTCTTTTTTCTACCTTTCTTGAAGCGTCAGGTAATCGCTAATCTAACAAAGGTCAGGAGTCAGGAGTCAATACTAGATCGTCAAAACTAATCTTTTACTTCGCGCTCGTAAGACTAAGCCTTAAATGAACTAGCACTCACTCTAGACTTCCTGCACCTATACATTTGCTATTTGCTACAAGCCTGATTCAGCCTAAAGCTAGCTCAAGCCAGAACAAATATAGTCGAAGTAAACACCCATTTCTTTACCAGCATCAGCACCAGTTAGACTAGCAGTGACTTCTTTCATAGCTTGAATAGCTTGAACAGTGGAAGAAACAGGAACACCTAAAGAATTATAGGTTTCTTTCAAACCATTAAGTACGCGCTCGTCTAATATAGAAGGATCGCCAGCTAACATAGCATAAGTAGCGTAGCGAAGATAATAGTCGAGGTCGCGGATACAAGCAGCATAACGACGAGTGGTATACATATTACCACCAGGACGAGTAACATCAGAGTATAGTAAGGATTTAGCTACAGCTTCCTTAACAATACTGGCTGCGTTAGCACTGATTACGCTAGCTGCACGAACTCTTAATTCACCAGTTTGAAAATAGTTTTTGAGCTTGTCCATAGCAGCACCATCTAGGTACTTGCCTTGAACATCAGCAGAATTTATAACAGAGGTAATTGCGTCTTGCATAGTTTCGTTTCCTTATCTTACCTAGTCTTAAATGCCTTAATACCGACAATTTAGTCTAGTCTTTTTTTTTAGATAGCCTTTTTTGCCAACAGAGAAGTTAAACTACCCTACTGCATTGCTCCGATAACATAATCGAAGTAAGAAGCAGCTTCTGATGTATCTTCAGCAGACATCATCGCAGTAGCAACATCTTTCATTTCTTTAACACTTTGAGCAACTGCACCAATGTCAGTTCCCAAAGATTTGTACATTTCGCGTACTCCTACTAGACCAATTTCTTCGATAGGAGTTACATCTCCAGCAACAACACCATAAGTGATCAGACGGAGATAGTAGTCCATATCGCGCAAGCAAGTAGCAGTCATTTCTTCGCCGTAGGCATTACCACCTGGGGAAACAACGTCAGGACGTTTCTGGAATAAAGCGTCACCTGCTTGTTTAACAATGCGTTCGCGAGATTCTGTTAATGTTTGAGCAATGCGCAAACGGCTTTCGCCAGAAGTAACAAAAGCTTTGATTCTCTGCAATTCGCCAGGACTCAAATAACGAGCTTCGGCATCAGCATTCACGATCGATTTCGTGACGATACTCATAGATGGATTCCTCCCAATAAAAATGAAACCAGATTTGCGTGAGTTACCTTCTCTTGATTTTTAATCTTATTATTCAAGTAAGGTTTCCAGCTACTCTCGTCTTACAGTGTAATCTTTTTTTGCTATTGCAATCAAGGCTTAAATTGAAGACATTATGAGCTAGATTTTGCGAATAATCTCTAGCTTGAGACTAGATAAAAATTCACTACAGATTTTGCTGGCAAACTCTATAGAGTAGATTACTATTTTTTGCCCCTTGATTTTCACCATTTAGCTAGAAATTAGTATTACAGCTAGTTGAACCAAGAGGTTAAATGTGGTTGCTGATTTAACAAACCTTTACATCTACATCAAATCAATACTTAGATTAAAACTGCGAGTTGTCGATTTTATTTTCATTTAAGTGTTGCTTAGTTAGGTGAAATCCACCTTTCTATCCAACACAGAAAATTTTGGCTAATACAGCAACCTGACCCAATTATTTTGCGATATTAAGCTCGCTCACACTGTTTTTTCTTAATAGAATGTAACATTTTTCTGAGAAAAAACTGAATTTCTGGTAAAAAAAGTTAACTTGTGTAACAGCATGAGCAAACTAGCAGACAAGAGTACAGTAAAGAAGAAAATTATTTTCTTTTTACTAGAAAACTCAAGCCTACTTACTCTTCGAGTATTTCCCTTTGATTTGCCGTTGTTAAATATTTAACTTAAACATTTAACTTAGCTGGCTCGAAACTAGGGACTACAATATCACTGTTTTGTTTAGTGAGTTGATTGTATAGCTTTTCAGTATTAGGGAAATTAGCAGCAGGTAAGGTGGGGAAACGTCGGTAAGGGACAGTATCTTCACCAAAAACTTGAAGATATTCCATACTGTCTACCATTGCCCCAATAAAGCCACGAATACCTTTAGTTGCCAAAATACTATTGTATTTTTGAATTTCTCGTTGATTTAGTGGTGCGCGTCCTAAGAAGTGCTTTGTACCTAACTCAATCACTTTAGTGTTGGGATAGGGAGTATAAAACTCTTTAATGTAAAGTTCTGAGCAGCCTAACCCTTCGATAAACTCTTTAACGGTAATTTCTTCGTTACCTAACCTACTTTCTAAAGAAGTAAATTGAGTTTGTACTATATAGGGATCGAGGTCTCTTTCAAAAATCTGACGATAAGCTGCTGCGATCGCATTTTTGAGAGCTACCTTATCCGTAGTATTGGTTAGTTTGAATATTTTGGTTTGCTGTCTTTGTACTGTTACACCCTGTTGTATTCTTTGAGTTAATTCTGCACCTGCGCGGGGTATACTAACCTGACCTAATTCTACAAAACGCGGTGTATCTTTTTTCTCAACCTTCGCCCCAATACCTTCGCCAATAGACCCAGGACGAGCTTTACGCAACTGCAAGCCACCAGGAGTCAAATAACGCTCGTAAGGAACAGTATCTTCCCCAAACGCTTCTGAGTATTCTGGGCTATCAAGAAAAGCATCTACTAAAGCATAGAAGCCTTTTTTAGCACAAATATCAAAGTATTTATTCATCTCTTGGCGACCATAAGTAGGACGACCTAAAAGACGACGATGAATATATTCAAC
>JASJDI010000063.1 GCA_030065155.1 Xenococcaceae cyanobacterium MO_188.B29
CATCGAGCAATTTTGGGCTTCCCCCAAATTATTTGGCAAACCGAAGTACGTCGCTTTACTCCTCAAGAGAAACAACCCAAAGCAGGCGATCCTTCCCTGTATATGGATATGGCTCGTAGCCTACCCAGAAGGGCTAACACACCACCCAGAGTTTCAGCTATGAATATTAGTTTGGACTCTGTACCTTATCGTAAAACTACCGTTTAGATGACTCAAATCTAAAAATTAAGAATGAGAGGAGATAGCGAATTGGCAGAGTAGTTTGATTAGAATCAAATTGCGTTGTAAATTCACGATCTCCTCTTAGTTTATTGAAAAGCTATTAGCCTTTATCAATTGCTTCCCCTCGCCAAGACTATTTTGTCAAGCTTTGAGAGGATTTTCATAAGTCTGATGAGAAACTGCAATAAAAAAATAGGAATTTTCAAGTAATTTCAGAATAAGAGCTAAAAACTTGTTATTTGCCAATACAAAAACGACTAAAGATCCTTTCTAAGACAGATTCGGTTATTTCTTCCCCTGTTATTTCTCCGAGAGCTTGAATTGCACTCCTTAGATCGATCGTCCAGAAATCTAAAGGCAGTTGATTATTAATAGTTTCTTGGACTTGCTGAAGAGAATTTTTGGCTCTAGTTAAAACGGCAGCTTGTCTTTGGTTAATAGCAATATCTAAATTAGCAGCCGTAATTTCGCCTGTATGAGTTAAAGTTAAAACTGCTTGTTCTAATGCTTCAATACCTTCTTGTTTAGCTGCTACTGTATGAACGATAGTCTTGATTTCTGCGGGATATTTTACGTTGGTAGCAGGAGCGAGATCGATTTTATTAATAACTAAAATTAGAGGACGCTGTTTAACAGCACGATAAATTTCTGCATCTTCTGTTGTCCAGTTTGCTTGAGCATCAATAGTAAGTAAAACTAAATCTGCTGATTTTAGAGCGTTGTGCGATCGCTCTACCCCAATTCTTTCTACAGTATCTTGTGTCTCCCTAATTCCTGCTGTATCTAGGACTTGTACAGGAATACCACCCACTACCAGGCTAGATTCTACCACATCCCTAGTTGTACCAGGTAAGTCAGTAACAATAGCGCGATCGCTCCTACTCCAAGCGTTGAGTAAACTAGATTTTCCCACATTAGGACGACCAACAATAGCAACTTTTAACCCCGTTCTTAATAATTCTCCGCGATCGGCAGTGGCTAAGATATCGGTTACCTGTTGAAGAGTAGCTTGCAATCCATTTTTAATTTCAGCTTCATTCAAGGGAGGTAAATCATCTTCAAAATCAATTCTTGCTTCTACTTCTGCTAGGATATCTAAACAAGTTTGTCTTAGTTGACGAATCGGGTTAGCTAGTTTTCCTTGTAATCCAGCTAGGGCAACCTCAGAAGCTTGAGATGATTGCGCGCCCACTAACTCGGCTACACTTTCTGCTTGAGTTAAATCTATTCTGCCGTTAAGGAATGCTCTGAGGGTAAATTCTCCTGGTTGTGCTAATCTTGCGCCTTGCTCTAAACAGAGTTGCAATACTTGCTGTACAGGAATTATTCCTCCATGACAGTGAAACTCAATTACATCCTCACGGGTATAAGAACGAGGTGCAAGCATGATTAATAATAAAGCTTCATCTACTAATTTTTGGGTTTCTGGATGATAAATGTAGCCATAAAGAATTCGGTGAGAATCCCAAGCTTGTTTGCCTGGAGTATAAAATAGATTTTGAGCAATATCTACTGCTTTTTGACCAGATAAACGGACAATGCCAATACTGCCCTGCTGGGGGACTACAGCACTAGCAATGGCGACAATGGTATCTCCTTGAGTTAAAATCATTAAGTATTAAGTATAGTTATAGATATACATTTAATTTTGATCTTCCTTTAATTTTATTTCTTGTGTAGCATAGATAAATAGCAGAAGTGAAGTCTTGAAATCCGCGAATATCCTGAATGAGCAAATATTATCACAAGGGTAATTCGCGCCTGTCGAACAATTATGTATACCCAAAAAAAAATCGCCCAAAAAAATACAGGCGTAGTAAATCTCGGCTTAAAAGATACTGTCGTTTTTGGTTCTTGCGCCTTTTACGTTTACGAGGAAAACCTAAAGTATTATCTAGAGGTTTAGCAGTAGGCGTTTTTGCCGGATTTTTCCCTTTTTTTGGCTTGCAAACTTTTATCGGTATCTTGTTAGCAACTTTATTTCGTGGCAGTAAAGTTGCAGCAGCAGCAGGTACTTGGATTAGTAATCCTTTAACTTATTTACCCATTTATATTTTTAACTATAAAGTTGGTAGATTACTACTAGGAGTAAAAAGTCAACCTGTCAGTCAATTAGATTTACAATCTTTTGCTGAGTTTAAAGAATTAGGTTTTACTTTTGCCATTACTTTAATCTTTGGTTGTTTTGTAGTTGGTTTGACTGCTGGTATAATCGCCTATTTTGCCAGTCTTTACTTTTTAAAACTGAGAGCTAAAAGCTAGGAGCTAATAGCTATTAGCTAATATAACCAAAATGTTTGTTATCCAAGCAGTCTAATCTTTAGTAATTAAAGTAACTAAATTTTCTATGTTTTGTAAATCTGCATTTCCAGCTAAATAACCGATACCCCGATGAAGATGTAAACGAAACTGTTGTTTGAGGGTTTCTTTGTCTGTATCTAATTTATCTTGATAACATCTTTGTTTTAATGCCATGAGTAGAATATCGGCTATTTCTCCACCAAAAACATTCCAAGTCATTTCGACATTACTGTAAGCAGGAATAGGTGTAGGAGAAAGTATACCTGGTTCAGCTAGAGAACAACAAAATGCCCATCTACATAAAATATTCCATTGTTCAATTTTAGTAATGCGTTTTAATTTGATTAGTTGCTCTTTAGCTGTTTGAGATATCCGAATACGTTCGATGGGTATTTCCATATTATAAATGTAACAATATAGTAGCTTACAGTAGTTTACCAACTTCTGTAAGCTCAAGGCACTGCCTTGCTTCTGCTCTGAACTCCTGAACTCCTGAACTCCTGAACTTCTGAACTCCTGAACTTCTGAACTCCTGAACTCCTGAACTTCTGAACTCCTCAACTCCTATATTATTGTTTCAAAGTATCACGAACGATGATATCTTGTTTTTTGGACTTGCCAGCAAAAGAACGATTAGCGGTCAGTTTAATTTCGACTACTTTTCCTCTTTCTAAAGCTTCGGGAGGGATAGGTAATTGACCAATATTAATAATAAATTGATTATTTTGATATTCGATCGCTTCTGGGGGAACTTTATCTTCATATAAGGTTCTGTAATCAAAAACCCGACGAAATTCTGATTCTCGCGATCTGCTAGTGCGATATCTTAGGGAAAAATCTGTTAGTAATAAATCAGATTTACCTGCCATATCCTGTAGTTTTATAGTCAAATTCGAGCCATTACCTGATAAACCCTGACTTTTTAATCGGGTAACTTCTTTTTCTTTGACAGCATTAAAGACAAAAAATTCGGTAATATTATCCCGCTTGAGAGTAGTAGTCTCTAACCAGAGATGATCGGGGATAGAAACATCAACTTCTTCATCTTCGTTTTCGCTTAACTTTAGGGTAATTTGTTCTTGGGCGAAATTATTAAATGGTTGTGGTGCATCCCAAACCAAAAGAACAGTACTTTCTACACGATTAACCAACTCTTGGTATCGATCGGCAATGACCGAACCTGGTGCAAATAAAGAAACTGCTCCTGTCTTAGTTTCCCATTCATTTTTAGATAAAGTAAAGCCTCGATCTCTTAATTGAGCGATCGCGATCGTCGCTATGGGTCGATCTGGAGTCAGAGATTTATCTAAATTAATTAAAGTTAAATTCCCTAAACGTCCTTGTTTTCCTTGTCTGCCACTTCTTCCTTTTCTCCCATCATAGCCATCCTGACACCGAAATTCTTCAGTAGTACAATTATAGTTATCACTACCTGGTCTACCCGTACAACTTTGTTGATTCCAGTACGAAGAAGAACATGTACAGCCCTCCCCTCCTTCTCCGCCTTGTCCTGGTTCGCCTCCTTCTCCGCCAGTAGCGGTAACGTAGATTTGTGCCAGGTGACTTTTATCAGTAGTATAGACAGTCAGAGAACCTCCATTCCCACCATCCCCACCATCCCCACCATCGCCTCCATTACCTCCATTAGCCTGACGAATATCGTAATCAACATCTCCTCCGCGATCGCCACAGATTGCTGGATTGCCAACACTCCCATCACTACCAGGCAGACCATTTTCGCCAGAAAGATCGAGAGTCATAGGTGTACCATCGGCAAAAACCGTTAGACTATCACTGTTGTTTCCTCGTTGACCAGCTAATCCTGGTTGACCTAGTTGTCCCTCTTTACCTAGTTCTCTGATTTCCGCAGCTAAACTAGGAGAACACAAAATAGAATCGGCAGTAGTAGTAAAAAACTGAGGTAGAGCCAGAATGGTTAAAAAGAGAGAAAATTTAGCCGAAAAATGTACTTTCATGTCTAGAGAATAGTTCGCGGACAGCAACTAAGGGATTTATTGTCTGTGATATATGGTATCCCATAGTTTTTAGATATTTAGTCTGTTTTTTAGGTTTACTTAATTTACGATAATGAAGACAGAAGTAAGAGACCTGAAGTAGTGCGCTCTGCTTTGGCAGAGGGCAGAAGCTATTTAAATAGAAGAATCTAAATAATTGTAAACATTCTGGGCATATGTAGCTTGGTTAACGCATCTAGTTAAGTAATTCATAGATAATACATAAAAATCTACTTAATCTTAGGTTGTCAAGTGTAGATCGATGAAACCAACAATTACTTGCTTAATTCAGTCTAGCTGTTTAGTGTTCTCTTCTTCTCTGTTTTCCCTCTCTGCTATAGCTCAGATTACTTCTGATGGGACTACCTCAACTACCGTAATTAGTCCTGATGGGAGCAATTTTACTATTAATGATGGAGATAGAGCAGGAGCTAATCTTTTTCATAGTTTTCAAGATTTTTCTGTCCCTACTAATGGTTCAGCCTCTTTTAATAACGCTGTAGATATCCAAAATATCTTTTCCCGTGTCACTGGAGGCAATCTATCTAATATTGATGGTTTGATTCGGGCTAATGGCAGTGCCAATTTATTTCTGATTAATCCTGCGGGAATTATATTTGGCTCGAATGCGAGATTAGATATCGGTGGTTCGTTTTTAGGAAGTACGGCTGATAGTCTGTTGTTTGAGGATGGCACAGAATTTATAGCTACAGATGGTCAAAACAAACCAATACTCACCATTAATCCACCCATTGGTTTAGGTTTTCGGGATAATCCTAGCGATTTGCAAGTACAAGGTTCTAGTTTAGAAGTTAAGCCTAATCGCACTTTGGCATTAGTAGGAGGTGATATTAATTTAGCAGAAGGAAATATTGTTGCCCCAGGGGGAAGAGTAGAATTAGGAGGCTTATCAGCAGCAGGAATAGTTAATTTTAATGAAAATGGAAGTCTAAGTTTTCCTCAAAGAATAGAAAGAGCAGATATTACTTTAACCAATCAAGCAACAGTGGATGTTCGTGCTGGTGGAGGTGGATTTATTAATTTTAATGCCCGCAATCTAACTCTTTCAGAAAAAAGCAAACTGTTTGCAGGTATAGCCAAAAATCTGGGTTCTCCTAATGCTCAAGCAGGAGATATTACCATTAATGCTACCGAATCAGTAAGATTGATTGGAACGGGACTTAATCAACTGAGAACAGTGACGGGGACAGCTCTTTTGGGAAGATTAACAACATCAGATTTAACAGAGTTAACAGGAATATTTTCTGGAACTGAGGACGCTGGAAAATCGGGAAATATTATGGTTAATACACCTAATTTATTACTTCAAAATGGGTCATTTTTAGTTAATACGGTACTGGACAGCAGCAACAACAATACTACCAGCGAGGCATCAGGAAATATTATTATCTCTGATTCTCAACAAGTAGAAATAAATAGCTCTTTTCTATCTACTCTAGCTAACCGAAATACAGAGAGAGATGCAGGAGATATAACAATAAATACTGAACGCTTGCTAGTTCAAAAAGAGGGTGCAATAGCAAGTTCTACTTTTGGCAATGGAAAGGGAGGAGATATTAATATTAATGCTTCAGAATCTATCGAAGTAAAAACAACTTTAACAGATGCAATAACTCCTACAATTATCAGTAGCAATTCGATTTTTGGTCAGGGAGAAGCAGGGGATATCAAAATAGATACAAGAAGATTAATTCTCCGAGAGGGAGGAAACATCAGTTCAGCTAGTGGCGGAACTATATCTATTGGTGAAAATCAAAATATAGGAAACATTTTAGAGCCTTCAGATGTCCGAGAAGGCTCCAACGGAAATATATTACTCATAAAAGGCGGTCTTGGTGGAGATTTAAAGCTCGAAGCTGATTTCATCGAAATAACTGGCAGAGGCATTGAGAATCAATTTTCTAGTGCTTTAACTTCTGAATCAACAACTTCTGCTCAAGCAGGAAATATTAATATTAATACAAATAAATTGATTATCAGTAATGATGCAGAAGTTAGAGTGGGTAGTATATCTACAGGTGCTGCTGGAAATCTGGAAATTAATGCTCGCTCAGTTGAAGTGAATAATCAAGGCAAGATTACCGCGGATAATGCTAATGGTATTGGTGGTGAACTTGAGCTTAATGCAGATTCTTTAACTCTAGAAAATCAAGCATCTATTTCCGCTTCTACTACTGCCGATCGAGGTCAGGGTGGTATTCTTACTTTAAATATTAACGATAGCTTACAAATGCGCGATCGCAGTTTAATATCGGCAAGAGCAGACAGCGATGCTGATGGGGGTAACGTCAATATAGATGCTGAATTGATTATTGCTTCTCCTAACCAAAATAACGATATCATCGCTAGTGCAGAACAAGGGACAGGAGGCAATATCAATATTACAGCAGAAGGGGTTTTCGGATTAGAAGAAAGAAGTTCTACCCCTGCCAATAACACAAATGATATCGATGCTAGTTCAGAATTTGGTTTAGATGGTACTGTGTTAATTAACACCCCAGATGTAGGCGCACTGCAAGAAGTAATTGAAGCACCTAAAATTGTCGAACTACAAACTTTAGGTATAAATGCTTGTTCTTCTTCTAGAAAATTAGGATCTAGTAATTTTGAACTTACAGGCAAAGGTGGCGTACCTCCACAATTAACTGCACCTCTTAATTCCGATCGCATTTTTATAGAAGGAGAATCTATCTCTACAAGTAAGAGACAATCTGAGAGAGTACAAACAGAGCAAATCAAACCTTTAGTGACTGCCCAAGGCAAAATTTATCCAGCACGAGGTATAGTTTTTCTTGAGAATGGAGATATTGTCTTAACTGCCTATCGGACGAATACTGTTCAGCGCGATCCTGATAGTTCTCTTAATTGTTTTAAGTCTTAAACGAAGACAGAAGTGAGAGATCTGACGGTAGTCGCTTTGCGGACGCACCGCTTCTGCCTTCCGACTCCCATCAATACTACTCCTTAAGCAACAGATAATACAATTTTCCATCTCCATGAAGTAACCCAGCGCGATCGCCAGCTTCTTTGCCACTACCCAGGAAGACATCTACTCTCCCTGCACCTTGAATAGCACTGCCTGTATCTTGGTCTAAAACGTAGCGATCGACTAAATCTATCTTGATTTCTCCTGTCTCTGTTATTACGGGAATGGGTGCAACAATTAAAGCTAATCCCCCTCTAGGCATTAGGGATTTATCAGTAGCAATAGAGCGATCGCCTGTAACTACGACTCCCAGATTGCCAATGGGTTCTTGATTTTTTGTATCGCGGAAAAAAATAAAGCGGTTATTGCGAGGAATGTATTTATCTAAAGCTTCAGGATTAGCTTGAAAATAGTCAATAAGCTTAGGTAAGGTCAATTCTTCTAACGTAAAAATACCGTCTCTGACTAATTCTTTGCCAATACTGACATAAGGATAATTGGTACTACCGTCATAGCCTACACTCATAGTTGTACCATCGGTTAAGTTGAATCTAGCTGAACCCTGGACTTGAACCAGAAAAGCTTCTAGTCGATCGCGCATCCACACTAATTCATTACCAGCTAAAAAGTTTTTGTTCACCGATAAACCGTCTTTTCCTTCTAATTGAACGCGAGTAGGATGAGGACTAGACCAACTACTAAAATTGGCAGGCTTACGGTAGATAGGATAGCGATATTCTGCCGTAGGAACTCTACTAGCTCGATAAACAGGTTCAAAATAACCAGTAAAAGAAACTGTGCCCTGATTATCATTGCCCACCGACGAATAAAGCACAAATTCTTTCGCGATCGCTTGTTGTAATTCTTCTGGGGAATTAGCTTTAAGCAGTAATTGACGAAAACGAGATAGAGAACGTCTAACTCTGTCTATCGTAAATCCAGGTACATTATAGTTACTATATACTTTAGCAGCAGCAGATGTGCTGAGATAGTGAAGACTATTATCGATCGAGCGTATTAGTGCTTGTTTATCTCCTGGCTGTTGGGAATTACCCCATAATTGTTTATCTATACCAAGGTCATCCCAATTATTTAATTCTAATTTTTGTAAAGCTTGAGCCTGAACTAATGAGTAGCTGAAAGGTATTAGAGTTAGTCCTAAACTTAAGGTAAGAGAAGAAATCAATTTGTTCATTTCAATCACTTTTAAATACATACTTTGGCGATCAATCTATATGAGCGATCGCCCCCTTGAAGGCAAGGCAGGAGGCAGAAGAGAAAAACCGCCCCCAAATATCGCTCGCAAACTTCTCAATTTGTTTAACCAGAATGCAAAACGAAGTGTTTAAGTCAGTCACTTCTGAATTTCTCTTTTGTTAGGAAAACAGAAATACTGGGGAGAACCTTCTGCCCTCTGTCTTTACACTTCATTCCTGCTCAATGCCCTAAGTATGCTCAAAAATAATGTTACAAAAGTGAGCTAAACACCTTTGGTTTTTTCTGCCCAAACTCTAGTAGGTAGACCCCAAATATAGATAAAGCCTTCAGCAGCTTTATGATCGAATTGATCTTCTGCGCCATAAGTGGCTAAATCAGGAGCATAAATAGAATTAGCTGATTTACGACCTACAATAGTCGCATTACCCTTAAACAATTTAATTCTGACGCTACCAGAAACTCTTTCTTGAGTCTTCTGAATAAAAGCATCAAGGGCTTCTTTTAGAGGACTGTACCACAATCCTTGATAAATAAGTTCGCTATAGGTTTGTTCTATTCCCCGCTTATAATTTGTGATATCTGCGGTGAGAGTCAAACTTTCTAGGTCGCGATGGGCATTAATTAATAATAACAAAGCGGGAGCTTCATATATTTCTCTTGATTTAATCCCGACAACGCGATTTTCAATCATGTCAATGCGCCCAAAACCATGATTACCAACTATCTCATTAAGCTGAGTAATAAGCTCTACAGGGTTAAGTTTGTTACCATTAATGCTAACGGGAATTCCTCGATCGAAACCAATTTCTATATATTTTGGCTCATTGGGAGTATCGGCGATCGCTTTAGTCATGACAAAAACTTCTTCTGGAGGCTCAGTCATGGGATCTTCTAAAGCTCCTGCTTCTATACTCCGTCCCAGTAAATTGCGATCGATACTATAAGGAGAAGATTTTTTGACGGGAAATTCTATGCCAAACTTTTCCCCATAGGTAATTGCTTCTTCTCTACTCATCCCCCATTCTCTAGCTGGTGCTAGCACTTTCAGGTTAGGATTTAATGCCATAATGCTCACATCAAAGCGTACCTGATCGTTACCTTTACCAGTACAACCATGAGCTACTGCATCCGCACCATATTTTTCGGCTGCTTCTACTAATAATTTAGCAATTAGAGGACGAGCTAATGCAGTAGAAAGAGGATAGCGATTTTCATAGAGAGTATTGGCTTGAATGGCAGGAAAAGCATAATCTTTGACAAAAGTTTCTGTTACATCTTCTACTAGAGATTCTACCGCCCCACATTTTAAAGCTTTTTCCTGAATTGGTTTAAGCTCTTCTCCTTGTCCCAAATCTGCTGCCAGAGTAATGACTTCTTTTACTCCCCATTCTTCTTTCAAATAAGGAATACAAACAGAAGTATCTACCCCACCAGAATAAGCTAAGACAACTTTTTCAGCGCGACCCATAAATTCTTGACCCTATAAAACACTAATGGGCTATTGTATCTAATAACAGTAGACCTTTGGTATAAGTTCGATAAATATATATAGTTAGTTGTTAGTTGTTAGTTGTTGGTAATCTTATTCTGGAAAAGATACTATTAGTACTTCAAAACAGGAGTAATAATTATTCTTCTTCTGTATACCCTACTATCACGATCGTATCTGTCATAGTCTCTATCTCTGTATCGACGATCGTATCGTCTGTCATAGTCTCTATCTCTGTATCGACGATCGTATCTTCTATCATAGTCGTCATAACGAGAACGATAGCGATCGTGAGATCGACGATAATGGTGTCTGGAGGAACGAGGTAAGGGAATGTGTCTTCCAGGGAGAGGTGTAACATTTAGAGATGGAGGAGCTACTCTTCTAGATCTGGAGTATCCAGAATGATGTCTACTCGAAGGCACATAAATACGAGGAACTGCCTCGGCTGGTGCTTCTGTCGCCACAAATGTACTAGCAGCGATCGCTAATGGACTGAGAGCTTTAAGTAAATTAGAGGCAGATAGTTTAAACATATCTCTACTTACTCCACAAAAGTGTAAGGTATTAAATATGTAGACGCTTCTAGAAAGAAAGTGGTTTCAAATAATCGAGAAAAATTTCAGATTCAATATCAAGCAGGCAAAAAAGCATTTGAACGAGGAGAATATGGTCAAAGTGTACAATATTTGGAATCAGCTAAGGCACTTACGGCTAATTCTTCTCGTTTGGGGGGAGAAGCTCAAATTTGGTTGGTTACAGCTTATCAAGCTGCTGGTCAAGATCGAGAAGCGATCGCTCTGTGTCAAGAATTAGCTACTCATCCTCATCCCGAAATCCGCCAACAAGCCAAAAGATTACTTTATATTATTCAAGCACCACAACTAAAAAGACCAAAAGAATGGATGAGTGAAATTCCCGATCTAGCTACTACATCTGATGGCAAGCCCAAGTATGTTACAGCGAAAACTAAAACTAAGATTAACTCCTCTCAAAGTAATAATAATCCAGAACCAGTAGATCTGAGTCAAGTTAATACTGAAGATAATCAATTTATTTGGGTAGCAATTATTTTTATTTTATTAACTTTTGGGGCATTATTCTGGTTAAGTTGACCTATATTTTTTCTGTTTAAGTAGTTTTGTAAAGCTAGCTCTTCCTAAATAAATAGAGATAATGCCAAAATATTGATGGTGTATATGCAAATTTAATAACCTAAAGCTTAAATTGGCTTAGGTGTGGGGATTCAAAAATAATGTCAAACTCGCGCATTTCTTTTCTTGGTGCGCGTTCCTTCGGTGAGAAAAGTTCATCAGGGTCGCATCGCTTGCGCTTTTCGTTAGTTAAGCTAGTTTTAAAGATGGGTTTACTATCCCAGGAAAAAGATGTTGATTTCTTGGGGATGTTAAGTTGTTCATCAAAGTTTTTTTGGAAATTTAGTACGATAACTCCAGTTATAGTAACGGCTTTGTTTTTATGTATTCCTAAAGTCAAAGCAAATCCACCGTACAAGACTAAGACTTTATCTCCCAATTTTTTGGTACAAGAGATCAGAAATAACTATAAATTGCTTTTTCCAGAAAACAATTTATCAGCAATAGAGAAAGGTTACCAGGAGCAAAAGATCGCCCAAATTAGTAATGTTAATCAGTTAAGAGATGTATCTCCTACAGACTGGGCCTATGAAGCTTTAAGGGGTTTAGTCAATCGCTATAGTTGTATAGTGGGCTATCCTAATCAGATTTATAGAGGCACAAAAGCTTTGTCTCGCTATGAATTTGCCGTCGGTTTAAATGCCTGTCTTAATCAAATCGAACTGTTGGTTAGTAGTGATAAAAGTGTAGTAAGGCAAGATCTTGATACTGTCATGCGACTTATGCAAGAGTTTCGTGCAGAATTGGCGATATTGCGGGGGCGTACAGACGGGTTACAGGCTCGTATCGGCGAATTAGAAGCTACTCAATTTTCCACAACAACCAAATTACGAGGAGAAGTCATCTTTGGTTTAGCTAGCGTTTTCTCTGGAGAAGCAGATAAAGTAGCTGTCTTAGGTCATCGTACTCGTCTTGAACTAGAAACTAGCTTGAGAGGTAACGATACTCTTTTTGCTCGTCTTTCTACAGGTAACTTTCCTTCTTTTACGGAACAAACTGATAGCCTTGAAGGAGGCTTGGGCTTTACTGAATCAGAAAATAATGACCTAAATTTAGAAGTTCTCTACTATAATTTCCCTCTGAGCGAAGATACTGAAGTAATTGTGGGGGCTACAGGCACAGCAGCAGACGATATTGCTAATACTGTTAATGTGCTTGATGGGGATGGGGGATCTTTGGCAATTTCTGCTTTTGGTACTCGTAACCCTATTTATTTACCTCCTGGTGACGCTGGTGTCGGTATTATCCACAATTTAGGGAATAAGATTGAAATTAGTGCAGGTTATCTAGCTTCTCCTGCTAATGATCCCAGTCAAGGTAATGGGTTATTTAATGGTTCTTACAGTGCCTTAGGACAAATCTTATTTGCACCCACAACTAATTTGACTCTAGCTGCTACCTATGTTCATAGTTACAATCAGAGTGATACAGAAACTGGCAGTAGTTTAGCTAATTTACAATCCTTTACAGAAGAACAGTTTGGGGAGGCTGTACCCACAGTAAGTAATTCTTATGGCTTACAAGCATCTTGGGCAATTAGCGACAAAATTATCCTTGGTGGTTGGGGTGGATTTAGTAAAGTAAAAACTCTTTCTACTCTGGATGGACAGATAGATCGAGGTAATCAAGATGTTATTAATTGGGCAGCAACCTTGGCTTTTCCTGATTTACTTAAAGAAGGCAGTTTAGCAGGAATTGTAATTGGGAGAGAGCCTTATGTAAGTGATTCTAGTATTGATGCTTTGGGAGAAGATGATGATTTTTCCCTGCACATAGAAGGTTTTTACCAGTATAAAATAACCGATAATATCAGTATTACTCCTGGTGTAGTGTGGATTACTGCCCCTGATAGTAACGATAGTAATGAAGATTTAGTTATTGGGACTATTCGTACTACTTTTAATTTTTAAGCTTTGACTAGGATTTAGCGATTGTCATCATTTTTAATTACTTAAAGTGTCAGTAATTTCTCAATTTATTTTGTTTATGGATTTAATTCTCTACACTAAAGCTGGCTGTCATCTCTGTGAAGGATTACAGGAAAAATTGGAACAAGTCCAAGCGATCGAATTCGATTTAGAAATAAGAGACATTACGACTAACGAAGATTGGTTTGCTGTCTATCAATATGAAGTACCTGTACTTTGTCAGAAATTACCTACTGCAGAAAAACCTTTACCTCGTCTATCTCCTCGCGCTTCTGTCAAGCAATTGGAAAAAATGTTACAGAAATATTTAATTATCTAGCGTAAAAACTAGACTCAAACTAAAACAAAATTGATAACATCTCCAATTTGAGATAAATATGATGAAGCTACGCGAATTATTAACTAAGGTTGATGACATTAAACCATTAGCTCAACATTCCGCCTTGGATGTAGAGGTAAAAGGATTATCTACTAATTCTCATGCTTGTCAAGCTGGAGATTTATTTTTAGGAATGCCAGGGACAAGGGTAGATGGAGGAGAATTTTGGCAAAGTGCGATCGCAGCAGGAGCGATCGCTGCTATCGTAACACCCCAAGCTTTAACTAAAAAACCCGCAACCCAAAATGCTTGTTTATTTCAGGCAGAAGATATGACCTCTGTCTGCGCTAAAATAGCTGCTGCTTTTCACGATTATCCTGCTCAGAAATTAAAGATGGTAGGGGTAACAGGCACAAATGGCAAAACTACCACTACTCATTTAATTGAATATTTTCTCAATCAAGCTGAATTTCCTACGGCTTTATTTGGTACTTTATATACTCGTTGGTCAGGATATGAACAAACTGCCCTCCATACTACACCTTTTGCTGTCGAGTTACAATCCCAACTGGCAGAAGCAGTAGCAGCAGGAAACGAATATGCGGTGATGGAAGTAAGTTCCCATGCTTTGGCGCAGGGTAGAGTTAAAGGCTGTACTTTTGAAGTAGGCGTATTTACTAATCTTACTCAAGATCATCTCGATTATCACCGAGATATGGAGGACTACTTCCAGGCAAAATCTCTGTTATTTAGTGCTGATTATTTATCAGGAAAAGCAATTATTAATTTAGATGATGCTTACGGACAACGGTTAATTAAGAGTTTAGAGAAAGAGCGTGTTTGGAGTTATAGCGTTAGCAATGCTGATGCAGATTTGTGGACATCGGATTTAGAATACAAAGCTAATGGTGTTAGTGGGATTTTACATACTCCCTTAGGAGAAATTGCTTTTAATTCACCATTGGTAGGTCAATTTAATCTGGCTAATGTACTAGCTGCAGTGGGTACAGTTTTACATTTGGGGGTAGACTTACAGACTATTACCCAAAAGTTAGCTCAATTTGTCGGTGTGCCAGGCAGAATGGAGAGGGTACAAGTGAACCCAGAGCAAGATATTAGCGTTATTGTAGACTATGCCCATACTCCTGATAGCTTAGAAAATCTGCTTAAAGCAGCCCGTCCCTTTATTAGCGGTAAAATGATCTGTGTCTTTGGTTGTGGAGGCGATCGCGATCGCACTAAACGTCCTTTGATGGGTAAAATTGCTGCTCAACTAGCTGATGTAGCTGTAGTTACTTCTGATAACCCTCGTACAGAAGACCCTCAAAGGATTTTAGACGATATTTTAGCAGGAATTCCCACCTTAGTTAAACCGATTGTAAATGTCGATCGTGCGGAGGCGATCGCTCAAGCTATTCAAGATGCTCAACCAGGAGATGGAGTTTTAATTGCAGGTAAAGGTCATGAAGATTATCAAATTTTAGGTACAGAAAAAATCCATTTTGACGATCGAGAACAAGCTAGGGAAGCTTTAGCCAAGCGTTGAGATATATAGATATCAACCCTCTTTTATTAATGGACAATGGACAATTGATAAAGGAGGGTTCAGAATTGCGATTTTACTTTAAACTTTTTAAACTGAGCAACAAGATATAATAGCGGTGGTATCTTCCTATTTGCCGAGAATATTGCATGAGTGTAGACATAGAAACTGAAATTGCTGAAGCTGTTGCCCATCGTCGTAACTTTGCGATTATTTCCCACCCTGATGCGGGAAAAACTACCCTGACAGAAAAACTTCTACTTTACGGAGGTGCTATTCACGAAGCAGGGGCGGTAAAAGCAAGAAGAGCGCAGCGCAAAGCTACTTCAGACTGGATGGAAATGGAGCAACAACGGGGTATTTCTATTACCTCGACAGTTTTGCAATTTCTCTACAATGAGTGTCAAATCAACTTACTAGATACCCCTGGACACCAAGACTTTAGTGAAGATACCTATCGTACGTTAGCAGCAGCAGATAATGCAGTCATGCTCATCGATGCAGCTAAAGGTTTAGAACCTCAAACCAGAAAATTGTTTGAAGTCTGCCAAATGCGATCGCTGCCTATCTTTACATTTGTTAATAAATTAGACCGTCCAGGGAGAGAAGCCTTAGAATTACTAGATGAGATCGAACAAGAACTAGGGCTACAAACCTATGCAGTGAATTGGCCTATTGGTATGGGCGATCGCTTTCAGGGAGTGTTCGACAGGCGTAAACAACAGATTCATTTATTTGAACGTCGCGCCCATGGTAGCAAAGCAGCCCAAGATACAGTTATTGATATAGGCGACCCCAGAATAGAAGAATATCTCGACCAGGAACTTTACTATCAACTCAAAGAAGAGCTAGAAATCCTCAATGAAATTGGTGCAGATTTCGATCTAGAACAAGTCCATGCAGGTAAAATGACCCCTGTCTTCTTTGGTAGTGCCATGACTAACTTTGGGGTGCAGTTATTCTTAGAATCGTTTTTAGAATATGCTCTCGAACCAGAAGCACGCAAATCTTCTCAAGGGGAAATAGAACCTACTTATCCTGAATTTACTGGTTTTGTCTTTAAACTACAAGCCAACATGGACCCTAAGCATAGAGACAGAGTAGCTTTTGTGCGGGTATGTACAGGGAGATTTGAAAAAGATATGACCGTCAAACATGCTCGTACAGGAAAAACAGTTCGTCTTTCTCGCCCACAAAAGTTATTTGCCCAAGGAAGGGAGTCCTTAGATTTAGCCTATCCTGGGGATGTTATTGGTTTGAATAATCCAGGAGTATTTGCGATCGGTGATACCATCTACAATGGTAAAAAGTTAGAATATGAAGGAATTCCCTGCTTTTCTCCTGAAATTTTTGCCTATCTCAAAAATCCTAATCCTTCTAAATTTAAGCAGTTTCAAAAAGGAATTACGGAATTAAGAGAAGAAGGGGCAATTCAAATCATGTATTCTGCTGATGAATTCAGACGTGACCCGATCTTAGCAGCAGTAGGGCAACTACAATTTGAAGTAGTTCAGTTTCGCCTGAGAAATGAATATGGGGTAGAAACCACCTTAGAACCATTGCCCTATAGCGTAGCTCGTTGGGTAAAAGGTGGTTGGTCAGCTTTAGAAAAAGCAGGTAGATTGTTTAATACTATTACAGTTAAAGATAACTGGGGTAGACCAGTATTACTATTTAAGAATGAATGGAATCTGCAGCAAATTAAAGCAGATGTACCTGAGTTGGAATTGAGTTCTACTGCGCCTGTAGGATCGGGAATAGAACCCGATTAATGTATAATCTGCGACATAATTAGCCAAAGCCTTATCTAAACAGAATTTAGTTTAAGGTTTTTTTGTTGGCAGTAGTTTCAGACAAAAGCGAGTTTTGTTTTAATCCAAATATTTAGTTGTATGAGTTTTTAACAGATTTAGAGCTTCAGTCGATCGCGCCCAAGGTAATCAATGTGTTTTTCTGTGCGATTGTTAGACCGCTAACATTAGAGATATTCATACCTTCGTAAGGTCTTTTTGGGCGCAGCAGTTTAATGGTTTGTCCTGTGGTTAAATCCCAAAGTCGAATAGTCCCATCTGCACTGCAACTAACTAATTTTTGTCTGTCTGGGGTTAAAACAATCTCTTCAACAGCAGAATTGTGATCTTGCAAAATGCGAATACATTGTTGGGTATCCATATCCCAAAAGCGAATAGTCCCATCTGAACTACAGCTAATAATTGTTAGACGATCCCAACCGAAGAGCAAATCTTGGATTAAGTCAGTATGCCCTGAAAAAGTGTATTTTAATGTACCAGTTGCCAAATCCCAAAGCTTAATCTGTCCATCATCACCTCCAGAAATTAGGCTTTGACCATTAGGATGAAAGGCAATGGACATAATGGTACTTGAAGGATCGGTGATAGTAAGACAACATTCTCTCGTTTTGACATCCCAGAGTTTGATTGTCTTATCGTCGCTGCCACTTGCTAAAATTTGCCCATTCGGGCTAAAAGTAAGAGCCCAAATCCAATTACTATGGGCTGAGATGCACCATAGATTTTCTCCTGAAGCAACATCCCAAAAGCAAATAGTGCAATCCATGTTGGCACTGGCTAGGAATTGACCATCTAAACTAAACGCTATGGGCAAAACTCTATCTTTATGACCTCTCAAGGTATTTAGACATTTTCCAGTCTCAATATCCCATAGTTTAATTGTTCGATCGTGGCTGCTACTTGCCAAAATTTTACTATTGGGAGCAAATGCTGTTGACCAAACCCAATAATCATGTCCTATTAAAGTAGTAATTTCTTCTTCTCTTTCCAGATTCCACAGTCTAACAATTTTATCTGCACCACCACTGGCGAGAAACTTACCATCAGGAGAAATAGCGATCGCAGAAATGGAATTGATATGACCCTGCCAGGTTTTTAAACATTCTCTTGTATTAAAATCCCATAGTTTCATAGTCTGATTGCTATAGTCAGCACTAACTATCAGGTCTTGGTTTGAGGCAAAATCCACCACACAAACACCAGTAGTATGACCCTTTAAGGTTCTGAAGCATTCTCCTGTAGCAGTGTCCCATAATTTTATAGTATGGTCGAAGCTACCACTGACAAGATTTTTCCCATCCGCACTAAAGCTGATGGAATAGACTTCTTCACTATGTCCTGTCAGACTGCGTAAACATTTACCCGTATTGACATCCCATAATTTGATGGTGTTGTCTAGGCTACCACTAGCTAATATTTCACCATTCAAACCAAAGTCAACAGAAAAAATACCATTTTGATGACCTTTTAAAATCCGAATACATTCACCCGTTGCCGTATCCCATAAACGTATAGTGCGATCGCGTGCACCACTGGCAAGAAGATTACCATGGGGATGAAAAGTGACAGACTTAACCCAGGCATCGTGTCCTGCTAAAATTTGGCATTTACCAGTATCAATATGCCATAGCCAAATCTTGTTGTCATCTCCACCACTGGCTATGGTTTGACCATCAGGACTAAAGGCTACAGTCCAAATCCATTTTTGCTTACCCGTAAAGGTTTTTAAGTATTCTCCTGTCTTTACGTTCCAAAGTCTTATGGTACTATCGAGACTACTACTTGCGAGTAATTTCCCATCTGGACTGAACGCTAAGGCTGTTACCCCATAGGTGCGAGCGTGACCATTAAGAGCTAAGTATAGTTGTTGATCGCGAACACGAAACAGCTGAATATTTCCCATCGAATCTCCTATGGCAAATAGGTCTTGATTGGGGCTGAAAACAAGGGAACGAAGGTCAGCAAAGTCTTGATTAAAACTGCATTTAGCAAATTCACAACCAGTAAAATTAACGTCGTGTAAATTAGCCCCTTGAAGATAGACTTGCCAAATGATCGTTTGGGAAAAATCATAACTTCTTAGATCGAGGTTGGCATAACGCATCAAATTTAATAAGTTCCCTGCTGCATAACCAGGAAGTTGTCGATAAGTTTGCTTGAGGGTCGAAAGTAAACGTAATATTACCTTTTCTAGAGAATTACCTGTTTTTAAACCTACAACTGAGACAAGCTGTTCGATGATGGGCTGGAGAATTAGCCTAATTTGACTATCTCTAACATAATCTTTAGCTGATGCTTTGATTACTGCATGACTATTGAATAACTGGAATTGGTTAGAGCTTAATTCATGGCAAATTTGCTCGATCGCCCGTTCGGTCATATATTCAATTAGTACTGGCTGTAGAGTATAGCCATTGCTAGATTTTTCAATAGGTATTCGTCTTTCTAGAGTATCTAGGGTTTCTGGTAAATATTTTTTATCTAAGGGTGAGAGAAGATCTTCTCGTAAGTCTGAGATTGATACAGCTTCTCGATTAATAGTCAGCCAGTACATGATTGTTTTCTCAGCTTCAGAAAGACGCTCGTAATGCCAATCTAATAGCTCGCGGATTTTACCAAATACCCTCAAGTCCTGTTGCAGAAATTCGCTAATACTACCATCAAATCGTCTGATAATATGCCTTGCTGTAACTTCTAATGCTAAGGGATTACCATCATAAAAAGAAATTAAGTTTGACCAATCTTCATCCGAACCCTGGAAACTGACATCATAAGCTTGACTGATATTTTGGAAGATTGCCCGCCCTGCATTTGGATCTAATCCTTTTAGTTCGAGCGATCGCACTGGATATATTCCTTCTATCTCTTCAATATCTAGTGGTTTGAGGCGACTAGTTAATAAAAGGCAACTTTGGTGTTCTGTCTCCCCTATGCGTCTCAACAAACTACCATACCCTTCATAACCCGATCGATAATCTCCTGCTTGCCCCTCATGTTGCAAAATTGATTCGACATTATCTAAAATCAACAAACAACGGCGTTGTTTTAAATACAAAAGTAGTTGAGAGACCAAACCATCTATGGTTTTGGCAAATTGTGTGTCTTGCTGTTCCGATACGAATTCAATCAATTCTGTTATTAAAATTTCAGGAGGTGGGGCATTGAGTAGTCTGCGCCAGATTAAACACGCAAACTCACCTTGAATCTTATGGGCTAGATGTAAAGATAAATCCGTTTTACCAATACCCCCTCTAACTAGACGAGTCTTGCCAATACCTGCAAAACCTATAATCGTAATAACTCGATAACTTTTTTCTAATATCCATCGTTCGAGGGTCGCTATTTCTTGTTCTCGTCCATGAAACATCGGGATATCTGGTGCCTCTCCCCAATCTTCTCGTAACAAATTAACTCTTTGAGCAACATCATCGGGATCGATCCCTAGCACCTGGCAAAAAGCTTTGAAGCTGCGATCGCGAATAGCTTTTTTCTGTAAAAATCTTTCCCAGGTTGAACGACTAGCACCATAGGCATAAGGCCCTAACTCATCCCAATATCCTTGGGGTTCTAATACTTTACTTGCTTCTAATAACCATCGGTTGCTGGTTACTTTCCAGCCTTGACGCTCGATCGCTTGCTTAATCTTAATTAAACCTTGCTGAGAGGCTTTAATCGATGCCATAGCATACTTGTTGTAAATTGGCAATCTTCAGTTTATCAGAAAAAAACTGAGGTTGCTAAAAGTTGGCAAATTACCAACAATAATCGTAGACAATTCAAGCCGTGTTTCATTCGTATTGCTAAAACTTACTCACAAGCACAAAATAAATTGTTAGTTGGGTTAATACCGATCAGCTGACAAAAAGCAAACAATAAGTAAGATATTATGATACAGACTCAAGACAAAGCTAAGATTGTTCAACAAGCACTGGATAACCATGCAGAGCAGTTAGCCACAGAATTTTCAACCTTTGAAGAATTCCAAGATTTGTTTATTGACGTTTTTGGCGATCATGTTGGCTCATCAAATAGTTTAACTAATCTACAGAATCAGTTTGCCAACGGGATACTGCGCCCTCAAGTCAAGTTTGTTTCCTCTGATATATTAACTGATGACGAAGGCAATCTTCGTTATGCTGCTTTTGAACAGAAGAGTCAAACTATTCTGCTTTCCGAAGATTTGGATGCAGCAGGAATTGAAAGTAGTATCGAACAAGAGCTAGGTCACTGGTGGGATGTCCAGTTAAACGGAGAGCGAGATACTACTACTCTAGATGGCAAACCCTTTGATGAGGGGACAGCTTATGCCGAGCGTTTTAGCGAAGGAGTTAACGGCGATAATATTTTTTCTGATTTAGTCTATCAAAGTGATTTTCAGACTATTTTGGTAGATGGGCAAGAAACAGAGGTGGAGTTTCGACCTATCGCTACTTGGAATATACAAGGTGCTAGAAACAATGCAGGTGCTAATTCGACTTGGGCTGATGTTTTTAACTTCATGAATGACCCTAATCTGGGTAATCCCCAACAGAACATTGCTCCTATTGAGATTGCAGCAATTCAAGAAGCAGGTCAGAATCTGGGAACTGAATTTAGCAGCATTCCAGGACTGACAAATTTAAGTATAGATAACAATAGTTTTAATTTTGTTACCCAATACGACTTTAGCTTCAATGGTAGCAATTGGCGAGTCTATTGGACTAGAGGAGGCACAAGAGAACTAGATAAAACTCAGGCAATAGTTTTGAGAAATCCTACAGCTGATACCATTGCTATTCGGATTCCGAACCCTCAAGGAGAGTTCTTTCGACCAGCTCTAGGCGTACAATTAGGAAATAATGGACCTTATTACTTCTCAGTACACGCTTCTTCTGGTAATTCTGATGCTCCTGTCAATGATGCAGAGAGTTTACTTCAAGCAACTTTAGATGCCCCCCAGCTTCAGGATACTCCACGATATGTATTAGGTGATTTCAATAGGAATGTTAGCATTAGTAACGATCCTACTGATTTGGTTGGTAATCTCGCTACTGTGTGGCCTAACCAAAGGAGAATAAGTAGGAAGTAGCAAGTAGTGAGTAGTGAGTAGTGAGTAGTGAGTAGGAGCGTAATCAATAATCAGTAATCAGTAATCAGTAATCATTAGGTTTTGGTGGGCAAGAAATTCCCTTGTTTACTGTGTTGAATGTGTTGAATGTTCTCACTCTATAAGCTTGACGATCGATCGCGCTCCTTAATTTGAGCAAAAAGGAAACCTAGACAAAGCAAATACGCAACCTTTCTGGAAAAACTAAATTATGTTACAGAAATCCACTTTTGATAACGCAACAGACAAATCTGACTTAGTTTCGTTTAAGTTAGAAGACATACCGCTTCAAGTAGAGAATAACGAAGTTGCTGATGTTATAGTTTCCTTGGATTATATCGATGGATTGAACCCAAGGGAATTCAAAAATGTCGTACCAATTGCTAATGCGATCGAAGATTACCTGACTAATTATCCTAATAGTCCCAATGACTTTTTTGAAATCATCAATCGCAATCTCACTGAGGAACTTCTAAGTGATTACAATCTAGGTCTTTCTAGAGTTTTGGAATCATTGAGTATTAATTTGGATGTAGCACCAAAAGTTATTGTTTTCCCCTTCGAGCATACAAATACTCGTACCGCCGATGGAGACATTGATGATATTGTCTCGTTTGAGTTAGAAGATATACCCCTCGATCTTACCAATCAAGAGAATGCAGATGTCACTATCACCCTTGATTATATTGATGGCATAGACGCTAGTGGCTTTAAACAAGTCGGATTTATAGCCGATCGAGTCGAAGATTATCTGACTAATTATCCTAATAGTCCCAATGACTTTTTTGAAGTTATTAATCGCAATCTTACCACAGAACTGCTAAATGATTCTAATTTGGGACTTTCTGAGGTGCTAGACTCTTTGAGTGTAAATCTTGATGTCGCACCAGCCATTATTCCGTTCCAATTCGATAGCACAACTACTCGTACCCCAAATGGCGATCTTAACGATCTTGTTTCCTTTCAATTAGAAGATGTTACCTCTCCCATTGATGGTGGGATAGTTACCGATATAACTGTTAACTTAGATTATATCGATGGAATTGACTCAAGTCTATTGAAAGATGTCATACCCATTGGTAATTACATTAAAGATTTCTTAGGGAATTATCCAGTAGAAGCGGGCTTTTATGAAGTCCTCAATCGCGATCTTACCCAAGGCTTACTCAACGATCGCGATCTAGGTCTTTTGGAAGTGTTGGATTCATTGAGCGTTAATCTAGATGTAGAACCCAAAATTATTCCTTTCCAATTTGACAGCACAGTTATTAGTACAGATAGTGGCGAGCTTAACGATGTTGTCTCATTTCAATTAGAAGATATCTTCCTTCCTATTGATGGCGCGAGTATTGCTGATGTAGCTGTTAATTTAGATTATATCGATGGAATTGACTCAAGTCTATTGAAAGATGTCATACCCATTGGTAATTACATTGAAGATTATCTCACCAATTATGCTAATTCCGATGACTCTTTTGAAGTCGTAAACAACAACTTAGGCAATACCTTGCTCAATGATGACGAGCTAGGACTATCCGAGGTTTTGGACTCACTAACTGTTACATTAGATGTATCCCCAGGTGCTATTCCTTTTCCGTTTGAAAATACTGCCACCTTTACCCCAACAGAGACTACGAACTCTAAGGCATCTGTAAATTTTACTCCTGTAGGTTCGCAGTTAGATAATGACTCGATTCCAGACATATATCTGAATCCAGGAGATAGCTTTGAAGCTAATTTTGTGTTGGATACTTCTGGTTTAGATGCTAATTTGCAATATTTAGCAATTCGGGTAGATCAAGATTTTAGCGAGGCTGATTTTGCTTTTGCACAAACTGATTTTGACGCAACAACTTTTCCCGAATTTAATGCCCCTCTATCTGAACTAATGGATGCTAGGAATAATGGTAGTTTTTTTTCTGGCATATTTGAACGCAAAGGCGATCCTGGAGCATTACCCGATGAAATCAATATTATCGTTTCAGGAGAAATAACTGCTGGCGATAATTTGATTAATGATGGCGAGCGAGATATAGGGGTTACTGTAGTACAAGCTATCGATGCTAATGGTAAGGATGTTACCGAACTTTTTGAACCTTTGAGTCAAGGTCTGGATATACAGCCTTTCCCAATGGTAGGGATCGGTGTCGAACCCAGTTTCTCTGTTGAAGGAAGAGAATCACTAACCCTTAAATTTAACCTAACCGAACCCGCCCCTCCTGGTGGTTTGGTAGTTGAAACCCTTGTAACTGATGCCGATGGGCAAGATGATGTTACAACTAGTTTGGAACAGGCGCAAAATATTGTTGATGCCAAGCAAATCTTAGAAGACGGTCGTTCGATTATTAAATATACGATCGCTGAAGGAGCAACAGAAGCAAGTATCGATTTTACCGCTTTTGAAGATGATTTAGTCGAAGGTAATGAAACCTTTTCTGTCACCTTACTTAATGGAGATGATTATAACCTCGATCGCAATAACAGCATAACTATTTCTGCCCTTGTCGATGACAATATAGTTGTTGAAGGGACTGCTGAGGAAGATTTGCTTAATGGTACGGCAGAAGCAGATGCTATCTTTGGCGATCGCGGTGATGATGTCATCTTTGGTAATGATGGGGAAGATGCACTTTTTGGTGAAGCAGGAAGAGATTTTCTTGTCGGTGCGGATGGTAATGATTTTTTAGATGGCAATAAAGGGGGCGATCGACTTTTAGGGGATGCTGGAGAAGATACTCTCATTGGCGGTAATGGTCAAGATACCCTTATTGGCGGTCATGATAACGATCTGCTTAGTGGGGGTAATGGTAAAGATCGAATAGTTGGAGTAGAGCTTAATAGCGTAAACCCAGGTCTTGGCGAACAGGATACTTTAAGTGGTGGTTCGGATGCTAATACTTTTGTACTGGGAAATGAAGTGGGTATTTTTTACGATGATGACGATAGCTTTGCGTCTGGAGATACTGACTTTGCCCGTATTATCGATCTGGATATTCAAAAAGATAAAATTCAATTATTTGGTTTTGCCGAACAGTATAGTTTAGATTTCCTATCCCATAGTAATGGTAGTATCGATGCCAAATTAATTTACGATGCTGGCTTAAATTCGGGTAGAGAATTAGTGGCTTTGTTAGAAAATGTTAGTCCAGATTTAAGTGTTGACGATGCCGTTTTTACTTTTGTTTAGAAGTACAATTAATCATCGTTTACCTAGTGCAGCTGGGTGCAAATAGTCGCGCTTGCCTGCGAAGACCCAGGACAGAGCGAGCGTCCTGTGACCCACTGGACTCCGAAGGAGTTGGCGGATGAAGCAGTCAAGCGAGGCATTGTCGAGACAATTTCACCCCGAAGCGTGGGGCGTTTTTTAAAACGAGGCTACCTTACAACCGCACCGCAGTCGCTATTGGCTCAATGCCAATCCTGAGGACCCCATGGCTTTTAGAGAACAGCTCCGCCAAATCTGCCAATTGCACATTAGCGCACCTGAGCTACTCGCTCAAGGGATTCATGTCGTCAGCACGGATGAGATGACCGGTATTCAGGCGTTAGAACGAGCCCATCCCACCCAACCCATGGAATTGGGTCAGGTGGAACGACAAGAGTTCGAGTATATTCGACATGGAACTCAAAGTTTAATTGCCAGTTGGCACGTCGCGAAAGGTCAAGTGCTCAATCCTTCCATTGACTTGTTATGCTCATTGATGCAGCTAAAGGTTTAGAACCTCAAACTAGAAAATTGTTTGAAGTCTGCCAAATGCGATCGCTGCCTATCTTTACATTTGTCAATAAATTAGACCGTCCAGGAAGAGAAGCCCTAGAATTACTAGATGAGATTGAACAAGAACTAGGCTTACAGACCTACGCAGTAAATTGGCCTATTGGTATGGGCGATCGCTTTCAGGGAGTGTTCGACAGGCGTAAACAACAGATTCCTTTATTTGAAGTCGCGCTCACAATAGCAAAAAAGCAGGTAAATTGTTTAATACTATTACAGTTAAAGATAACTGGGGTAGACCAGTATTACTATTTAATAATGAATGGAATCTGCAACAAATTAAAGCAGATGTACCTGAGTTGGAATTGAGTTCTACTGCACCTGTAGGGTCAGGAATAGAACCCGATTAATGTATAATATGCGACAAAATTAGCCAAAGCCTTATCTAAAAATAAATTCGATGAAAAAAAATCTATGATTGGTATTTTGCTAATTTTATTAGAAACTTTGGCTTCGTTTTACTTGCTTATTGCTATTAGCGTTTTTCTCTGGTCTTTACTACCTATCAGTAAAGATTTACCCGAAGAGGCTCAGACATCTTGGTCAGAAACATTTATTGCAGCAATTTTCTGGCCTTTTACTATGTGGATATGTATTACAGCTTTTTCTAGAAGTCTTGAAGAGGAGTAACCATTTGCCTTCCCCCCCTCGAGCGATCGCTACAAGGGTCAAAAATTGAAACTCGTGCTCCCATCGGGTATGCTATGTTTCATGAGGCAACTTGACAAAAACGATCTAGCGCAGATGAATCGGGAC
>JASJDI010000064.1 GCA_030065155.1 Xenococcaceae cyanobacterium MO_188.B29
CCTGCCAATATTTCATTTTAATTAATAAAAAAATCAAACTTTTACACTATCATAAAAACTTTTGTACCAGTTTTAACCAAGTTTTTAGTTGATAGCGATCGCCTTGAGCAAAAATCACAAAATCTCTAATTTTACCATGAAAGACTTTTGCAAGAGTTCTACAGCATACACAATACTTGCAAAATATAATTTACAACATTGTGTATACTTTATACAACGAGTTTTACTTGGATAAAGTTAAATCGCGATCTACTTTTACCCTTCTTCTTTTAGGTATCACATCGTCAGATACTTGCCAAAACAAAGATGCTTGTCTCATGTTATAGCTAAGAAATGAATCGTCCATTGAATCTAATTCTTGAATTTTCAGTGTAGATAAATCTATATCTAAACATTTAATTATTTCTGCTCCCAAAGACTTTGCTAACAGAGGAATAACTGCATTTCCAATTTCGCGAAATCCATACCATATTGTACGGTGAAATTGAAACCAATCGGGAAAAGTATGAAGTCTTGCAGCTTCTCTGATACTTATACATCTAGGATGCAGATAATGAATGGGACGAGGTGCAGTAAATCCCCCTCTACTTCTATCTGTTCCTGCTCTCAATGTATTACATAATCCTTGAGGAGATAATTTTAAAAAACGACTAACTTGGTCTGTTTTTCCTGGAATTGTATTAGCAAATCTAGAAATAGTTTTGTCTGTATGTTGTGAACCACGATGACCAAAAATAAAATTGTTAGCAGCCCTTTTGTGGCATAAAGAATATTCTTTATAGAGATAGTTTGTGTATTCTGAATTACCAATTTTATCTACTTTTATTCCATAATCATTACCAATAAATATAGGAATTTTGCTTAGATCTGATATGGCTTTTTCTATTGTAGTCAAAGGTAATAAATTTTCATTTTGACCGTGAGTTGGATAAGGATAATTAGGTTTAGGTACATCATTTCTATAGCCTATCAAAAGAAGGCGTTTACGTCTTTGGGGCGCACCATACAGAGAAGCATCTAATATTTGTATTGGTTGAACTATCGAGTAGTTATTTTCTGCAAATTTTTGGATTAAATTTTTTAAAAGCTGCTGATGCTTACCAGATAACATTCCAGGAACATTTTCAAAAATAAAATATTTTGGTTTAATTTCAAAAATAATTCTTGCATATTCAAAAATTAATTTATTTCGAGGATCGTCTAACAATCTACGTCCCATATAGGAGTATCCCTGACAAGGACTACCTCCTGCCACTAAATCTATATCAGCTTTAAATCCTTTATTTGTAATCGCAGTTAATAATTCTTGACCTTTTACTAAAGATATATCTTTACAAAGAGTTACTCCATAGGGGAAATTGTAATGATGTACTAAGGAGTGAACTGGGTCAATTTCGACTGATGCTACTACATCAAAACCACAAGCCTCAAGCCCTAATGTCATACCTCCACACCCTGAAAATAAGTGAATTACTGTTGGACGATTGCCTGAAGTCTTTTTGGCTATAATATTCACTTGTATAAAATCTATAAATTTAAACTAAAGTGTATTCCCAATACAGTGAGTTTCAAACGGATATCTCGACATTTAATTATGCAAACTGGTACTTTTATTGTCAAATTTGCCAATACTGGGTTCAAATAAAACTTTACAAGTCCCAATCCCACCATTCCGATTCTTACCTAGAATAATTTCTATGATGCATTTATCATCGGTATCTGACTTGTAATACTCATCTCGATAAAGTAGTAGTCCTAAATCCATTAATCTAAATAGACCACTATTAGAAGAAGCATTAAGAAATTGGGAACAGAAGTTTGATGCGGAAGTTGAAAATTAATTATTTTATATTTTTTAAATTATTAGAGCTAATCTACATCGTCAAGCCATATTATATCCTGGTCACATCAACTCTCGTCAGTAAAGCAGTTGACTAGAGAATAAGCAGGGTAATCGCATCTTAATCGAGTTCTCAAATTGCTAAATCCCAATTAAAATTTTGGCTACATAATTCAAGCGTTGAGCTGAACTTCCGCAGCAGCCGAAAACTTAGACCTAGACACAATCAGCTATGCTTTCTATCAACTGCTGGAAGAAAACGAAATAGATAAAGCGATCGCCGTAGCATTAGCACCAGAAATAAAAGGCGCGATCGCAAAATTGATTGTAGTAGATTGGATAAATAAAGAAGATGTACAGAGAGAGATGCGTAAACGCCTCAGAAGGTTGTTTCTTGCCCGAAAAATACCCCGCAACAAAGCCGAACCAATAATTATTAAATTAATGGCTGTAGCTAAAGTTTTAATGTAAAACAAAGATTGGCACGGTTAGTTTATTCAGATTTAACTTTATGTTAGAAACTGACTCGGTTCGATTTGGCAATACCGCAATTCATTACTCAATTAAAAGAAGCAATAGACGCAAAAAAAGCATCAGTATCAGCATCGATGCAAAAGGGGTAAAGGTAACTGTTCCAGCCCAGACTGAAAGCAGTAGTTTAAAGCAACTGGTTCGGAATAAAGCCCCCTGGATATGCGATCGCCTTACTTGTATTCAAGAACTCATAGAAGAATCGCCTCCACCTAAACAATTTGTTAGTGGTGAATCGATTCGCTATTTAGGCAGACAATACCGCCTAAAAAGGCTAGACGAATCAACTCAAGTCAGATTAAACGGCAGTTTCTTAGAAATTCCTAATTTAAGCGATTCCAGTCTCGTCCGACAACAAGTAATTGACTGGTACATTCGACAAGCAACCGAACAACTACCCAAACGAGTAGAAATCTACAGAAAACGTTTTGGCTTGCCAATGCCCCCGATCTTTATTCGCAGTCAACGTAAACGCTGGGGAAGTTGCAATTCTAAAGGAGAACTACGACTTAACTGGAAAATCATCATGACTTCTATGAGTCTAATTGATTATGTAGTTGCTCATGAACTCTGTCATCTCGAATATCTCAATCACTCCAAAGCTTTTTGGCAGAGATTGGAGCAAATTATGCCAGATTATCCTCAAAGGCAAGAAAAACTTGCTAAACAAGGGATTTTATTAGATTTTTAGATTAATTTATTGCTTTGGATTCTTGGCAAGCTTATGATTCTATTTTGAACTTACGGCAAAATTATGATTCAAATAGCTGAAGTATTCCGAAAAACTATGAACATAAAAATGGCGATTTTAACCAATTATCTGGCAATGTTATGGTTCTAGTAGTGGCAAAGTTATGAGTAAAGTCACAGAAATCTCTCGTTACTTTCGAGAATTGATATTATCGCCTACTTCCAAACGAATGATAAATGATAAATGAAATGACCCGAATCAGCCAGCCCTAACCAAACTTTCAAGATAATCTATAAGTATTTGCTCTTTTAGTAAACGGGGCATTTTGAACTGTGACTCAGAAGAACCTCTAGAGAGAATTTTTTGTTTTAAACTTTTAAAAGTATTTTGTTTAACGATTTTAATTTGGGGTTTTTCAATACTTTTAGATTCCCTGAAATTTAAGTAAAGAACATTTAAAGACGAAAGAATATCGTCTATTTGATTCTGATACCGTTTTAAGTCGGGTAAAACTGCAAATTCTTCTGAAAGTTCTATATATAAAACGTATCTCAAAGGAGAAGAAGATAGATCGATTCGCGTAGTATAGTCTACTATTTGACTTTCGTTGCTAAGATTTTTTAATGTTTCAGTAAGAGCAGCAAAAATTTCATTTTCTGAAACTTTTTCTCCTACCAGATTTAATAAAGAGCCTCGACGATAAAGAAATTCAACCATTGGACTCTGATTATAATAGTCAACACATTTAACTATGTCTCCTAGTCTGTATCGATAGAGTCCTGCTACGGTTGTCACCACAACTTCATAATTCTTCCCAATCTCTAAAGATGATAAATCTACTGTAGAAGGTGCAGCTAAATCAATTTCCTCAACGGGGATAAACTCAAAAAATGCAGCATGAGAAGTTATTACATAAGCAGGAGTTTCTCTTTCTGGTCTTAAATTGACTCCAACCCATGATTCCGAAGCCCCATAGCCGTGAGAATATAGTGCTACGTCACCAAAATAAAATTTTAATTTCTCTTTGTAAAGTTCCATAGAACCTGTTGTAATACATCCCACATAAGATAATTGAGGCCAGATTCTAGGTACGATATTCTCAAATCCTTTCTCAAATTCAATCCGTAATTTCTGAGCGAGAACTGGATTAGGTTCAAGAATACTTTCTAACTCATTACGGAGCGAGGAATCTAAATTAAGATTTTGACAAATTTGACCATGTTCAATATCTTCAAGTAACTGCTGCCATTGTTCTTCCAAAAGTTGCATTGCTTCTAAAACATTTGAGGCAAAGTTAGTTGAGATATAAGAAATTTGTTGGTTGGCGAATAGCGCAAATAATAAATGGCAGTAATAGGCACTTTGATAGTCTGGTATTAAAAGTACAGAGGGAGGACTAGAAAAATTTAAACCGATTATCTTCTGGACAATTTTTGATTGTCTTAATCCTCCACTAGTTCCTGTTCCACGGGGAATACCACTAGGAGTTGATTTGAGAGGTAGTGCATTGGATAATGGAAGACCTCGATAATTTTTTTTGTCTATCTTGTTTGGCTGACAATGATTTTGGGCAATTATTCTACAAGCTTGAAAAGACTTTTGAAAAGTAGAAAATAAAGTTTTGGTTCTGGGTATTAACTTCGATTTACCTGTCGTCCCAGAAGTCTCTTGAAACAGAGTGATTGGCTCTGCTACTAGCTGATTATAATTTCCTGTCTCGGCGATTTGTTCTATGATAGAACGATAATTTTCATAGTTAGTAAGAGGATGTTTGTTTTTAAAATCTGCGACAGATTTAATACTAGAAAAATTATATTTTTTACCATAAATAGTATTTTCTTGAAGCTTTAAAATTTTTTTGAAAACTTGTTTTTGAACTAAATTAGGGTTTTGAGTATCTTTATTAATACTGTTAAAAGCTCGTTGAGCTAAAAAATTAAATAAAAATCTAAGATAATTGTCAATAATTGAATCAATAATATTAGTATTTTTCATTTTTGATAACCCACCCGTTTTTTTTCTTCTAATGCGTGGAACTTTGAACAAATGTTACTTTTTAGCTTTAGTCTAATTTGTTAATATTATGGGGTTGGCTAAAAGAAAATTAAAGGGGAAAAATTCAGGTATTTTTTCAGGTGTTTCAAACTGCTCACCATAGTATTGTGAGGATAGAGAGATCGGGAGAGAGTTTTAAGACTTATTTTTTGACTGAGATTGCCACTGATACTGATAAAGATTAACTCTACCTTGAGGATCAAATTCAATGCCTTCTTCTTCTAGGAGATGTTTTTGCAGATAATCTGAGCCTTTACGCAAACTGGAATGAGAAACTTCCCCTTTCGCATTAATCACCCGATGCCAGGGAATATCTAGAGAATCTGTATCCACTTTAAAAAGAGCATATCCTACTAAACGAGCTTTGCCATGAAGACCTGCTAAATCTGCTATTTGTCCGTAAGTAGCAACTTTGCCAACAGGAATCTGACGTACTATTTCATAAATGCGATCGTAAGTAGACATTTGTTTATCTAGTCATTTAGTAGGAAACAAAGAGCAAGCAGAAGCATGAGGATCGAGATGTCAGCAAGGGAGAATAAATAAATACAACATTTTTATCCTATATTTAATTATGTCGAGCTACTTAAGAATGATTGATGAAGGTAATCAAAACTAAAATTCCCGATGTCTTAATCATAGAACCCAAAGTATTTGGAGATAGTCGTGGTTTTTTCTCCGAAAGTTTTAACGCTAAAGTTTTTGCCGAACAAACAGGAATAACAACTCAATTTGTTCAAGACAATCATTCTCGTTCAGCTAAAAATGTTCTACGAGGTCTACATTATCAAATTCAACATTCTCAAGGGAAGTTAGTTAGGGTAGTAACAGGAGAAGTTTTTGATGTTGCTGTAGATATCAGAAAAAGCTCTCCTACTTTTGGGCAGTGGGTAGGTTGTATTCTCAATGAAGAAAATAAGAAACAATTATGGATTCCGCCTAACTGCGCTCATGGATTTTTAGTATTATCTGAACGGGCTGATTTTCTCTATAAAACTACAGATTATTACTCTCCAGAATACGAAAGAGCAATTTTATGGAATGATCGAGATCTAGCTATAGATTGGCCTCTAGATGGTGAACCAATACTTTCAGCTAAAGATAAATCCGCTCAACCTTTGCAAACAGCCGAGGTATTTCCCTAACTATAGTGCCGTTCAACACCAACGGCATTAGCAAGGATTGACAGTTATATTTACAATGTTAAACGTAAACTGCCCAAAATATTTATCTTTATGACATCGAAACTCCAGACTGAAAAATGCCAACCTCAAACAAATGTCAATAAGGATATCGATCGAGAAATAGAAGAGGAAAAAATTTTATGTCCCCATTGTAAACGTACGGCTACGAACGGCATTAAATGTAAAGGAATTTGTGTTGCTGACAGTGATTATTAAGGAGTGGTAATTAGTTTAGGTATGATCGATTCTTAGTTTAAAAAATATAAAATAATTTAATAATTAACTTTTTGTTTATGACTGGAAATACAGGACTGTTCAACCGCCGTTTCGCTAATAATTTTATTCCCCTACCTCCTTTTCAAGTGCCAAAAGTAGGCTCGATCGCACCAGACTTTAGTTTACCAATTATTGGCGGTGGGGATAATGTAAAGCTTTCAGACTATCAGGGAAAACAACCTGTAGTGTTGGCATTTACTCGGATATTTACCGAAAAGCTATTTTGCCCTTATTGTTATCCTCACATCCAAGACTTAAAGAAACGCTATCAAGAGTTTAAGGATAGAGGAGTAGAATTATTGATGATTGCTAGCACCGACCCCGTTCAAAGTCAGCAAATTGTTGACCAACTCAGCTTGCCCTATCCTTTCCTATACGATCGAGATTGCAGTATTTTTCGCCTTTATGGGGTAGGACAGGCTCTTGGCGCACCTTTACCTGCTCAGTTTATTGTGGATAGAGAAGGTCGAATCACCTTTCGACATCTGTTTTCTTTTATAGATGGTAATGCAGAGACGGATATTATCCTGAGAGAGCTAGATAAACTTGCGGGGAAATAGGGTTTGGGTTAAAAAACTCAAAGAGGAAAGAGAAATGCTAGAGAACCTTTATCAATCCAGAGTCGAGAGTGCAATTGAGACTCTTCATACCGAACTACCAAGTCTATTTGAAACCGATCTATCTTACGATATCTATACTAAAGATATCTATTTTCGAGATCCAGTTAATACTTTCAAAGGCAAGTTTAACTATCGTATTATCTTCTGGACATTAAGATTTCACGGTAAACTCTTTTTCACCTCACTTTACTTTGACTTGCACGATATTAAGCAGACGGCAACCGATACGATTCTGGCTAATTGGACTGTGCGTGGTGTTTTAAGAGTTCCTTGGAAAGCTCATATCTTATTTAATGGCTATTCTACCTATAAGCTTACTCCAGAAGGATTAATCTACGAGCATATTGATACTTGGGATCGTCCACCAGGGGAAATTCTCAAGCAGTTTTTCCGCAGAGGTCAAGGAAATATAGAATAGGGAACAATTAATAATTGATATTAAGTACCTAAGCAAAATTATTTGTATATTCCATTTTTCCCTAACACCTAACACCTAACACCTAAACCCTATCTCAACTATCCAGTTAATTTTGCACGACTACTTATTATTAGGGGCGACCCCAGGTATTAATCAAAATTGAGCTTAATAATCCAGTGATCGCACCAGTAAACATTGAGAAAACAAGATACTGCCAGCTATTGTAGACATTAAAACTGACGACGATTGGGAGAAGTACATAGGATAAAAGTCCAATAATGGCGTTAGCTGTACTCCATAATGCAGGGAAAATAACTTGCTGTCGTAGCATAAGCCACTGTATCAGGCTTAGAGGTACAGTTAAAGCAACAATGGCTATCAATATAAATAGAAAAATGCTAAGCGCATTGGGAAACAGATAGAGAAAAATATAGAAGATACTGGCACAAAGGAGCAAATCAGCTATTATTGCTCCAGTATTAATGCTAATCCATAACCAGATGGGTGTGACCAACCAGCTTCGCCACATCCAAGCTTGTGTGCCTGTCATGGCCACCCAAAAAATAATCAAGGCAGCAAAAGCCCAGGGGTTGAATCCAAAGTTGATCAACTTGCTAGAACTGAAAAATCTCAATGCTATTTTAAAACATAAAATTTACCTTTTTTCTCATCCAAACAAGAAAAAGGTAAATTACCCTAACTAGAGATTTGGATAAGCCCTGTTTATAGATACTATTTAAATAGTTTTGTCAAACTATATTTACAATTCATTAAAAATTTGTTACATTAATTAACATAAAGAAGTAAACAGAGACAAGACAACATGTACACTACTCAATTAGACAACGGAGTTCTTAACAACTACGCAGTTGAGCCTAAAGTTACTTACCAAGAATATCCAGCAGTTTACGAACAAAAACGCTACGTAGTTCAAGGGGCCATTGCTGCTCTAGTTGTTACTGCTATAGTCTTCATTTCCTTTGCTGTGAGCTAAAGATTTTAGTTTCTCATCTCTCATTGACAATTGATTTCTCCTATTTAACCTCGGATGTGCGCCGAGGTTTTTTTGTTGCTTACAGTAATCGACGCGGTTAAAAGCGATCGCTGTGAGACAAATGATCGAGAATAAATTTAGGTAAGATATTCTCTCCTGATATATTGCTACTTATATCAAAGGTTTCTAAAGTGAAAGATTTATTTGAATATCAGCAGGATGCTATTTGGATTAAGGAATATCCTATCCATTATGCTGGTGTGGATTTTAACTCCAGAATGACTGTTATTCGCCTATCAAACGGTAATCTATTTATTCACTCGCCTTGTGAAATAGATCCAAGTACTAAAGTTTCTATTGAAAGCTTAGGCAAAGTCGAGTTTATTGTGGCACCTGGTTATTATCACTATTTTTATGTTGAATCAGCACAGAAAGCTTTTCCTGATGCGGAAACATTTATTTGTCCAGGAATTGAAAGAAAGAAACCAGAAATTGAATTCGATTGGTTTCTAAGCGATCGACCAGACAAAAGATGGTCAAATGATTTTGAGCAGGTACTTGTTCGGGGCAACAAATGTATTTGGGAAGTTGCTTTTTATCATAAAGCTACTCGTACGCTCATACTCGTTGATTTACTGGAAAACATTACTGATGAAACGGAAGATATTAGCTGGACATTGAAATTGTGGTGGAAGCTTGTCTTTAGAATGTGGAACAATCCTAAACCAGCACCAGAATATCAGTTAGGTTGGCAAGACAAGAAAGCTGCTTCCATTTCTTTGCAGCGAATTCTAAGCTGGAATTTTACCAGAATTATTATTTCCCATGGAGATCTAATTGAAGAAAATGCCAAGGAAGTAGCGATGCAAGCTTGGCGATATCCTTTAGGATTTAGTAATAATCTACAAAACTGATGAAAAAAGTTGCTGTTTTCGGTAAACCAGGTGGTGGGAAGTCTACCTTAGCTAAAACCTTGTCTGAAGTTACGGGTTTACCCCTGTTTCAACTTGATAGTATTGAGTATAGCGAAGGTGGCATTCGCGTTGACGAAGAGATTTACATTCAAAGACACCGAGATATCTTAGATCAGGATAATTGGCTGATAGATGGACTCGGTTCGATCGAAAGCTTTCGTGAACGGATCGCAGCAGCAGATACATTGATATTTATTGACCTGCCTCTACTTTTACACTTTTGGTGGGTAACTAAGCGATTAATTAAAAGTCCCTTTATTTATCCCGAAGGATGGCCTAAAGGAAGTCCTATCTTCAGAAGTACTTTCGCTAGCTGGAGAAATTTATATTATTCACATAAACTATGGACACCAGAGTTTCGCCAAAAAATTGCCAATTTCCGTTCGAGTAAAAAAGTTTATATCTTGGAATCTCCCAAAGATATACGTTTGTTTATTAAAGAGTTGAGCATTGATAATAGCTCAAACTAGTAAAAGCAAAATGGTGGCAAATAACGGATGATTTACCTCAATATGAAGAAAGACCAGAAGATAAAACTATTATCCACTGTCTCAATGAATGACTAGTATCACTATTTGAGGGATAAATTATGGAAAGATATTTTGGTATTTTCTGCTTAATTTCACTAAATTTGTCCCTAGAAAAAAGAAACTCGATCGCTAAATTAGGAATAATGATGAAAACTTTTTACGGATAAAAACACAATATCATCAAATAATGAACACAGATAATTTAATACCTAGAGCTATAAACAAAATCAAGCGCATTCTTGGTTTGCAGACAGACTCTCGTACTTTATTTTTAAAAACAATGCCCCACTCATCATTGTGTGCGGAAATTGGTGTCTGGAAAGGTGACTTTAGCACACAAATTAAAACAGTGACAGCACCTAAGAAGTTACATTTGATAGATCCTTGGGAGTTTCAGAGTGAATTCCCCGATCGTATGTATGGAGGAGATGTAGCTAAGAATCAATTAGACATGGATAATATTTATGAAGGGGTAAGAAAAAGATTTGAGAACAATCCCAATATCTTTATTCACAGAGGAAAGTCAGAGAAAGTTCTTCAAGAGTTTGAGGACGCATATTTTGATTGGGTATACATTGATGGCAATCATTACTATGAGTATGTACTAAAAGACTTACGCTTATGTCTATCTAAAGTAAAGCCAGGAGGAATAATCGCTGGCGATGACTATAAGTGGGGTGAAAAAGAAGGTTTTCCTGTCAAGAGAGCCGTGCAAGATTTCGTTAAGGAAAATACTCTGGAGGAAAATCTACAAATACTTGGTTCACAGTTTATAATCCAACTGTAGTACTGATGAATTGATTTAAATTTGTTACTGAGGGAAAAAGCAAGATTGATTACCTATATTGTTATTCTGTTAGGTAGCAAAATTCTCAGAAAATGGGACACTGTATCTATGCTGTGATTCTTAAAGGTGATTTGGTAGAGGATTTAAACCAAGACATAAGGCAAAAGAACATAACTGTTCCCTCCAAAGCAACAGCCTTGGTGAAAGCTTGTGTAAAAGGATTACAGCAGTAGATACATTGATAATATGTTAGCAATTAATATCAACAATGAACCATGAACAACTAACAACAGAATGGCTAGAAATTGGCACGATTGTCTCACCTCAAGGATTAAGGGGAGAATTAAGGGTATATCCTAATTCTGATTTTCCTGAAAGATTTCTAGAACCAGGAATAAGATGGTTACAGCATCCTCAAACAGGAGAAATTGAAGAGATAGAACTTTTAGGTGGGCGTTACATATCTGGAAAAAATCTCTACGTTATTGCGATCGAAGGAGTAGAAAATCGGGAACAAGCAGAAGAATTACGGGATTATAAGATCTTAGTAGATAAAAGCGATCGCCCTAGTTTAGAAGAAGACGAATATCACGTTAGCGATCTTATTAATTTAGAAGTATATCATCAGCAAACAGGAAAAAATATTGGCGTTGTTATTGATGTTTTCACAGCAGGTAATGATTTATTAGAAGTAAAACTGCATCAACAGCCAGTAGTGGAAACCAAACCAGTCCGCGATCTTTCCCAAATTAGTCGAAAAAGTAAACGCAAAAAACAAAAAACTCCTAAAAATAAACCAGTTACTATCTTCATTCCTTTCGTTAAAGAAATAGTCACAGTAGTGGATATTTCTAACCAGAGAATTGAAATTACTCCCCCCGAAGGTTTACTAGAAATTAATTAATCTAGAGAACCAGTAACAATATTAAGTGGAGGTGGCGATGTTTCCTGAGGGGCTGTGTGCGGAGGTCTCCTCCGCACCTTGTAAGCCCCGTCGCCATACCCGCCCTCGACAGTTCCTACAACGGGGGGGAACCCGACCACCGAAAGTGCTTCACCGCAATGGACTGTCTCGCAATCGAGGTGTTGACGACCACAATCATTGCACTTGTAATTTTGTTTTCCATAGCGAGGCGCGACCATTTTTAATGGTTCCATGAAACCCACAAGTAGGACAAGATAACACTAACTCTGACATAAAAACTTCCAAGAGAAAACTACATGGCTATTTTCCCTTATCCTTTCCTTTTTAGGACTACCCATTTCGGCAAATTTTCCACCGTTATCATTTTCGTTAAACAGTAAAAATACTATCTTGATTTTCGCCAAAAGTATTTGCAGGCTGCCAGGAAACAAATGCTAATAAGTCATTTCCCTGAAAAATTCCCGTACCACCAACAAGATTGGCAAATGAAAGGTTATCCGTGCTTTCAACTTGAAAAGTTGTTGTACCTAGCTGAAAATTCTTGATAGTATCAAAACCTTCGCCAGTTTCAAGAATGACGGTAGCTTGACCAGCACCTAACCAAACTGTATCTTCACCAATGCCAGAATTAATCAAATCGCCACTACCATTTGCCAAGATAGTGTCATTTCCTTCACCAGCCAAAATTGTATCGCCTTGGGAGCCACCATAAATTAAATCATCACCCTCATTGCCAATTAGGTTATCTTCCCCACCATTACCAAAAATAGTGTCATTTCCTGCCAAACCAATAATAAATTCCCCAGCATTCGTACCAAATAAATTCTCTCCAGCAGCAGTTCCGTTGATGACTTCTTTCTCAGTAATTGTGGAAACTATAGGTTTTGATGCTGTGTCGATAGAATAATCTTCACCATCTAGAAGAGTTAAGGTATAAGTTTCGTCTCCTTCGACTTGATCATCTTCACCAGCGATAAACTCAAAACTAGCTTCGGTTGCTTCTGGAGAAATGGTGAATTCCTGAATCAATTTACCGTTTTCGACCACAAAATTTGCCTCAGAAATATTGTTGAAAAGTTGCGGAGGAAAACCTCCATCACCAAAGTCACCATCAGGATCTTCTAACTGCAATTTTACCGTCAACCCACTATCTGGTGCTGGCTCGTTTAGTTGAAAAGTAAAAATTTGTGATTCCCCACCTTCGGAGATTACTGTTTGATCGACGCTGAAAGTAACGATGGGTAAATCTGTCAGAAAAAAAGTAGCACTGTTATTATTAGGGTCGATTGTATAACCATTCCCTGGTAAAAGGCTGACAATAGAAAATTCTTCTCCTTCGGCAATATTATCTTGTTTGGGAATTATCTCAAATCTAGCTTCGGTGGCTCCTTCATCAATCAAAATACCTGAAGGCAAATTATTTTCGTCAAATAAAACTGTACCGTTAATAGTAGATACATCAATATCATCAGGTACTCCATCGCTATCGACAGCATTGTAATTAACAGCTAATCCACCTACAGGAGCGGGTTCACTCAAACTAAAAGTAAGTTTTCCTAAATCAAGGTTTGTTTCAGATAAAGGTAAAGTTCTATCAAACGATATACCAACTTCAGGTAATGACTGCATATTAAGATTAATTTTCTAATTTGTAAGCCGTTTTCAATTAGTCTAGACTAAACCAGGAGCAAAATAATATAGTTGTTGTGAAATATAGTAAAAGACAAGAGAGTTAGGACGTAGCATCTTTGAGAACTAATTCCATTGCCGCTCTCAAATTCTCTGAGTATAGCAAGAGAGGAAGAATACGACTTTTGAGCCATGCCCAACATTTCTCGATTCGGTTTAAATCTGGGGAATAAGGTGGTAAGTAAAGCAAACGGCAGCCTACTGACTCAATCAATTCCTGAATGCGACCTCCTTGATGAAAAGTAGCATTGTCCATGATTACTACTTGTCCAGGTTGGAGCCTGGGTATTAAGCATTTTTCTAGCCAGGTTTCAAAGACGATGCGATTACAACTACCTTCAACTGTGAAAGGTGCAAATAGTTGCTTTTGACAATAAGCGGCAATCATATTTACTCGTCCTCTTCTTTTTCCTGACTTGAGTGCTGCCAATTTTTGACCTCGTTTACTCCATCCATATCTGTAATCACTGCGACTATCCATCCCCGATTCATCTATGTAGACCCTTTTTGATGGTTCGATAGCAGCTAATTCAGTTTTGAATTCATTTCTTCTCTCTTCATCCCTTTCTTCATATCCGTAATCTTTTTTTTTCTGGTGAAACCAATTTTCTTTAAACCTCTTGAAATTGTTCTTGGGCTGATCGGTTCTCCCCACAACTTAGCCATTTGAGCTTGAGTTTGCTCACCATGTTTCTCCGCAAATTCGGCAAATGCTTGCCAATCGGTGATTTTGGCTTGAGTACGGTGGGGACGGTTTGATAATGGACGATAATCTCCTGTTTCTTGCCTTCGCTTGAGCCATAAATCAATTGTGTTTCGGCTAAGCGCGAAATATGAATGCTACTTCGCTTTTCTTCCACCCATCGCACTCGCTCGCTTTGATTACCTTTTGACGTAAGTCGTAACTGTAAGCTCTTGCCATCTCTTTCGCTCTGCTTAATTTATTTAATCTTACCCTTTGTCCTAACGGGACTTAAACAAAAATCAAGCCCAAACAAAGCCCAAACTCGCTTTATAAGCAATGAATACGTGACGATTTTGGTTCAGCCATTCGACAAAACGATAAGATATGGCTGTACGAAATGACGGTCTTAGCTTCAGGAAAAGTGTTCAAAGGTGCGGAATGCACTGCCACTTTCCACCTCGAATTGAATTCGAGGTGGGTTGGCAGTTTATTTGCCCAACGCCTTCTTAATCCTCCAGTTAGCTTGTGCCAAATAATAAAAGTATAGGCACAAAAAACTAAAATATTGCGATTTTTCGCGATTCCTCCTAGATAATTTAAGTATCTTTCTTCTAACTCCTTTAGAAAAGATGTATTGTTACCATAAGATGAATCTATTAAGACTATTCCTGGTCGATATCCTCTCGCTCTACTTTTATCAATTAACTCTAAGGCTAAGGTTGGTTTTTTCTTAAACTCAGGGTCTGCTTGCTCCGTCCTTACTCGGAGGAAACCTCCGAGCGGGCGGTGCGCTTTTTTGCCTTCTGGTAATGAATCGCTATGTTGATATAATTCTATGTCTAAAGGTAAGCTTTTTTTGCCATCATATAGATGAGTTGTTACCACTACATTGCCATTCTCAGTTTTGTGAGGTAGTGCGTTGGGCGGTTTCACCGACTTGAAGCAACTACCGAACCCGAAGGGCCAATTTCCCCGATGTATTGACGACCTACTCCTGCGGTAAAATTCCCACTTCTTGCTCCGTCTTTACGCTGAGGAGACCTCAGCCTAATCGCGGTGCGCTTTTTCTATGACCAGAATCATCCACAATTAGGCTAAACCCCAGACTTATTCTGGTTTGTTGGCACTTATTCATTATTTCTAAACGACGCTCATTTATCTTACCCGCCGACCATGTTGCTTCTGTCAAGAAGCGATGCAGCGCGGTCTTGGGGGTTTCCCCCATGAGCGACTGCATCAAGACAATGGTGTAATTTGTGATATGTGACTCCTACCGCATCTCTAGCCATCTGAGACAGATTTTTTCTCTCACTTTCTCCCAATAATCCTCCGACATAGTCTCTAAACTCTCTTTTTTGCGATTTTGTTCTAAATTGGTCATCAAACTTTTTACACCATCTATCAAAGCAGGGAGGCATAGCGGAGGGAGTTGTTTCTCTCATGATGGCGATCGCTATCTAGGATAATGTTCAAGTTATTTAGCAAAAGCATTATACCTTATTCTGACTATCAAAATTGTTTAAGTCCCGCTAATACTTATGGCTTTTACTATAAAAACCATAAATGGCTGTATTCCATGCTTCGCAGGACTTATAACTCTCGAAGTTTTACATAAGCTAAAACCTTCGCCACAAAAGAGATTCAGCTATTTCAAATCTTATTTCACAACAGGTCTAGTATTTCAGATTAACTCTGTTTTTCACTATTCTTAGTTAACTTAGTATTTTACCGAAAGCGCATATCTACGTATATATGCGGACATTATTTGAATAACGATCACACGATCGCCTAAGATAGCTATATTACCAGAGTTGAACTATTAAACCCATGACAACTGCACCTTTTGGTTCTTGGAAATCACCTATTACATCCGATCTGATTATCTCTCAGACGATCGGCTTAGGAGGAGTTATTGCTGATGGAGAGGATATTTACTGGTTAGAGATACGACCAACGGAAAAAGGACGAAATGTTCTGGTAAAGTATAATCCTGATGGTAAATCACCCGATCTTACCCCTCCAGCTTTTAATGTTCGATCGCGGGTTCATGAATATGGTGGTGGGGCATATCTGATTACCGCAGGTACAATTTATTTTTCCAATTTTACCGATGGCAGAATTTATCAACAAACAGCAGCAAGCCAGCCTCAACCTATAACTCCAGAAGGAAAAAGACGCTACACAGATATAATTATCGACCGCCATCAAAATCGCCTAATCTGCGTTTGTGAAGACCATTCTGACCCAGATCGAGAATCAGAAAATACTATTGTCACTATAGATTTAACTACAGGTGTAATAGCCAATCTTATATCTGGTGAAGATTTTTATTCTTCCCCTTGTCTTAGCCCTGATGGTAGTCATCTGGCTTGGTTAAGTTGGCATCATCCCTATATGCCTTGGGATAGTACTTATTTATGGCTAGCTGAAGTTAATGAGGATGGTTCATTAGGAGAAGCGAAGTTAGTAGCTGGTGGAAAAAATGAATCTATCTGCGAACCTAAATGGTCATCGGATGGAAAATTGTATTTTTCTAGTGATAGAAACGACTGGTGGAATATCTATCGCCGTAATGAAGATGAAACAATAGAATCCCTTTACGAGATGCAAGCAGAGTTTGCTTATCCTCACTGGATATTCGGTTTATCTACTTATGCTTTTCTCTCTCCAGACCAGATTATTTGTACTTATTCTCAAAATGGTAGTTGGTATTTAAGTACTATAGATACTCGGACAAAAGAGTTTGCCAAGATAGAGACTTCCTACACCAATATTTCTTCTGTACAAGCTACTAACAATGGTCAAGCTTTATTTATTGCCGGATCTCCTACTGAACCCACTGCTGTAATCAAATTAGATTTAGTTACTAAAGAAAAAGAAATACTCAAAGAGTCAGGAAAGTTAAACCTTGATTCTAGTTATCTATCTGTCCCAGAAGCTATCTCTTTTACCACAGAAAATGGTTTAACTGCTTATGCTTGGTATTATCCACCTCAAAATAAAGATTTTTCTGCACCAGAAGGAGAATTACCGCCTCTTTTAGTCAAAAGCCATGGAGGTCCTACCGCAGCAGCGTCTGTTAGTCTCAGTTTAAGGATTCAATATTGGACTAGTCGAGGTTTTGGCTATTTAGATGTCAACTATGGCGGTAGCATTGGTTATGGTCGTCAATACCGTCAGCGATTAGAAAAAAATTGGGGTATTGTCGATGTAGATGATTGCGTTAATGCAGCTAAATATTTAGTACAACAAGGAAGAGTTGATGGAGATAGATTAGTTATTTCTGGTGGTAGTGCAGGAGGTTATACTACTTTGGCTGCCCTTACTTTTCGCGATACTTTTAAAGCGGGAGCAAGTTATTACGGTGTCAGCGATCTAGAAATTTTAGCCAGAGATACTCATAAGTTTGAATCTCGTTATCTAGATGGTTTGATTGGTGTTTATCCAGACGAAAAAGATATTTATGAAGCGCGATCGCCTATCCATTTTACCGAACAACTGTCTTGTCCTGTTATCTTTTTCCAAGGAGGAGAAGATAAAGTAGTTCCACCTAATCAAGCAGAGATGATGTTTACTGCCATTAGAAAGAAAGGATTACCTGTGGCATATGTCTTGTTTGAAAATGAAGGACATGGTTTCCGTCAAGGAGAGAATATCAAAAAAGCCTTGGATAGTGAATTTTATTTTTACTCCCGTGTCTTTAATTTTAAACCAGCCGATCCAATTGAGGCGATCGAAATTATTAACTTATAGTTAGTTTGTAATTAATTGAAGTAAAGAAAAAACATATACTTTTTACATCTTGACTATAAAGTTTAGATAAAATTCAACCCTCTTTATCGATTTGTTTTAGCATAAAAAATAAAGCTATGGTTGAAAAATGCAAATGAATAACCAAGGCAAGATAATTGCTGGTTTAATAATAGCTTTGAGCGTACTTGGACTAAACACACTTATTCAGCAGAATCAAACTCTAGCAAGGGACGAGCCTACTGTACCTATCGACGATGGAGCGCGTCATTTAAGTGGATTGGAATTCAAGGACTTTACTCATTGGGATTTTGCCATCGAAGAAGGAAATCAGCAACAGACAGACTATCAAATGCGCGTTTACGAACCAGATGTTCGGATAGTTGGACGGCAAGATCATGAGTGGAGTAATACAGGAGAACAACCAAATTACTCGGTGTTGATAGATGTTTATGATTTTACCGAAGAGAAAAAAGAATAGATAAACAATTGACAATTGACAATTGATAATTTGGGATTTTTAGTTGTCCATTGTCCGTTGTTGAAAAGATTAAAACATTTTGTGCTATTGAGCAATTATTAATTTTGACATCTTCTTCTCCTCGGTTCTTTTCCTGAACAGCTAAAACACAATAAAATCACTGCTAACTAGTTTTAGACAGCTATCTAAAGCAGCAATTTTCGCTTGTCCAGCACTACTAACCAGAATATCGTTACTATAACTACTTAAATTGTTTGCAGCAGAATTTTTCTCTCTCTTGGTTGTAGTTTTCTGATATCCACAAGATGGCAAAAAACCTAAAACCCTTTTCCTTTCTCGATTCCTATCTCTATATCTTTTCCAGATCTGAAACATTTTATAACACTCTATCAAATTCAACTAGGATTTTTTTTCTACTTACCTATTTAGTCTAAAGGAAATAGTTTATGCAATTTTGTTACATATTGTAAGGAAAAAATGATTACATAGAGCAATTTGTGACAAGTCAATCAGATAAATTAACTATTTCTGTTACATTTTTTCCTGCTGAGTGGGACTGTTGCCATTTAGCAACTATATTCAAGTCTCCTGAAAGGAATTGAGCTTTACAACCACGGCGTTGAATCTTGCCACTAGAAGTTTTAGGAATGCTACCAGTTTTGAGTAAAGCGATCGCATAAGCCTCTACTTCATGGACTTGCCCTACGGATTGACAAATAACTTCAACAATTTCTTCTATATTTAACTTTCTAAGGTAACTACGCTCTACTTCTTGTACTATTACTAATCTTTCTGTTGTATCTACATCGAGAGAAAAAGCTGCACCACAATTAGGACGTAAAGCGGGATGAGAATCTTGCACAGTCTTTTCTACGTGTTGAGGATAACAATATCTTCCCCAAAAAATCATCACTTCTTTGAGCCTACCTGTGATGTATAACTCTCCATCTTCAATAAAGCCTAAATCTCCTGTGCGTAGGAAAGGACCTTCTTTAGTATCTGCTAGATAAGCATTAAAAGTATTCTCTGTCTCTTCTGGTTGTTGCCAATAGCCTTTACCTACTCCCGATCCCGATACCCAAATTTCTCCTACTCCATCGCTGCTACATTGAGTTAGAGACTGAGGATCGACTATAATTGCTTTCTGGTCTAACCAAGTACGACCACAACCTACAATTGCTTTAGCATCTTTTTGTTCTGGTTTAGCTGCAACTACTCGATTTTGTTCTAAGGCATTACCATCAACATATTTAATTACAGGAGGGTCATCTCTCAAACCACCAGAAATCAAGAGGGTTGTTTCTGCCATACCATAACAAGGATAAAATGCCTCGCGACGAAAACCACAAGGTTTAAAAATATGGCTAAAGCGATCGATGGTTTCTGCCCTGACAGTTTCTGCACCAGAAAACGCTACAGACCAACTACTTAAATCTAAACCAGCTAGATTTTCTGGAGTTGCCTTAAGACATAAAAGATCGTAAGCAAAATTAGGCCCCCCGCTAGAAGTAGCTTGGTAGTGAGAAATAGCTTTTAGCCACTCGAAGGGTTTTTGTGCCAAGGAAACAGGAGACATTAAAATACTGGGAGTACCTAAATATAAAGGCTGCAAGACATTCCCAATTAAGCCCATATCATGAAACATAGGCAACCAGCCAACAACTATAGTTTCCTCCGTATGCTGAAATCCCTGGCGGATCATCTCTTCGTTGGCGATAAGATTGCCATGAGTTACCATTACCCCTTTAGATATTCCTGTTGAACCAGAAGTATATTGTAAAAAAGCCAGAGTATCTCTCTCAATTTTGGTAGCTTGCCAATTTGTAGATAAATCAGAGGGAAGAGTATCTGTAGCTAAGAAAATAAAATCTTTAGTTTGAGTTGCTAGTTCTCGATTAATAGCAATTCCTGTATTAATTGTCTTTAAAAATTCTGCTGTAGTTATAACTACTTTTGCTCCCGATGCAGTAGCTCTTTCTAGTAGTTTGGCTACTTCTTTTCCGTGACGAGGGGGATTAGTTGTAACAGCAATAATACCAGCATAGAGACAACCAAAAAAACTAGAAATAAACTCTAAACCAGCATGATAAGGATAAACTAATAATGCTCTAGAACCTGGTTGTAATAAGGATTGTAATTCCGCAGCGATCGCTTTAGCTTGTCGATCTAATTCGCTATAGGTTAAGCTACCAGACTCTGTTTGACCGTCTTGAAGAAATCGATAAGCAATATTATTGGGTTTTTCTAAGGCTTTATTTTGTAAAATTTCTACTAAGCTAGAGTATTCAGTCATTAGATTTTATACAAACACTTTATACAAAACAATAAAAAGGCAAAGCAAGGAACTTATTTTACCTAAAACTATTCAAAAACAATAGCAATCTCTTAAAAATATTTAATTAAGTCTGTCACTTTCTGTTTAAAATTATGTTGCTCTCTAATTTAGTTCCTTTTAACATAAATAAAGTTTTATTCCGCTTCTTGACTACTGGTATCCTAGCAGCAACGGGACTCTTTGGTATCTTAGTTATAGAAGTATCTTTTCCGTTTTCTCGCATATCTTCTGTTGCTCATGCTCAAGACTATACACAAAACGAAGTCACTAGCTATGCTAAAGCTGGTTATGAAGTAGAGTTATTGCGACAAAGAGTATACAAAGAGATTAAATCAATGCTCAACCAGGCTCCTCCTGATATTGTTTGCAACCGACCAGAAACTTTTGAGAATCTACCAGATAATGTTAGGGATACTGTCTCACAATATTGTGATGATTCGGAAAGAATTGTTCAGCGTCATAACTTAAGCATCGATCGATTTAATCAATTAAAGAGTTTTTACGATCGAGGAGGAGAGTTTTATCAGCAAGTACAGAATGTTTTGAAAGAGTTTTAGTTTTCTTTATTCTTGATAATTATTTATCAGTCAATAACTAATAGTTACTAGTGACTGTTTATTTATGACGATGAGGTATCAATATTTTACTCCATCAAAAGTTTTTAGATTTAGACAAAAAGCCTATTATTTAAACTCTTCTTCTTCAATAATAGTTAACTCTTTTGGTTCACATTGTTGAATTTCTACCTTAATTCCTATGGCATTTTCTCCCTTCAAATCTTCAAGGTATCCAGATTGTGATAGTTTAGCTTCTGCCAAACTATCAAAAGGGCCAAAAAAATAAATACATTTAGGAACTTCTGTACTTATTTTGATCCACCAAGGCATGTTTTGGCTAGGCATTCTTACCCAGGGGAGTATTTTTTTTAGTAAATCCATAAGATTACTGCGAATAGATATAAAGCAAAAATAAAAATAATTTTGGCGAATCCAGGAAAAAGTATTATTAAAACATGACTTAATAATCAGTAGATAATTATAATGTACTCTAGCTTCTAAAAATAGCTGTTTAAATTGATTATTTTTTAATAAGAAAGTTTTTTATTTAAAGCTAGATACTTGGTGAAACAAAAAAAACAATTGAACTGGCTCTACAGATTGGGGATTCTGGGAGTAATCTGGTTGATAGGGGGAATCAGCGATCGCTTTTGGTTGGCTCTCGATCGTTCTGTCCCTGCTTGGGATCAGGCTGATTATCTTAATGGTGTTTTAAACTACTGGAACGCTTTACAACAACCAGAATGGTTTAATCCTGATTGGTGGCGTAATTTTTGGCTACTTTCTAATAAAATTCCTCCACTACATTACATTTTTACTACCCCTGTGCTTAATTTATTTGGCACAACGGCAGATGCAGCTATGATGGTAATGATACTATACAGTGCCATACTGCTTACATCTGTCTATGGTTTGGGAGCAATTCTGTTTAATCCTACTATGGGTATATGGGCAGCAGGGATATGTCAGTTATTACCAGGGTTATATTACTATCGCCTAGAATTTCTCCTCGATTATCCTTTAACGGCGATGGTGACGGCTAGTTTTGGGTTGCTTACGCTTTGGAATTTAGATCGTCTTCGGAATTTAGGAGTTCAGGAGTTCAGGAGTTCAGGAGTTCAGAAGTCAGGAGTTAATTGGTTTGGAGTAATTACAAATCGTTATCATTTTCGGGGTTGGATTTTTAGCCTATTATTTGGGTTTAGTTTGGGTTTGGCTTTAATGCTAAAGCAAACTGCTTTATTCTTTTTATTCCTGCCCATTTTGTGGGTGTTGGGTAGTTCTTTGAAACATCGCCAATGGTTATATTTGACTCAGCTAATTAGCTCTTTGGCGATCGCTATTCTAATTTGTTTTCCTTGGTATCGTACTAATTGGTTATTAATATTGACTTCGGGGAAGCGAGCCACTATTGATTCTGCCATAGCAGAAGGAGATCCAGCCCTTAATACTCTTCATGCTTGGACTTACTATAGTAGTGTTTTGCCTTATTTACTCTCTTGGTGTTTACTCCTTGTTCCTCTGGTTGGCTTAATTTTGTTTGCCCTATTTAGAAACAAAAAAAAACGCCCTCTCTCCCCATCTCCCGATCCCCCCATCTCTTCTAAATTTAAATGGACTTGGTTAGGGATTTTCTTATTAGGTGGATATCTGCTCTCTTCTCTCAATATTAATAAAGATGCTCGTTATATCTTGCCTTTATTACCAGTTTTGTCTTTAATCTTGGCTTTGGGTTTATTCTCTTGGCATAGTTATCGACAAAAATATATCCGTTGGGGAACGATTATTTTAGCTGTGGTATTGATGTGGTTAAATATTTTTCCCTTAGGAGGAGATTGGTTAACTGCCAAACTTAGTCCTCGTGTGCAAAACTATCCTTACACAGGAAAACCTTTTCCTCATCGAGATGTAGTCGCAGAAATTATTAATACTTCTCCCTACCTACGTTCAACACTAGGAGTATTACCTTCTACCCCAGAAATAAATCAACACAATTTCTCTTTCTATGGAGGACAGTATAACTTTCAAGTAGCTGGTCGTCAGGTAGGAGTAAGACAAGAAGAAGTAGAACAAGATGCTCGATCGCTCGATTGGTTTATAACTAAAACAGGAGATCAAGGTTCAATTCCCGAAGCACAAAAAGCGATCGTTAAATTGGTAGAAGAGGGAGGAGATTTTGCACTCCACAAAAGTTGGCAACTCCCAGATAATACCGATCTCAGACTATATCATCGTCTTGAGCCTCTGGTAGAAGTAAAATCGAGCCAACAAAGCCTACCTAACGTATCGCTACAAAATATTATCGTCCCTCAAGTAGCCCCTCCAGGTATTCCTATTCCTGTTACCTATCAATGGACTGGTAGTTGGTCAAAATTGCGATCGAGTTTAATTTTACTCACCTGGCAGCAAGTAAATAAACAAACTAAAGTAACACCCAAATCTCATGTAAATAATACTTCATCCCTGTGGTTACACGATCACAGTATTGGGATGGGTTCATTAGATTTTCATCAAAAGGAGATATCTAATACTGGGTTGGAAGTAATTGAAAGAACAGCGATGCTACCGCCAGCTAATACTCTCTCCGGTAAATATCGGCTTTCTGCCCAATATCTCGATCGCATTTCAGGAGAAACTTATCCTCTAGATATACCAAATGTAGAAATAACTATCGATCCTAATGCCAAACCTGTACCTGCACCAGAATTGGATTTAGTGACTCAACTACGAACCATTGCTCCCAATATAGGTCAAGGAATTACAGGTTTAGACCCTATTTTTATTCAAACTGCTCGCATTAACCAATACGATGCCAAACAAGACTACTTAACCCAAGCAGAACTTGCTTTATCTTATCGTCTCCAACAAAATGATATTAGTCAGCAACAAAAACTAGATTGGTCATATGCAGTAGGTTTAGCTCAAGTATTACAGCAAGACGTAGAAGGTGCGATCGCCACTTTCCAAAAGGTTATTCAATTAGATAGTAACAATCCTTTTAATTATGCTTATCTGGCTTTTGTCTATCTTTATGATTGGCAACCTAAATCAGCAGAAAAAGCTTTAAATCAAGCGATCGCTCTTAAGCCTGATAATGAAGAAATTCAAATTCTCAGTGGTGTTGCTGCTTTAATGCAAGGCAATCTGATTAAAGCTTGGCAAGTGATTTTTCCTCTTTTAGAGTAATCTGTTTGTTGAGTACTCCCCCTGCTAAAGCAACGCTTCGCTGGGGGATTCTAAGCGGAGGTCTTTGGACGGGCTAGAAGCCACATCCTCCGACATCTGATTAACTGACCAAAGGCGATACCTTTGGGGACGATTAAAGTCAGTGAAAGGGTCGCCCCTCCCACTGCTCTCCAGAACGGGACGTGAAAATTTCTCTTCATACCGCTCCTCCACTTTTTGGCTGCATACCGTAGCGTAGTAATTGCACCATCCTCTAATCATGGGATTGAGTTTCGATATAAGGGCAGCTTGAGACTGTCCTTTATTGTGGTCAATTACTTTGGCTATTTTTTTATAGTGTTGTTTTTGAGCTTCTTTGCTTGGGGTAATAATGGTTTTGTGACCTAACTTTTTACCATGTGCGTTTTTACCACAGGTGTGTTTACCTGTTTGGTGTTGCCTAACGTTAAATCCGAGAAAATCAAAACCTGGTTTTTCCCGTTTATAGTGGTTAAGCGTGTGTGCAATTCTGGTTTTGCTAGGTTTAAGTTCCAATCCTATGTCATTTAACCACTGAGTTATAGCCTCTACGAACCTGTTTAAGGTGTTGATGTCTTCGTGGAAGATTAAGAAGTCATCTGCGTAACGAATTAAGCTAACGGATTTTTGTTTATTTTGCCATCCTAACTGACGACCTCGATTATTTTTTATATCGAGTTTGGTCGCTAGTTGCTTGATATCGTATTCCATCCCATGAAGTGCGATATTAGCTAATAATGGGCTAATAGTGCCACCTTGCGGTGTTCCCTGTGATGTGGGTTTTAACTCAAGTCCATCCATAACACCAGCTTTCAGCCAAGCTCGGATTTGTCTCCGTAGGGTTGGATAGGTATTCAGTTTTTTTAAGAGTTGGTTGTGGTTTATGTTATCAAAGCATTTACTGATATCCGCATCTAGTACGAATTTTGGTTTCGACCTAATGGTAAGAAATATTGCTTCAATAGCATCGTGACATGAGCGTCCTGGGCGAAACCCGTAGCTGTTTGGCTCGAAATGAGCTTCCCATTCTGGTTCAAGTGCCAGTTTTACGAGTCCCTGCAAAGCGCGGTCATGCATTGTCGGTATTCCTAATGGTCGCTTCTCCTCCTTCCCAGGTTTAGGAATCCATACTCTCCTAGTGGGGGCGACTTTTGAACCCAGTATTAGTTTATTTACCAGAGAGATGCGCTGTTTTGGGGTCAGGGATTTTACCCCGTCCACTCCTGCTGTATTCCGTCCCTGGTTATCCTGGGTGACTCGACGAACCGCTAAACACTTAGCTGCCCAAGATTTGATCAGAAGTTTTTGGAGTCTGCGAACTAATTTGACATCACCACGGCGTGACGCTTTGAAAATCCTCTTTTGCAACTTATAGACATTCTTCTCCAACTTACGCCAGGGTATGTCTTTCCATTTATACATCGGTTGAACCGTGTTCATAACTTATGTATTGCTACTTGTAGCTTTTCAATCCGTATTACCGTGAGTCCGTCAGCTTATCTTTACCGTTACAGTAAAGCGTTTGCTTCTGACTCAATCTTTCCTCCTTGTTACCTACAATAAAATTGCAGATATTGCGTCTTAGCTGACTACTCAACACATCGACCTTGGTTGAGAGTAACAGGAAAGTTACTTCGTTCCTCATAATCATTGGTTAACTCTTTTAGAATGAGACACTCCGCCAAGTTTTTGGGTGGTACTGATAGATAATTGACTATATTTCTATCACCCTTGTGTCATATGAATATGACCTTTTGACCTTTTGGTTCTCCCAGTGTGTCAGCCTTATTGCACTGGTTGGCGTTGACGACGGTTTTTTACATCTCTTTGCTTTCGCTATTCATGAGAGTTTTACTGACGGGATACCACATTAGGCTCGTAGTATCTTTCCGCTTTTATTCCCGCTCTTCAGGGATTGAGGGCTAGTCGCTACCCTGGGGAATATGTTTTCAGCCCAGTACTGGGGCGGTAAGGCTTGTGATTTCTAGGGTACTTTCACTCACTTACATGATTATGAAGTTGTCATCTATTGAGGATTAGAAGTGCGAACTCAACCACAAAGGTTACTCAATAGAAGCTCTCTATCCCCCTATAAATAGGTTGTCGGGTAAGATTGGACTGTCACCAGCCCGCACTCCCCTAAGAACCGCACTTGTCAGTTTCCCAACATACGGCTCAAGCCATACTTCAAGCCTTGAACTTGGTTTTACTGTGTTCCTGTTTATGACACGC
>JASJDI010000370.1 GCA_030065155.1 Xenococcaceae cyanobacterium MO_188.B29
GAATCTTTTATGATTGATGAGCGCAGAGTAACTTTAGATTTATTAGTTTTATATACTTTGCAACGCTTAAACGGACAAAAGTGGTTAACTAGAAATTAAATTAGTAAACATGGATCAGTAAATGGTTAGCAACCATAACTATTTACTGATGATTATCTTATTTGTTTTATTTATAGTTATGCGTGTATACATTCTACTCTATAATGCTGGAACTAGTAATGAGGGTATTCATACGCTCCAAATTGGTGAACGCAACAAAATTTTGATGTTTATGGCACAAGACGATGCAGAGCGTTATGCTTTGATGCTTGAAGCTCAGGATTTTCCTACTCCTACAGTAGAATCTATTGATGAGGAAGAAGTAAAAGCTTTTTGTAAAAGTGCTGACTATGATTTTGAAGTAGTAGAACCAGGAAAATTAGCTATTCCTCCAGAAAGTAATCTGGAAGCAACCGATTGGAATGAAGAAGGGGAGTATGCTGATACAGGTACTAAGTCAGAATCTGTTAAATCAACAGAATCAGATAAACCAGAAATGTCTAACGAAGAATTAGACAGAATTCGTAGTCAACTCGAAGGACTATTATAGATGGATAATTTGCAGTCGAGAGGTCATCTACTAACAGAACAAATCAATCCTAATAGCCATAATCTTGATAGTTTATCCTCTATAGAAATTGTCGATCTTTTTAATCAAGAAGATCGTAAAACTATTGAAGCGATCGCTAAAGCTAAAAACAGTTTAGCCGAAGCAATTGATACTATCACACAAGCCCTCAGAAAAGGAGGAAGACTATTTTATGTCGGTGCAGGAACTAGTGGCAGATTAGGAGTTTTAGATGCAGCAGAATGTCCTCCTACTTTTTGTACTCCTCCCGAATTAGTACAAGGAATTATTGCTGGTGGTGCAGCAGCATTAGTTCGTAGTTCCGAAGATTTAGAAGATAGTCAACAAGATGGCGCAGAAGCGATCGCTCATCATCAAATTCTCAATTTAGATGTAGTATTAGGAATTAGCGCGGGAGGAACTACCCCCTTCGTTCACGGCGCACTCAATGCAGCCAAAGAAAGAGGCGCAAAAACGATCTCTCTCAGCTGTGTCCCTCGCGAACAAGTAACTATCCATGCAGATATTGATATTCGCCTTCTGGTTGGGGCAGAAATTCTCGCCGGTTCAACTAGACTCAAGGCAGGAACAGCTACCAAAATGGCTTTAAATATCATCTCTACAGGAGTGATGGTACGTTTAGGGAAAGTCTATGGAAATCGGATGGTAGACGTTGCTGTTACTAATACTAAATTGCTCGATCGATCCCTAAGAATTATTAGCGATCTCACCAATCTCTCTCGTCAAGAAGCAGATACTTTACTACAACACAGTGACAAAAAAGTAAAATTAGCTCTGCTTATGCACTGGACAGGTTTAGAAAAAACAGAATGCGAACTTTTGTTGACCAAATATCAAGGCAATCTAAGAGCAGCATTACAAGATAAGTAAAACAAAATAGCATCCTGATCACCTGCTAACACAAAAGATAAAGAACAAGTATTTTTAACTACCTCTGCTAATATCTTAAACAGAAGAAACAAGCAATAACTAACAACCAATGTTTAACGGCTCGGAATCTACAGCAACATTCCTCATTATTTGTACAGCTTTGGCGATCGTTGCTTGGGGGTATAATCGCTCAAAAGCTTACGGTAAGCTAGGCTTACTTGCTTGGTTACAATCGATCGTCTTAATGACTCCTTGGCTGCTATTCTTTGCCCTGTTTGCCGTTGGTATCTATATTAATTTAGTTGCAATACTGTTTTTGCTCATTGTCTCAGTAGCAATATACATCTGGCTAGGAAAAACTCTGAGGGCTGCTGGACAAGAAGAAATGCTTAAACAAAAGGCTGCTGAACGTCTCAAAGCAGAAGCACAAGTAGAAATAAACTCTCAGCAAAAAGAGAACCCGAATATTCCCACAGAAAAAGTTCTTGCCGCAGAAGTAGTGCCAATTTCAGAGGAAGATTTAAATAAAATCAAAGGAATTTTTGGCATAGATACTTTTTTCGCTACAGAAACAATTTCTTACCAAGATGGAGCAATTTTTAAAGGAAATCTCCGCAAGGAAGCAGAACAAGCTCACTCTATTCTCACAGAAAAACTTCAGGCTCAATTAGGAGAGAAATATCGCTTATTTTTAGTTGAAAGTCCTGAGGAAAAACCTGTTGTAGTTATTTTACCTAGTACTAACGATCCCCAGACTACTACTTTAGCCCAAAAAAATTTAGCTCTAGTCTTGTTTATAGCAACTATTGTTACTAGTTTAGAAGCTACTGGCTTACTCCTTGGCTTCGACCTATTTAGTAATTTTAGCCGTTACTCAGAAGCCATACCTCTTAGTTTAGGTTTATGGGCAATCTTAGCAGTTCATGAACTAGGACATTGGCTAGTAGCCAAACGCTATGATATCCGTTTGAGTATTCCTTTTTTCCTCCCTAGTTGGCAGATTGGCTCTTTTGGCGCGATTACTCGTTTTGAATCCCTGCTGCCCAACCGTACCGTTTTATTCGATATTTCTTTTGCAGGACCAGCAGTAGCAGGATTAACATCCCTGGTATTGTTGATTTTTGGTTTGCTTCTATCTCATCCTGGAAGTCTTTTTAAGCTTCCCACCAACTTTTTTCAAGGTTCTATCTTAGTAGGAACTTTAGCCAAAGTAGCTTTCGGTTCTTCTCTAGAAGCAACCTTAATTGATATTCATCCCTTAGTAGTTATTGGTTGGTTAGGTTTAGTCATTACGGCATTGAATTTACTCCCCGCAGGACAGTTGGATGGAGGCAGAATTGTACAAGCTATCTATGGGCGTAAAATTGCCAGAAGAGCAACTATAGCCAGTTTGATTATTTTGGGGATAGTGGTTTTATTTAACCCAGCTAATCCAATCCCTCTTTATTGGGCAGTTTTAATTCTCTTACTACAAAGAGATTTAGAACGCCCAACTATGAACGAAATAACTGAACCCGATGACAATAGGGCTGCTTGGGGTTTATTAGCATTATTTTTAATGTTAGCCACCTTAATTCCTTTAAGTCCTAGTTTGGCTGGCAGTTTGGGCATCGGAGGCTAAATAGATAGATTCCCAACGCCAAACCTTTCCATCTTCTTCGTCTTCAAATTCACCAACAAAAGTCATGCCAACTTTTTTGAGAACGCTAGTAGATGAATTTTCTTCTGGTAAGGTATGCGCCCTAACAACTTTAACTTCTCCAGTGGAAAACGCTCTATCAATAAGAATTCTGGCTGCTTGTGTAGCAAAACCTCTACCTTGATAAGAAGTAGCAATGGAATAACCAATTTCAACTACACCTTGCTCATCAGGATTACCCTTATAGCCTACAAGTCCTATCATAATTCGTGGTTCGTTCAATATCAGCATATGAGTTAACCAACGAGGTAAAATAGTTCCCTCTTGCAAATTCTTTAAAGAAAATTGCAGTAATTCGGGAATGAGTTTGTAATCCTCTGCGATGGAAATACCAAATTCACGGAAAAATCTTTCCTTCTCAGCAAGTAGCATCTCCAGATGTTGTATGCAGCAAGGTTCTACTAAAAGCATTATACTTTTTGGATTCACAATATAAAGAGTATTTGCGACTGGCAAAAATCACTATAAAATACAATAATAGTTAGTCTCTTAAGATTAAAATCTACAAATTTATCAAATGAAAGCTTATCAGTTAGTTCAGATTATTTGGGGAACCTCAGCCTCTTTATTAATCATTTTAGTTTTGCTACATAGCCCTAAAGGAGATGGTTTGGGCGGTATTGGTGGACAAGCCCAATTGTTTACTAGCACTAAAAGCGCAGAAAAAACTCTCAATCGTATTACTTGGGCATTAAGTATTACTTTTATTACTTTAACCATAGCTTTAAGTGCAGGCTGGCTAAATTAATACAAACAACAAGGGTTTCCAACCCTTACCATCACTGGCTAAAGGATTCAGCTTGGTTTCAAGTTCTCTCTGGTCTTTTATTCTCTTCTACATAGGTTTATAACTAAAATTTGATTCAAGTATTGTTTTTTTTAGACATTGTGTTAGTATAGAATCTGTGACAAAAAAGGTTAAAGATAGCTTACTAAAAGTTAAAGCTCCTTTAAGCCTAGTCTGGGACTGTAGTTCAGTTGGTTAGAATGCCTGCCTGTCACGCAGGAGGTCGCGGGTTCGAGCCCCGTCAGTCCCGCCTTTGTATATCGACATAAACCTTGCCCCGTAAGGGTTTGAGGCATTTATAACTAAAAACTATCTAGTATTTTTCTAGTAGAAATATTAGTCTAAATTAAAATCTAGAGTGCAGAACAACTAATAAATACTCTAGTATTTTTATAGGACTTTTGTTCTCATAAAAGCTTGCTAGTAACAAAAATCTATAGCAATCGCCAAAATTTCATCCTTTATGTTATGTATATAAACACAACGCGAGACAAAAAAGTCGTCAAAGCTAGGCAAATAAATATCTATCTCCGCTATCGATCGCCTCTTTACGTATGTTACAAAGAAGAGAAATAGTACAGTAAAAGTACAATATGGGTAGACAGACGCTTGTTGACTGGGACGCGATTTTTAGTGATTATCTAAATGGATTCTGGGAGACGAAGGGCAATATGAGAGTTCATTGTCAACCAACCTTAGAACATTTGGCAACAAAATATGGCATTGCCAACTCTACAGTCCGAAACCATGCTAGCGAAAACAATTGGAAGCAGAAACGGGAACATTATCAGGCGAGTTTAGGCAGCGATCGAGGTTACTTTACTCAGATTTCGTCAGAAATGGCTGCTGATATTCTGGCTACGGCTAGATTACTGCTAGGGAACTTAAGGCGAGAAGTAGAAGCAATTGATCAAGGCAAGTTACCCAAGAATTTGCGAACAGATATCGCTCAACGCAGGTTGAATAACGCTAAAACTCTCCAGACTCTCCAAAATTGTTCAAATGCAAAGAGCGCATCAAGATCGAGGTTAAAGTTTCGATTCATTCTGCCAATAATTAAACCAATCGAGAGAAACTATTGGTTTACAGGGAAATCGATCGCCTTCTCACTGAAGACTCGATCGCGTATATGAAGTATTAAATCTGATTTGTAATTTTACGATTAATCGTAATTACAGATAATTTTTCTCTAAGGAATGAGAATTAAATAAACTCCAGAATTACGCTCCTTGTGGTTGAGCAGTGTAATTCCATTGTGGCAAATACTCATCAAACAGAATTTCCATCGTTTGCTTAAAATCCTCTCTAACTTTACGACCAGTTTTGTATA
>JASJDI010000371.1 GCA_030065155.1 Xenococcaceae cyanobacterium MO_188.B29
TGCAGCAAATAGCTAAACTATGGAAACCACTTACTAATAAAGGGGTTGTTTCTACCTTACTCAATCCTTGGTTAATTAGAATTAATGGCTCTTTTCTACAATTATTACAACTACAAGCAGATGCAGAGCAAGAAGAAAAGCCAAGCCTCCAAAAATTAGGAAAACTGTGGTCACAATGGACTAAACATGCATCTCCTAGTATTCAAGGATTGTTAAAAGAACTTTGTCTGCGTCTGGAAACTAAAGAGATTGAAAAGCCAAGACAGATAATGGCTATCTTAGATCGAGCGATCGATATCTATAGTCAATCTCAAGAATATTCCTTTCAAATTTTTGCTAGTAGTGATTCAGGACCTAAACGTTCCCATAATGAAGATGCCTCCTATCCTCTCAATCAAAAAATAACTAGTACAGACGAAACTCTAACTATTGTTTGTGATGGAGTAGGTGGACATGAAGGAGGAGAAATTGCTGCTCAAGAAACCATTAACTACCTGCTACAAAGAATAGAAAAACTGCCTGAAGATAACAAATACAATAATCCCCTTAGTATAGTCAAAAAATTAGCTCAATTTACTAATGAGGCTAATGACGTTATCAGTCAACGTAATGATCTAGAAAAGCGTCAAGAAAGACAACGGATGGGGACAACTTTAGTAATGGCTTTAGCGAGAGCTTATGAAGTTTATTTAACCCACGTTGGTGATTCTCGTATTTACTGCATTACCCGCACAGGCTGTCATCAAGTTACGGTAGATGACGATCTTGCCTCTAGAGAAGTCAGACTAGGCTATGCTATTTATCGGGATGCTTTGCAATATCCCTCAGCAGGAGCATTAATCCAAGCTTTAGGCATGAGAGATTCTTCTGCTCTCCATCCTAACATACGCCGTCTGATTATTGATGAAGATTGTGTTTTTTTATTATGTAGCGATGGTTTAAGCGATTTTGAACGAGTAGAACAGTATTGGCATAGTGCAGTAGTACCAGTTATTTGTCATAAAGCCGATGTTACTAAAGCAGTTAAAACATTGTTGAAAATTGCCAATGAGAAAAATGGACACGACAATGCCACTGTATCCTTAATTTATTGCCAAATCACCCCCAAGTCACAGGAAGTTAACACAGTTATTTCCTGGTCTGATGTATCCTTTGTACTTGATGATTCAAGTTTATGGACTAACCCTGACTCTTTAATTGAGCCATTACCTATTACAGAAGAGATAGAACTAAAAGAAAAGTCTTATGCTTCAGATAATACATCAAACCAAGCCAAAAGTTTAAAAATAATTATTGTGGGCTTATTGCTTTTAATTGGTACTGGTTTGCTATCTTACTATCTCCCCCTAAAATGGTTGCAACATCACCAGAGAATACCCTCATCTTCTACCGATCCATTGCCAGAAGAGATAGAACATGAGTAGATTTATAATTGTGAAATGATGGGTTGAGATTAGACAAGGAAGACTAGGTAGGCAAGGAAGACAGGGGAGAAAATCTAATTACCTTCATCCCTCAAATTAATTTTGACAGAGTACTACAAGCTTTTAGTAAATCTTGATGAACAGTAGCAGAAGCAGCAACGATCGCACCATTATAACTATGATTTTGGCAAGTATGTAGTGGTGGTAGGGGTGAACCATCAAAACTAGTAACTAGACAACCAGCTTCTTTTGCCATAAAAGCTAAAGCTGCACTATCAATAAACTTTCCTCTCTGCGTTACCCAACCAATCAATTCATTAGCGAAAATACCATTATAGTTGGGGAATTTTTGTTCAGGAGAATAACAATTTTCCAGATCGATTACCTGATATTTATCAACTAATGCTGGTTTTAAATCCGCCATACCCCATCCCAATAAGATTGACGGTTTAGGGTTGTTTATTTGCAGTGGAGTACACCCATCTAAATCTACATCTAAATTGCCTTGGTAAGTACCTTCACCTCGTAGAGCATAATAATAACAATTTTGAGCAGGAGAAATAGCAATTACAGCCTCAAACTCATCTGCATTAAGAATACTGAGAATAATTTGATAATTATCGTGTCCGTCAAGATAAAATTTAGTTCCATCAATGGGGTCTAAGGTAATTAGATAATCATCTTGTGCGCCTAGTTCGATCGAGCGAAAATACTTAGTATTGCGGGATTGTTCATATTCTTCTCCGTAAAAGCGAATATGGGGAAAAGTGCCGAGTAAAGCTACTTCTACTAAAGTTTGAATAGAAAGATCCGCATCGGTTAAAGCAGCCGTAAAAAAGTTATCACCCTCTTCTTTAGCGGGTAATGTATTAATTCTCGTTTGAATTTGATGGGCATAACCAGCAGCTACCCGAAGATGAGGTAAGAGAGTAGCAATAATTTCCCGAGGAGAAGTTTGAATAGACATTTAGGTTAATATTTATGAGGTTTCACAGCTATTTAAACTTACAGTTTAGTGGTTAAGATTACTATAACTACAGTAAAAATAATAAATTATCTGGGTTAGACTTCTAATGAACCAAGAATTTAGAAGACTAGTAGAACTTTATCAAAATGAACTTTTACAAAAGGTAATCCCCTTTTGGGAAGAGTATTCGATCGATTGGCAAGAGGGAGGCTATTTTACTTGTCTAGACAGAACAGGCAAAGTTTATGACACAGATAAGTTTATTTGGTTACAAAACCGTCAATTATGGACTTTCTCTCTACTTTATAATCAATTAGAAGCAAGAGAAGAATGGTTGAAAATTGCTGACAATGGGGCTAATTTTTTAGCCAACCATGGTCGAGATAAAGAAGGTAACTGGTATTTTGCTTTAAATAGACAAGGACAACCACTGGTTCAACCCTATAATGTTTTTTCTGATTGCTTTGCAGCTATGGCGTTTAGTCAATACGCCTTGGCTTCTGGCAAAAGTTCGGCCAAGGAAATTGCGCTACAAGCTTACAATAATGTATTGCGCCGTAAAGATAATCCTAAAGGCAAATACAGTAAAAGTTATCCAGGGACAAGACCTTTAAAAAACTTAGCATTACCAATGATTTTAGCTAATCTGTCTTTGGAAATGCATTGGCTACTACAAAGTGATGAACTAGAGAATATCTTAACCCAAACAGTTACGGAGGTGATGGAAGATTTCCTTGATTCCTCCAACGGTTTAATTTATGAAAATGTTACTGCTGATGGCTCTCATCTGGACTGTTTTGACGGTAGGTTAATTAACCCTGGTCATGGCATTGAGGCGATGTGGTTTATTATAGATATTGCTAGTCGTCGTGATAATCTTAGTTTAATTAATCAGGCGATCGATGCAGTGCTATCTACCCTCAATTTTGCTTGGGATGAAGAATATGGGGGAATTTATTATTTTATGGATGTTGATGGTCATCCGCCCCAACAATTGGAATGGAATCAGAAATTATGGTGGGTACATCTAGAAACTCTAGTAGCATTATCTATGGGTTATCGTTTGACCAAAAGAGAAGAATGTTGGTCTTGGTATCAAAAGGTACATGAATACACTTGGAAACATTTTACCGATCCAGAATACCGAGAATGGTTTGGCTATCTCGATCGTCGTGGGGAAGTTTTATTAAATCTCAAAGGAGGCAAATGGAAGGGTTGCTTTCATGTTCCTCGCGCCTTATATCTCTGCTGGCAGCAGTTTAAACTTTTAAGTGCAGAATAACTTTTTTTAGTTAAAAGTTTTCAATTTACTCTAATATTTTTTTGATTGCTCTAATAGTATATGTTCCTGATGCTCCAATTTCAGCATTTCTTGCTACCACAATATAATTGCCATCTTGAGGTAAATCAACGATAATTTGAGCATTCCAATTAAAGAGAGACATATTGTCCCCGACTGCCAATTCATTAGTATCACTTTTAAGTAATACTAGGTAAGGATCGAAGTCCTTACTGAACATTTCAATAATTATTTTTTGTCCTTTTTTTCCTGAAAACAAGTATTTTTCACAATAAAAATCATCACTAAAATCTTGACAGATATCTTCTTTATTTAAAGAACTTTCTGTCAATTTTCCAGCCAAAGATAGTTCTCGCAAAGTTTGTTGTCTGTTGGCAATGTTATAAGCTATTAATAGTGTACTCATTACTCCCACTAAAATAGTACTTAAGATCAGCATTTTAGTAGGCAAATTGGATAATTTATAATTTCTTTTAGCAGGATTAGTAGCAATGATTTGATTAGTTTCAACTACTTCTTGAAGTGCTTGAAGAGCTTCCTTAGCTGATTGATAACGATAACGGTAATTGTGCCGTACCATTTTTGACAAAAAATATGCGAACTTATCGCTAACTTTTGCATGTTTTTGCCAGCTAATTTCTCCTTCTTCGGTCAAAGGGAATCCAGCCCCAATCATCTGCTTTAATTCAATACCTGTTATAGCTTGAATACCAATTATACCAACAGCATAGAGATCGCTACAGAAGTTTGGCTTGCCATTAAACTGCTCTTCAGATATATAGCTGTAGCTACCAACAATAGTTCCTTTTTTTTGTTTTGCTTTAGTGACTTTTTTGACCGAACCAAAATCAATTAAAACCAATTGATTATTTTGTTTTCTTCTAATAATATTTGTTGGCTTGATATCACGATGAATCACATTATATTTATGGACAAAACTGAGGATTTCTAATAATTCTCTTACAATATCAATTACTTGCTGCTCTGATAAAGGTTGGTTGGGTTTTAACTCTTCTTCTAAAGTGTGTCCAGCAATATATTCTTGTACTATATAAAATTCACTATTTTCTTCAAAATAAGCAAATAAACTCGGAATATTAGGATGTTTACCTAAAATCCCTAAAGTCTCTGCTTCTCGTTTAAATAAAGCTTTAGCTTTTGTTAGTAGATATAGTTCAGAAAAGCTAGGTTGTAATTGTTTGACAACACACAGCTTACCACTTGAACTTCTTGTATCTTCTGCTAGGAATGTTGTTCCAAAGCCTCCTCTACCCAAAACCTTTTTGATTTGATATCTACCATCTAAAAGTTCCATCACCCATATCTTAAATAAGATTAATATTTTTTGAGGATCAACTTACCCTGTTTATTTTGAACTCATATTTTTAGATTTATATAATCTATACTTTAAGAGGAAAAGTTACTACAGTAACCAATATAGATAAGCGAATACCTAAACTAAGTTAGTTCAACAGTTTGTACAAGATAGGCAAAAATCATAGAGAAAAAGGAAAAATCATCTTTTACCTTTTGTTTCCTATCTCTCTACTTGTATTTGTCCAGATCACACATAATTGTACGATCGATC
>JASJDI010000003.1 GCA_030065155.1 Xenococcaceae cyanobacterium MO_188.B29
GCTCAATAAAGACCGTCATATCTGGTTTTTACACGGTGCTAGAAACAGTAAATTTCATGCTTTTCGTGACGAAGTGAACGCGATCGCACAAGAAAATCCCAATATACACGTTCATTATAGCTATAGTCGTCCCCGACCAGAAGACAAAGATTTTTATCATAGTCAAGGATATGTAGATAAAGAGTTACTAAAAAAATTAGTAATTCCTGAAATTAAAAGAATTTATGGTAATACTGATGCAGAATATTTTCTTTGTGGTTCACCAGCATTTATGGATTCAATTAGAACAGGATTAGATGAATTAGGAGTACCTACAAATAGAGTTTTCTTTGAATCTTTTAGTAAAGGAAGTAAAGCAAGTACTAAAACAAAAAATGATAGTAAAAGTGATAGTAATTTAGCAAGTGCAGAAATTGTTTTTACTAAATCTGGTAAAACTTTAACTTGGCAAAAGGGAGATGGAACTATTCTTGAATTTGCTGAAGCTCATGGTATCAATCCCCCCTACAGTTGTCGTCAAGGAATTTGTCTGACTTGCATGTGTCAAATTAATGAAGGGGAAGTAGAATACACTGAACCTCCTACTAATGAACCTGATGATGATTCGGTATTGATTTGTATTTCTCAGCCTAAAACCGATCGAGTAGTTCTTGAGCTATAGAAAAGCAGCAGGTAAGCTGGATGTTAAACTAGCAAAGCTTTTTCATGGTCATGTTAACAGAGTTAGATAGAAGTGTCATTATTGCAATTTCCTGTGGTTTTATTTGCGGTTTATCTCAATCAGTTTTAGAAGATGTTTTTAGTGCCAACATCGATAAACAGATTAAAAGTCTAGAGATAATTATCAAAAAAAGTTTATCGTCAGGTTTTGGGACAGGAATAATTATGGGGATAGTGACTTTTGCTTTAGCTAATTGGGATAGTACCATGTCTACTGCAGAGCTTAATCGATTTAGTATCTTCGTACCGCTTGCTTTTCCATTAAGTGTAATTTTCAATAGAATTTTGCCATTACATTCAATACTTCTATCTATATTGGATAGAAAAAATAAAACTAATAATTAACAACTACAAATAAAGTGAACGCTAACAACATAATTCAACCCAAATTAGCTACTTTAATTCTTGCAGGAATTATGATCTTAGCAGCTTTTATTGTTGCTCTTTGGGCTATTGGAGTAGGTCAAATCCAGGATATTTTTGCTTATCTTGATTTACTCCAAGAAAGTCCACCGATGTGGGTAGAAGCCCCAAGGGTTATGGGAGAATTTTTACTAACACCAACTATTTTATTGTTTTTACTAGGACTAATTATAGTTAAAGCTTATCCAGAACCCAAAGGTTGGATAAGAAGTTTAGTAATACTTATTTTATTAGGTTTAATTATTCGTTATTTGCTATGGCGATCGCTTTCTACTCTCAATCTTAGTAATCCTCTAGATGGTATATTTAGCATAGGTTTATTTGGTTTGGAATTGCTAGTAATTTTTAGTAGTAGTTTGCAACTATTTTTAATGCTTAAAGTTAAAAATAGACAAAGAGAAGCAGATCGATTATCAAGGCAAATTATCGAGGGTGAATTCAAACCTAATGTTGATATTTTCATCCCTACTTATGATGAGCCAGAATTTATTTTAAAAAGAACTGTAATTGGTTGCCAAGCAATTAACTATGAAAACAAAAAAATATACCTATTAGATGATACCAGAAGATCACAAATCAAACAGTTGGCAGCAAAATTAGGTTGTGAATATCTCACTCGCCCTGATAATCTTCATGCCAAAGCTGGCAATATTAATCATGCTATTCCTTTAACCACAGGGGAATTTATTGTTATTTTTGATGCCGATTTTGTACCAACACGTAATTTTTTAGAGCAAACTTTAGGCTTTTTTCAAGATAAAAATATTGCTTTAGTCCAAACTCCACAAAGTTTTTATAATACCGATCCTATTGCCCGAAATTTAGGATTAGAAGACGTTTTAACGCCAGAAGAAGAAGTTTTTTATCGTCAGTTACAGCCAATTAAAGATGCTGCTGGGAGTGTAGTTTGTTCGGGTACATCTTTTGTAGTTAGACGCAAAGCTTTAGAATCAATTGGTGGTTTTGCTACTGATTCTTTAAGTGAAGATTACTTCACAGGAATTAGATTATCTGCACAAGGATATCGTTTAGTTTATTTAGATGAAAAATTAAGTGCAGGTTTAGCAGCAGAAAATATATCTGCTCATGCTACTCAAAGATTGCGTTGGGCAAGGGGAACTTTACAGGCATTTTTTATCAAGTCCAATCCACTGACTATTTCTGGATTAAATTTATTACAAAGATTAGCCCATTTAGAAGGCTTACTTCATTGGTTTACGAGTATTGCTAGTGTCTTTTTCTTATTAATGCCTATCGCCTATGCTTTCCTAGACATTATTCCTGTTCGAGCTACTTTTGATGAATTTCTCTATTTCTTTTTACCCTACTATGTAACGCAAATAACAGTATTTTCTTGGTTAAATTATCGCTCTCGTTCAGCAATTTTGTCGGGTATTTATGGCTTAGTATTAGCTTTTCCTTTAGCTTTAACAGTCATTCAAGTAATGATTAATCCTTTTTCTAAAGGGTTTAAAGTAACTCCTAAAGGAACCAAGAGCGAGCGATTTTCTTTTAACTGGAAATTAGCTTCTCCTCTATTAGTTTTATTTGTCTTTACTGCTATCAGTTTGTGGTCAAATTTGTGTGCTTGTATCTTAGCAGAAATGGATGGTGGTTATACTGAGCAATTGTATGGGCTAAGTTTAGGTTGGATATGGAGTACTTATAATCTAATTACTATTGGAGGTGCATTATTAATTTTATTAGATGTACCCAAACCAGATTTACACGAATGGTTTAACCTGAGAAGATTAATCAAAATTCAACTTAATTATCCAGAAGATAAGCCTCAAATATTTTGGGGAGTCACGACAAGCATATCGGAAGTTGGTGCAGATATTTCTTTAACCCAAACAGGAATGCCCAGGCTGAGTAAAGGTGAAACTCTTCCCATGGTATTATCCATATTGGAAGAAAATATTGTTTTACCAGCTAAGATTATCGAAACTGGATTTGGTGAAGACTTTCCTAATATCAGGGTAAGATTTGAAGAGTTAACTTTAGAGCAAGAAAGACAACTAGTAACACTTCTATTCTGTCGTTCAGGACAATGGCAAAAACGCAATAGCCCAGGAGAATTGCGCTCGCTTTGGCTGCTGTTGAAGATTTTACTACGACCCAAAATCTTATTTGAACGCGATCCCAAAATTAATGCTATCAAAGTTGCTCAAGTTTAATAGCAATAGCTTGTGAATTCTATTCATAATTAGGGGCAAGGCACTACCTTGCCCCTAATGTTTATTTAATTATTGGTTGACATTAGGATGTAGTGTAATAAAAAAGCGGAACTATGTATTAAACCTCTAGTCTTTAACAATATATTAGCTGTCACTAAGAACAAAATCGTATCTTGTTAGGATGGGATTGTGTGACAAAAAAGGTATATTGGCTAGTAATAAAAGCAAATGTGTATTCCCTTATATCTCTAGAGTCAATCTTTTGCAACTACTTAACTATGTCAGATTTAGAGCCAAATTATAGCAACTTATTTCCTATTGTTACTCCTCAAGGAAATGGTTATATTAACAACACTGGACAAATTGTTATCAAACCTCAATTTACTTGGGTTGGTAATTTCTCTGAAGGGCTTGCTGCGGTAATGATGGATAATCGAATAGCATACATCGATCGCAAAGGTAAGATAGTTATTCCCCCTCAATTTGCCTATGATGAAGAAATAGATGGATTAGAATATTTTTCCGAAGGATTAGCTGTAGTATCTTTTGGGGAGCAAGAATCAGATTTTTTTCGGAAAGGATATATTAATAAACAAGGAAAAATTGCGATCGCCCCTCAATTTTATCAAGCTTATCCATTTAGAGAAGGAATAGCAAGAGTACAATTATTCATCAAAAACCGTTTACGATTTGGTTTTATCGATCGAATGGGAAAAATAGTCTTTACTCATACTTACGCTTCTGAGGCTAGAGACTTTTCGGAAGGACTTGCTGCTGTGAAAATTGACCAAAAATGGGGCTATATTAATCGACAAGGCAACATCATCATTAAGCCTGAATTTATGGGGGCGCAGGATTTTTCGGAAGGACTTGCTGCCGTAATTGATGTAAGTGGTAAATGGGGTTATATTGATAAGACTGGTAATTTTGTGATTAAACCCAACTTTAACCATGTTTTAGAGTTTACTACTCCTCCAGGTAAATTTTCTCAAGGTTTAGCAGCAGTAGGCGCAGATAATGGTACGCGCAGATGGGGATACATTAACAAAAGAGGAGAATTTGCTATTCAACCAAGATTTGATTCTGGCTATGCTGGATGTAGTGATTTTTCCGAAGGACTAGCTTGGGTAACAGTAGGCTGTGAACCAGAAAAACGAGATGTAACTCCAGGCAAATACGGTTATATTAATCTATCGGGAAAATTTGTAATTAAACCTATTTTTGATTTTGCTGCAGAATTTTGTGATGGATTAGCTAAAGTACAGATTGATGATTCGAGTATTTTCGATCGAGGAAAGTGGGGATATATTAATAAATCTGGTCAATTTGTTTGGGAATGGGTATATGTTAGTTAATATCTCCATTTGAACAATTAACAGAAACAGACAAAAAACAAAAGTAACTCCCTACTCCCTACTCCCTACTCCCTACTTATCTGTTGTCTTCTGGCTTCATATAAAATTAGAGCAGCACATATAGCTACATTTAAAGACTCTACCCCCGACATTAAAGGGATTTTAATTTGTTCTTGAGCTAAAGCCGTTAGTTCTGTTGATAATCCTGCTCCTTCGTTACCCAATAAAATCAGCGTAGGGCGACTATAATCTATTGACCAATAAGTTTTGGTGGCTTGGGGTGAAGTAGCAATTATTTGTAATCCTTGTTGCTGATGGGCTGTAACTACCTGCTTTAGATTGCAATCGATCGCCATAGGCAATTTAAACCATTCTCCTACAGAAGCTCTTAAAACCTTAGGATTATCAAAACCTACACTATCCTCACTCAACCATAAACCATCTACACCACTAGCTACCGCAGTACGGATGATTGTACCCAAATTACCAGGGTCTTGTAATTTTTCGATCGCCAATCCTAGTTTGGTTGTATTTACTTGGGGTGTTTGTCTGGTTTTTCTTGGTGCTGTAGCAACAATACCATCAGGATTAACCGTTGTCGCGATCGATTGCAGGACTTCTAGATTAACTAATTCTAATCTTTCTGCTTTATTCTCAATTTCCTGCCATAATTGGGGATGATTTTCTTGCCATTGAGGAGTATAACAAACTGTTTCGAGACTATAATCTGTTTCACAAGCAGCTTTAATCAAATTTGTTCCTTCTAATAGCAACAAATCTTGCTTCTGTCGTTCTTTGCTCCGATGCAGTTTACGTATTTTTTTAATGAGAGGATTTTTGTTGCTGGTTAAGATTTTGTTTGTCACTACCTATTGACGGATAAGGAACAACAAGGTAATACTTAGTTGCTGAGTGCGGAACTCGGGACTTGAACCCGAAAGTTCTAAGTGAACACTAGAACCTGAATCTAGCGCGTCTACCAATTCCGCCAGTTCCGCTTTTATATTTACAAACACAAATTCCTATTATCGTTTTAGCTCTCGATTTTGTCAAGCAAAATCTAATATTTATTACCACGTTCATGTTGAGATTGTGAGGATATGACCATCAAAATTAACATAGCCGAAACCAGAACTAAATCATCAGAAGAGCCTCCCTTTTTAGAAATTCAGGGTCGTAAAAAATTGAGTGGAGAAGTAAAAATAAGTGGAGCCAAAAACTCTGCTCTAGCTATTATGGCTGCTTCTTTACTTTGCCAAGATGATTGTCGTCTACGCAACATTCCTTCCCTAGTAGATATTAACCGGATGAGTCAGCTTTTACAGGCTTTGGGGGTTAAAGTCCACAGACAAGGAGAAACATTAGATATTAATGCCATTAATATTAGTAGTTCTCAAGCTCCTTACGAAATAGTATCTCGGATGAGAGCTAGTTTTGATGTTATTGGTCCTTTATTAACTAGACTGGGAGTAGCTCGTGTTCCTTTACCAGGAGGATGTGCTATTGGAGCTAGACCTGTAGACCTATATCTACAAGGTTTACAAGCAATGGGAGCTAGTGTCCAAATTGAATCTGGTGGTATTGTTTACGCTTGCGTCCCCAGCAAAAGCGGGAGACTACAAGGAGCAGAAATTTATCTCAACAAGCCTAGTGTTGGTGCTACTAAAACCATTATGACAGCAGCAACTTTAGCAGAGGGAGAAACAAAAATTGAGAATGCAGCTCAAGAGCCAGAAATAGTCGATTTGGCTAACTTTTGTTGTCAGATGGGAGCAAAAATTAGTGGTGCAGGAACAAATACTATTGTTATTTCAGGAGTCGATCGCTTACAATCAGTAGACTATTCGATTATACCCGATCGCATCGAAGCAGGAACATTTTTGGTAGCAGGAGCAATTACCCACTCGGATATTTCCCTCTATCCAGTTATTCCTGAGCATTTGATGCCTGTGATTGCCAAACTTAACTCTATGGGTTGTCGTATCATCACAGAAGGTAGCGATCGTTTGCGGATCATGCCTGGCAATTTAAAAGCGGTAGATATAGAAACTTTACCCTACCCTGGTTTCCCTACTGATATGCAAGCTCCCTTTATGGCACTACTTAGTATTAGTGAAGGAAATAGCATAATTAGCGAAACTATCTTTGAAAATCGTTTTCGGCATGTAGCTGAGTTAAATCGTATGGGAGCAGATATTCGAGCTAAAGGTAATCATGCTCTTATTCGCGGTGTCCCTAAGTTAGCTGGCGCGCCAGTAATGGCAACGGATTTACGGGCATCCGCTGCCTTAGTAGTAGCAGGTTTAGCAGCAGAAGGGACAACCATAGTTCAAGGGTTACATCATTTGGACAGGGGATACGACAATATCGAGAGCAAATTACAAAAACTAGGAGCTAGCCTACAAAGAATTAACCCTGTTCAAGCAAAAAATTGAAGCCTATAGCTTAGAATTTCAAACCGTAACTCTAAGATTTCTTTTGAGTTACGTTTTTTGTTTTGGTAGCAATCTGCAACATTCTAGTTGTCGTAATTGGGTTTGAGAATCAACCCAGATTGAAACTAATAACTAATAACTAATAACTAATAACTACTTTATGCCATAATTCTTAATATATATTTTAAGGTTTGCCTAACAAGCAATGAGCGATCGAGATCAAGAAAAAACCCTAGCTGAACAGGCTCCAGCTAGTTATGAATGCCGCTCTTGTGGCTATGTATATGAACCAGCCAAAGGAGATAATAAAAGCAAGGTTCCCGCAGGGACTTTGTTTGAAGAGCTACCAAATGATTGGCGTTGTCCTGTTTGTGGTGTTCGCAAAACCCAATTTATCAATATCGGTGCTACTGGTGCGCCCTCTGGATTTGCTTCAAATCTTGATTATGGCTTTGGTGTCAATCGTCTGACTCCAGGACAAAAAAATATTTTGATTTTCGGTAGTCTAGCCTTAGCTTTTCTGCTTTTCTTGAGCTTATATGGCTTAAATTAACTATCTTTTCTTTGAGGAGCGATGTAGACGGCGTGCCTTTGTGCTGTTATAGGATGTTTATGAATTTATTTCTGAAAAAAATCAAACAAATCTTAATATTACTGTCAATTTCTTTACTCTGTATTAGTTGTAGCAATCTTCCTTCTACTAGCTCTAATCCCTGGCGCGTATTAACTCTGCCTACAGAAGCCATCTTCGCTGATGTAGCCTTTACTGACGATCCTGACCATGGTTGGCTTGTGGGTACACAAGCTACTATCTTTGAGACTAAAGATAGAGGAGATACCTGGCAGGAGAAAACTATTGATTTTGGAGACGAAAACGTATCCTTTAGCGCGATTAGTTTTAATGGACAAGAAGGATGGATAGTAGGTAAGCCTTCCGTCTTACTGCATACAGAAGATGGCGGTCAAACTTGGTCTCGTATTCCTTTGAGTGCTAAATTACCTGGTGCGCCCGCCAAAATTTTGGCTCTAGCACCATCATCAGCAGAAATGGCAACGGATCTTGGCGCGCTCTATAAAACTGTGGATGGTGGTAAAACCTGGCAAGCATTAGTAGAAGGAGCAGTAGGGGTAGCAAGAAATGTTACTCGTTCTAAGGATGGTAAATATGTAGCAGTGTCTGCTCGTGGTAATTTTTACTCAACCTGGGAACCTGGTCAAACAGAATGGACTCCTCATCAACGTACCTCTTCTCGTCGTCTGCAAAACATGGGATTTGGTACGGATGAACAGCTATGGCTAGTAGCCCGTGGGGGTCAAATTCAGTTTGGTGAACCAGAAGACTTTGAAAATTGGAGCGATCCTATATATCCTGAACCTTCTACTAGTTGGGGATTGTTAGACGTTGCTTTTCGCACACCAGAAGATATTTGGGTGACTGGCGGTAGTGCCAACTTACTCTATAGTTCCGATGGTGGTCAAACTTGGCAAAAAGATAGAGATGTAGAAGATATTCCTTCTAATTTTTACAAAGTAATTTTCGTCAACCCCAAACAAGGATTTATCTTGGGAGAAAGAGGAATTTTACTCAAATATGAGCCATCTGTAGATGCAGCTTAAAAGTTAGCAGTCATTGACAGAAAAATAACTAGTGGCAGATTTAAATTTGTCTTTTGCTTGTTTAGAAACCTGTTGGTTTCGTATTATGTAAACTATGCTTTGAGTTCTTTGTTTTAAGAGGAGAATAATTTATGGCAGGTACAACTGGAGAACGTCCCTTTTCTGATATTGTTACTAGTATTCGTTACTGGGTAATTCATAGTATTACTATTCCTATGCTATTCATAGCAGGATGGTTATTTGTGAGTACTGGACTTGCTTACGATATATTTGGTACTCCCCGTCCTAATGAGTATTACACTCAAGACAGATTAGAATTACCTATTCTTAACGATCGCTATAGTGCTAAACAACAGATAGAAGAATTTAACCAATAAAACTGTTTTCAAAAAAAAATAGGTGTAAAAAATGACTAGTAATACCCCCAATCAACCAGTTTCATACCCCATTTTCACCATTAGATGGGTAGCAGTTCATACTCTAGCTGTTCCCACCGTTTTCTTTTTAGGTGCGATCGCAGCTATGCAATTTATTCAAAGATAGGAGAACCAATGGATAGAAATACTAATCCTAATAAACAACCAGTAGAACTAAATCGTACTTCCTTATATCTAGGATTACTTCTGATTGCTGTTCTCGGTATCTTATTCTCTAGTTACTTCTTTAACTAACTAGTTCTATATTCAGTCTAATTTGTAATAGCAAGTAGGAGGTTTTAAAAATGTTTGCAGAAGGTAGAATTCCTTTATGGATTGTAGCTACAGTTGCAGGTTTAGGCGTGATTGCCGTTGTTGGTATCTTTTTCTATGGTGCTTATGCCGGTGTAGGTTCCGCAATGTAGAATAATGTTTCGCTAAGCTATAGCTTATTAATTTCATTTAATTTGAAAACCGCCTGTTTTTATAACTGGCGGTATTTTTTTGGCTGTTTTTGGCGAGGGGTAGGCAACAGACAAAAAGTTTGGCGATCAATCTTGTAGGGGCGAACGGCGGTTCGCCCTTACAGAATTATATTTGTAGCCAATATCTAAGTATTTCATATTAAGTACGGGAATCCACACTATCAGTAGTACCCATATATTAATCACAAAGGCTACGATGTCCAATAATTCTATATATAGGTGTTTAAAAAAGAAAAAATGAGTTGTGGACACTATATGTAGAGTTTAATACGCATTGAAAAAAAATAAAATCGACGCTAAGGGTTACTACTGATGTTTTATTTTTTTGAACCTAACTTACTAATGCAGACTACAAACAATGTTCTTTCCTTAATCCAAAACAGCACTACGATTTAAAGCAATCAATTCCTTAAACTTGTCATTATCCAACTCCGTTAACCAAGATTCATCTGAACCTACTACCGCTTCGGATAACTTTTTCTTATCCTCAATCATTCGATCGATCTTTTCTTCCAAAGAACCTAAAGTAACAAACTTGTGGACAAAGACATTCTTTTGTTGCCCGATGCGAAATGCCCTATCTGTAGCCTGATCTTCTACCGCAGGATTCCACCAGCGATCGAAATGAAAGACATGATTAGCTTTAGTTAAAGTAATCCCGACACCCCCAGCTTTGAGGGAGAGAATAAACACTGCTGGTGGGGTATCAGGATCTTGAAATTCTGAGATCATCTTTTCTCTTTTGTGGCGATTTGTACCACCGTGAATATAGTAAGTTTGATAGTGGTAATTATGGCGGAGATGGTGTTCTAAAGCGTCACCAATTTCGCGGAATTGGGTAAAGATAAGCAGACTTTCTTGTTCTGCTTGCACTTCTTCTATCATCTCTTGGAGACGGGAAAGTTTATGCGATCGATCTGGACTAAATTCGCTTTCATCTTGCAAGAATTGTCGGGGATGGTTGCAAATTTGCTTCAGTTTCATCAAAGTAGAAAGAATTAAGCCTTTACGCTGGATTCCTTCTGCTTCTTCTAGTTGGTTTTCTACATCTTTAACTACTGCTTCGTAGAGGGAGGCTTGTTCTTTGGTAAGGTTGCAATAAACCTTCTGTTCTACTTTATCGGGTAAATCTTTGATAATATTTTTATCAGTTTTGACTCGGCGGAGGATAAACGGTTCGACTAATTTTTTAAGAGTAGTTGCCTTAACGCGATCGCTATCTTTCTGAATGGGAATTTCAAAGGCTTTGCGGAATTGGGTTTGTTTACCGAGATAGCCAGGATTGAGAAAATTAAAAATAGACCATAAATCTAAGAGGCGGTTTTCTACAGGAGTACCTGTTAAAGCCAGGCGATGAGGGGAATTAAGTTTGAGGATCGCTTTAGTTTGGGCAGCTTTGGGGTTTTTAATGTTTTGTGCCTCATCTAAAACTATCCGTTGCCACTCCACACTATTAAATAGTTTGGCATCTTTGCGAGCAAGGGTATAGGAAGTAATAACTACATCTTGTTCTAAACTAGTTTGTTTAAATTCTTTAACTTCATTATGTCTGCTATTACCATGATGAACAATGGTTTTGAGATGGGGAGCAAATTTAGCAACTTCTTTTTGCCAGTTACCTAATACAGAAGTAGGGGCAATTAAAAGGGTAGGGGCAACTGTATCAGTATTATTTCTTTCTTGTACGAGACGAGCAATTACCTGTACCGTTTTTCCTAAACCCATATCATCGGCTAAACAGCCATTAAGTCCCAATTTTTCGAGATAATCTAACCAAGAAACCCCTCTTTGCTGATATTCCCGTAATTTACCTTGGAAATTAGCTAAATCTTCAACTAATTGAAACTGACTTTTATCATTGAGTTTCGTCAGCATCTCTTCGAGGGTGTCATCTCGTTCAAATTCTAAGTCTTCTCCTGCTTCCGCTTCCCTTTGCAGTAATTCCAGCAAAGACATTTCGGGATTTTCTGACCCCTGTTTCTGCCAAAATTCCAACATTTGCTGCATCTTAGCTAAGTCTAGTTCTACCCACTCTCCCCTAAACTTAACTAGGGGGACTTTGGCATTAACTAGTTGTTCCCATTCTGCTTGAGTTACAGGTTCATCTCCTATGGCTAGTTGATACTGGTACTGCACTAAGGTATCTAGACTAAAATAACCTTTAGTTTCTGATTTACTAGCAGATTTACTACTTGACGAGACTCTCAGACGCAATTTTGCCCGTTTTCTGCCTGTAGGAGTCCACCAAGAAGGAATAATTACTTTGAATCCTGCATCTTCTAGTACCCATGCAGTTTCTTTGAGAAATTCAAAAGCACTATCAATATCCAGAAATACCGCTACAGGTTCACTAGTTTCCAATCCTTGCCACAGTTTAGGATAAATACGGGCAGCATAACCGAGATTGAGGAGTAAATTCGTTTCAAACTCTTTACCAAATTGTTTTTGTAGAGCTTTTTTTTGCTGAGAATCAAATCGCCAATAGTCTGAGAGATAGAGTTTTAAAGACAGATCGGTTTTCGGTGCAACTAAAAACTTGAGTTGCCAAGCTTCTTCTGGTTTATCTGGTGCTTGGAGTTGAAAATAAAGATAAAAAGGAATTGCTGTATCAGCGCGATCGATCTTATCTCGCCATACTTGCCATTGTTGATAATCTTCTAAAGCAGAATCATTAGATTTAGCTAAATGAATACAGTCAGCATCAAAGCATCTTTCTAAAAGTGTCCCTTCTAATTGCCGTTCAAATTTAGCAGTAGAAGGGGTATGAGTGACGATATCAGTTAATAAAGATTCAGAAAAATGACGCAGTAAAGTTTCTGGTTGGTAAAATTGAGGCGATTTAGCAGGGGAAGCAAAACCAGCCACACAAGCTAAAGGCATTGACTCTAAGTAATCCTGAATATCAGACTCATATTGTGCCGAAATAATTTCCCAGCCAGGATAAATAGCAAAAGCGGACTGTTTTCGTTTTCTTTTTCCCGTAGAAGTATTTAATTCCTGGTATTTTAGGGAGGGAATATATTGATCTTTGAGGATAATCTGTTTAAAAGCTTGGGTGTAGTAATACCAAAATAATAAATCTGAACCGAGTTGAACTTCCGCAATGTTGTTAATCGTTAAAAAATGAAGATCATTGAGTAGTTTAATCGCATTATTGACTTGATTGTAATTGTAGGAACTAGTTTTAACTGAGGCAGTAGCCAAATAACAATCAACTTGCCAATACTGAAAGTCAAACTCTTCTGGTAGTTCGGTTTCTAAATAACGAGATATCTCTAGAGAAGGTAAAGGCTGAGAGTCTGCTGTGGGTAAAAGAAAATATTTTGTTTCGATCGATTCTGCTAGTTGGGAATATGGTGCTGGTTTAATACCCAACTCTTGGCTGAGGAATAAATATAATGAGTCTTTTGGCAGTTGTCGAGGATGAATCTGCGTAGATTTCTTATTCTTTTTAGCTTGGGTTGTCTCTACCCAAAGGTAGAATCCCCCAGACTGAGTAAATTCAGCATCACTATCTGGAATCCAAGTTCCATGAAGAATTTTCATCTTCCTACCAATTCTGTTATTTCTTTTAGAAAAATCTTACCAGATGCAGTTAAAAGCGATCACCTTCGGTGGCAGCGAAGCCGATCGGGTGTAGCCTAATCGCTTTTTCTCATTAGTCTTTGTGTCAGGCGATCTAATAATACTACCTAATACTAAGAATAGATTATCTAAGAATACTCATAATAATTGACAGTTTTTAATTTTCGTTATTGGATTAATGACTACAATTTTTTATGTACGCTTTACTCTGAGTAAATGAATCTATCACAGGTTTGGGGTTCTTTAATTATTTTGCTAGGATGTCCTCTGCTAGGAGGATTGCCCTTAATCGAATGGATTACTTATGGAATTACTGGTCGTCAGTTGTCTAAACTAGGCACTGGAAATATTTCTGTATCGGCAGCTTTTTACCATGGCGGTAAATTAGTCGGAATTTTAGCTGTATTATCAGAAGCAAGCAAAGGAATTTTAGCTGTATTGCTCGCTCGCACCTTTTTTCCATTAGATTCAGTTTGGGAAATAATTGCTCTCATTGCCTTAGTAGTAGGACGTTACTGGATAGGGAAGGGAGCAGGAACAACTAATGTAGTATGGGGAGTTTTAGTGCATGATGCGATCGCTTTTGCCTTCGTTTTTTTTATTGGGGGTATTAGTTTTACCATCAATCGCGATCGTTTAGCAGGAAAGTTGGGAGTACTAGTTTTATTTGCTATTATTGTGGGGCTACGTCATGCCAGCCAACCAGAATATTTTGTGTCGGCTACCGCACTTTCTGCTTTGTTGGCGTGGATTTACCGACAAATACCTGATGATCTAGATTTACCCCCTAAGGGAGAAACAACGGATTCTCAAACTGTGTTTAGTTTTTTTCGCGGAGACAAAGCCATTAGATCTTTAGATCGTCAATTAGATGCTACTAAAGTAGGGCAAAAAGCTGCTAATTTATCCTTCCTAAAACGCCTAGGCTATGCAGTTCCCGATGGTTGGGTAATTCCCCCGGGAGATGACCCTAAAACTGGTACTAGATTTTTACGACCTTCAGTTACAAATCCCTTGATTGTTCGCTCCTCTGCTATTGGCGAAGATTCAGCCAATGCTTCAGCAGCAGGACAATATTTAACTATTGCCAATGTTACTAGTCGTGAAGCTCTAATTTCAGCAATTATTGATTGCCAAGCTTCTTATAGTCAAGCTAACGCAGTAGATTATCGCCGTCTTACCCATAGTAATCTGAACAATTCAGAGAAAACCCAATCATCAGCAATGGCGGTAATAATCCAAAAACAGATTAAGGGGTTATTTTCAGGAGTTGCTTTTAGCCGAGATCCCATTAATCAATTTACTCAAGCAGTAGCGATCGAAGTTTTACCAGGAGAAGCAGCCCAAGTAGTCTCAGGCAAGGTTACTCCTCAAAGATATTTAGTTAATCTACCTGAGTTTTCCTCTTCTGCTCAAGATCATGCCGATAGTAGTCAAATTGTTGTCACCCCAGAAAATTCCAACTCTTCTTCTATTCTCATTCCTACGGAATTACTCGAATCTGTAGCTCTTATTGCTAGAGAATTGGAAGAACTTTTTCAAGGTATACCCCAAGACATAGAATGGAGTTACGATGGCAAAAAATTGTGGTTACTGCAAACACGCTCTATTACTACGCTACAACCAATTTGGACACGCAAAATTGCAGCAGAAGTTATTCCTGGTCTGATTAAACCCTTAACTTGGTCAATTAATCAACCTCTAACGTGTGGGGTTTGGGGAGAGATTTTTCACCTAGTTTTGGGCAAAAAAGGACACGATCTCAATTTCCAACAAACCGCAACCCTACACTACAATCATGCCTATTTTAATGCAACCCTACTGGGAACAATATTTTTACGCATGGGTTTGCCCCCCGAAAGTTTAGAATTTTTAACTAGAGGAGAAAAATTCAGTAAACCATCCCTAAAATCTACCCTAAGCAACCTGCCTGGTTTATGGCGATTATGCAAACGAGAATGGAATTTAGTTCAAGACTTCCAACAGGATTATGATAAATTATTTGCCTCAGCTTTAGCAGAAATTAAAGAAAAACCAGCTACAAAATTGGCTCCTAGCGAAATTTTATCTAGAATAGAGATTATCTTAGAACTCTTAGAACACGCAACTTACTATAGTATTCTGGCACCTTTAAGCTTTGCTCTCAGACAAGCAATCTTCAAAATAGCAGATACAGAGTTAGATCAAAGCCAAACCCCAGAAATTGAATCAATGCGATCGCTCGCCGATTTAGCTGCTGATGCTCTTAAACTTCTTGCTCATGCAGAAATAAATACTGTTTCTAGTGCTTCTTTGTTTGCTCAGATAGCAGAAAATCCAGAGGGAGAATGCATTTTAGCCAGGTTTGAACAATGGCTAGATAAATACGGTTATTTAAGTCAAGTAGCAACAGATATTTCTATTCCTCGTTGGCGAGATAATCCTCGTCCTGCCAGAGACATGTTTACCCGCTTTTTTAGCGATCCTGTACAAAGAAAACAAGCCCAATCTATTGCCCAAAAACAAATAACAGGGAATAGAGCTAAACTAGTCCAAACTAGGTTGAATTTAAAAGGTAAAGTTAGTGAGGTTTATAATCAGTTACTAGCTCATCTACGCTGGAGTTTCTTAGCATTAGAGGAACACTGGCTCAATGAAAAGAAATTAAAGGCATCAGGAGACATATTTTATCTGAAAATGCCAGAAATTAAGCATTTACAAGCAAATTATACCGAAAAACTTCAACAGGAGCTTTGGCAGTTAATTGCCCAAAGACAAGCAGAAACAGCAGCCAATAAAAAATTAGAGCATATTCCTTATCTTGTCTATGGCGATCGCACTCCTGTTATGTCAGCAACTAATACGCCTTTGATTGTTGATGCTCAAGTATTAAAAGGAATTGGTACAAGTCCAGGAAAAATAGAAGGCTCAGTTAAAATTTTGTCTGATTTTGCCAATATAGACCATATAGATAAAAAGACAATTATCGTTGTTCCTTATACCGATGCAGGATGGTCGCCAGTATTAGCTCGCGCTGGTGGATTAATTGCAGAAGTGGGTGGTCGTTTATCTCATGGAGCAATTATTGCTCGTGAATACGGTATTCCAGCAGTAATGGATATTCCTAACATTAATCAAATTTTACACAATGGTCAAAAAGTGAGAATAGATGGTTTTTTAGGAGTAGTGGAAATTTTAGATTAAGTAAATAGGACAACACAAAAACAGCAATGTTAACAATTGTCAAATAGGGACTTAGCCTGAAATGTCCCTACTAACCACTAACTTAATAGATAATTTTAGAATCACAAATTCATAGATTTATATGCTAGCTCTTGTTATTGCTGTTGTTATAGTTATTTTGGGTTCAGCACTTTGTTCTGGCTCAGAAACTGCTCTTTTATCTGTTCCTTTAATTAAAGTTCGGCAACTAGCACAATCAAGAAAACCATCTGCTTTAGCACTCCTGGGAATTCGCAACAAAATTAATCGACCGATCGCGACGATTGTTATCCTCAATAATATTTTTAATATTGTTGGTAGTATTGTAATTGGCTCTTTGGCAGTAGAAGCATTAGGAGATACTTGGTTAGGAGTGTTTTCTGGCTTTCTTACTTTTTTAATTATTATTTTAGGCGAAATTATTCCTAAAACTTTAGGAGAACGTTATGCAGAAAATATTTCCTTATTTATTGCTATACCGATTAAGTTTTTAACTATTTTATTCATTCCTTTAGTTTGGATAGTTGAAAGGGTAACTGCCCCAATTACTCAAGGCAAACCAATTCCTACTACCAATGAAGCAGAAATTAAGTTTTTAACTAAAATTGGTTATCAAGAAGGAGTGATAGAAGATGACGAAGCCGAAATGATTCAGCATGTCTTTCAACTGAATGATTTAACTGCATCTGACTTAATGACTCCTAGAATTATTGTTACTTATTTAAAAGGAAACTTAACTCTAACTGAATGTAAACAAGAGATTATTTCTTCTCAACACACCCGTATTTTAGTGATTGAAAACTCTATTGATAATGTGATTGGTTTAGTCTTAAAAGATGAATTGCTTACTGCCATGATTGAGGGGAATAAAGAACAAACAATCAATAATCTTGTACGTCAAGTGCGTTTTGTTCCTGAAACGATTAGAGCAGATAAATTATTAAAAGTTTTTCAAGAAACCAGAGAGCATTTAGCTGTGGTCTTAGATGAATATGGAGGGGTTGCAGGAGTAGTTACCTTAGAAGATGTTTTAGAAGTCTTAACAGGAGAAATTGTTGATGAAACCGATCGCAATGTCGATTTACAAGAAATTGCGCGCAAAAAAAGACAAAGACTATTGCAATCACAAGGAATTATTAACGAACAAAAACCCTAGATAATATTTTTTAATCAGGAGTGAGTTAAATATTATCTAGAGTAATAATCAATTTTCTGTGCTTAATTTATTGGCTGAAATTCTTTGGCAAAATCTTGAACAACAACAGAATCGTAGAAAAGGCGTTCGTGAATGATGTAGCCTTCTTGCCAGGTTTGCATACTCAATTTTTCGATATTCATCAAATTTCCATCTTGAGTGACAACATTAAGATTAATTTCCATTACCGAGCGATCGCTATCGAATAATACTGCACCAATATTAAAATCATGAACTTCTTTAATATTGGCATTAATGTGCTGTTGTCGTTCAATGCTAAGGGCGCGTCCATATCGAGGAGGTAGCAAATTCTCTTGAAAAACCATATTATCGGCATAAAATCGCATATATACTTCTTCTATTGGAGGATTGGTCTTTAAAAAATCCACCAGTTGTTCAACTCGTTCACGTACAGTCATAATTACTTGAGGATGTAAGTCTGGTTATGTTCGATTAAAAGCAAATCTGGTTTGTACTTTCACTACCTAAAATCAGAACCTAATCAATGAATTTCTTCATCTTCACTTTTAATAAGTGTTGCTTAAAAAATTATTTAGATTAGATCCACTAATATATCAATATAAAAAATTTTAGCTACCTGTGTCTTGTCGATTATTGGGCAAAAATAGTTAAATATTGTGGATTTAGAGTAATTATAGCCGTGTGCAGACTGCTTAAGCACAGCAACAGCAATAATATGTTTCCAATTAATACTTATTCTTATTAAGAGCTAGATAAATTATTTTTGTAAATATTAATTATTGCAGCTATAACTTTTTCTTAACATTAATTTAATAATTTGCTTATTATCTTAGTTGATATGGGAACTCTATAAATATCAATTCATAAAAATTTTAATTAATGGAACTTGTAAATCCGTCAATAGAACAGCTAGTAACAGAAATCATAGCTGTAAATCACGCATGGAAAGAAGCAAAAGATTTATTTGAGGAAACTGCTTCACCATTAGTAAATTCACTGAGAGATTTAAAAACTCGTTTACAAATTCAACTTTTGCGTAATTATGCGCCAGAGTGGGTTTTTCTCATAGAAGATACTCAAGCAGAAAGTGATGAAACTCTTTATGGTTTGCAGCTTGTAAAAGCTATTGGAAGTTGGAGAGATGCTGCACATTTACCAGTTAGAGTCGCACAAGAAAATTTATCGTCACAAGAATTAGAAGTATTTATCAAAAGCTAATTTCAAATTTCAAATAAGGTAGTAACTAATGATTAATAATATATTTTATTTAGTGATTTTTATTTTTGCATTTAGTATTGGTATTGTCGAAACGATATCTATCAATACTTATCAGAAAAAAGATTGTAAGATCGCTAAAAAAGCGATCGCAGAATTAAACAAATGCAAAATAGATAATCGTGACTATATTAAAGTAGCCAATCAAGAGTCAGAAATAATTAAATGGTTTTCTCAACATCTTAAAGGAGAATTTCAGCCATCAGCTTTTAAATTAGAACAAGATCAGAATGGTGATTTTATTTTACTTTCTTATCCTTCTATTTTAGGAAAACCAGTACCTCGAAGTCCTGTTAGTTTTGCTCCCGCTTTATTAACCGCAATCGGTATTTTGGGAACTTTTACTGGTATTTTCTTGGGTTTACAAGGAGTAGATTTGGGAAATATTAGTGAAACTCAACAACTAATAGCAGCTAGTCAAAAATTATTAATGGGAATGAAAACATCGTTTTCTACTTCTTTATTTGGCTTGGGTGCTGCCATTACTTTTATTATATTCTTATCTTTAGGAGCACAGCAGCGTACTAGATTTCGCAATAGTTTGCGTAAAAAACTAAACGATATTGCTTTTCTAGAAAATCCTGCTCATCTTTTATCTCGTCTAGATAATGAAGGAAATCTAGAAGTTGCTAAAACACTTCAAACTGTTGCTAATAATTTATCAGGTTTAAATGCTGATGTAATTGCTAATGCTATTAAAAGTGCGATCGCCTCACCAGATAGCCCTTTAGTTTGGGAATTAAAACAACTTAGAGAGCTTCAAGAAAGTCAAGGAAAAACTGTAGAAAGTTTAGTAAAACAATTACGCACTGAATTAATTGAACCCGTAGTCACTAGATTAGATCAAAGTGCAGCATTAACGAAAGAAGCATCAGCAGCAGTAACGAATTTAAAAAATGAACTAGGCGGTATTAGTCAAAGTTTAGCAGGTGCGGTAACTACTATTCAAAGCTTTCAACAAGATACCTTAATTAAATTACAGGAATTTACTATTGAATTAAGAAATATTTTAGGAGAATTTCAAACAGATACTAAAGGTGTTTTAGAAGATGTAGCTTCAGAAATCAATCGTGCTGTAGAACAAAGTATTCAAGGTATGGAACAGCAGCGTACTATCTTTAAAGAAGATGTAGAGAGAAGAGAAAAACTTATTCAGCAGATAGAACAAAGCATGGATAAAATTCAGCAGACAGTTAAAGTAACTAGTAATTTAGCTAGTGCTATTGGTTTAAGTGATAGCCAGCGTCTTGCCGAACAACAAGCATTTTTCCGCGAAATTGGTCAAAGTGCTAACCAAGTGACTAAACAATATAGCACTATGATCGATCGCTTTAATGACGCTCTAAATATTGGTAATGAACAGCTAACTGACTACTTAAAACAAGCCAACGAAACTTATAGCAAGAGTGTACAAGATGTAGATAAAGCTGCTGCTGATATTTGTAATAAGTTAAACGAAACTTCTCATGGTTTGATGAGTGCTGCTGAATTATTAGTTTCTGCTACTCACGAATTCAAACATAGTAGTAATGATAACGATTTAATTTTTGCTGGAAATAACAGGAGTAAATAATCATGAACGCTTTTGAACACTTTGAACCAGATACAGAAGTTGAGGAAGATAACGCAGGTATTTGGTTATCCATAAGTGACTTAATGTCTGGGTTATTAATGTTTTTTGCTTTGCTATTTATTGTAGTACAGGTTCAGCTTCAGCAGGAAATAATTAGAGCGCAAAGATTAGAAAAAGAACTAGAAACGTACAAAAAAGTGATCGATCAATTACCTTTAAGAATAATTAGTGCAATTGAGGGTAAATTTGGTCAGGGAATTGTGGAGATCGATCCGAAAACAGGAGACGTAAAAATAGGAGATCGCATTCTATTTGATGAAGGAAGTGCGAAATTAAAACCCGTAGGAAAACAATTTCTTAAACAATTTATTCCTATATATAGTGATGTTATTTTCTCTGACACAGTTTTTGAAAATCAGATTACTCGTGTTGTCATTGAAGGTCATACTAGTTCTAAAGGTTCAGATAAAGCTAACATGGACTTAAGCCTTAGACGGGCTTTATCTGTATCGAATTATATCTTTTCTCAACAAGTAAATTTTGATACCAAACAACAGTTTAAACAAAAAATATTAGCTTCTGGCAGAGGTGAAATAGATGCAGACAAGAGTAAAGATAATCCAATTGATCGCAAAGTGGTTTTCCGTTTCCAGTTCCGAAGAGAAGACTTTGGTGAATTACTCAAAAGAGCTAATACTGTAGAAAAATCTGTTACTAAATGAATATTCAATTTCGTAGAATACACTTACCGCCATTGCCAACAGTTAATGCCCAAGCTTTAGTAAAGTTAGCAGGAAAAGAGCAAAATACTGGTTTAAAAACCCCCTTTTTATCCGTAGATATACCTAAAAAACAAACTGTTTCGCGCTCTAATTTAGATGAAATTATTCGAGACATAGAAAGTGGTCAAATTGAAAAGATTACTATCTTGGAGTGGATACACTGTCTTTACAATAAAGAAAAATGGGATATTAAACATCCTAATAGAATTAAACCCACATCTGAAGCAATTTGGAAAGCAGCAGGAAATAATTCTTGGTTAAAACAAAAATTATTCTGGAATTTAGTTCTCGATCTTAGTGGCAGAAACGTTTTAGCTTCATCTTTAGCAAAAAGCTACTCTATTTTTTCCCCTCAAGATTCGATCGATAGAAAAAGATTAGCCATAATCAAAGCTTTTCAAGCACAAAACCCCAAAGTTCAATTAATAGAACTCTGTTGGCAAGAGCTACTAACCCCTCGCGAACTTTTTTTTCAACATCAGCTTCCCAGCAAAATTCCTATCATTGAAAAATGCCTAACTGTTGTTGTTTCTCAATTTTCTCAAATTACTTCTCGTAATGATGAACAAATTGATTGGCTGTTAAGATGCTTTGAAGAAATGAATCAAGAACAGCAAGTAAAAGCTGTAGAATATCTACTTATTGAAAGTGATCCTAAACTTGGTGCAGAACGTCCAGAATTAATTAATTGGTTACATCAACATTATGGTTCTTCTTTACCAAATTCCCGTTGGAGTGAACTTTCTTCAGAAGCAAAAGCAGCAATGCGAAAGTGGATTGGTGCAGTAAGTTATCAAGATTTCCAAAAACTAGTGAGTCTGATTTTAGAACGACTACATTTACAAGATTTTGAGCATAATCGATTGAGAAGTCGTAGCAAATTTTGGTCTAATTATAGCGATCACTTTGAACGAATTCGGATTTTATTACCTGAAAGTTCAGTCAATATTTTAGGTAATTATCTTAGTAATCAAGATATAAGTATTTTACTAAATGATGGCAGCGATCCCACAGAAGTATGTATTTTTGATTTTGGTGATTGGTTTGTAATCGAGTTTTTTCGTGGTGATGGTAGTGAAACCTCTATTATTAGAAAAGACCCTGAGATTGAACAAAAACTTTTTCACTCTCAATTATCAGTTAAGCGTCTTCGTTGCCTCGATCGCAATATTCACGATCATGAGTTTTGCTGGCAGTATTTTTGCGAACAATTACTGAGAACCAAAAATATTTTTCCTAATGAAAATATCCAGTATTTCAAAGGCTTATCCGATCGACATCGGAGATACAATCGACAAACAGGATTACCCAAACCATCTCCACAAAACTTACAAAAGCGAAGATATAAAGTAGAAAGATGGCAGCAAAAAATGGTTTGGTTAGAGAGAGAAGCCAAAGAATATTGTCAAAGACATTGCCTGTAGGCGTTTGGCAATGCCAAATCGTTTCATAGTATTTGAAATTCAGGAAGCCCAAATCAAGCACATAAAGTGCTCGCCCTCCTATCTCTACACTAGCAAAAACAGGAACTCCTGTAATGAAAGAAAGTTGCTACTTGTACAAAGTTTGTTACAGAAATCAACAAAGTATTAAGTATTTTCCGTCATCAGATCGGTCACTGTAGTGATGATTAATACTATTAGTGGGTAATAAAAACTAATCAGGTGCAAAATAACCTGTCATGAAAGCGATACGATCTCCTCAAGAGTTCGTACCATTCAAGTCGGTGGTGCTTACAAAGGACGGACGCGGAACTCGTTGTCAACCTACTTCAAGAACTGTTCACCATCTCTCTGCTAAACACGCTAAATAACCCACCAAAACCAGAAAGTTTGCTTGCACTTAGTCTGCTAGCAACTAAAATAATTAGTCAGCGTTACTAGCAAAAGAAACTAGGATCGATTGAAATCGAATAATGTTTTTGTACTATTATTAGATGAACACTCACGAACATAATAAAAATCAATTTGCTTTAACTACTCCCCTTTACTATGTTAATGATATTCCTCATATTGGTAGTGCCTATCCCACTATGGTAGCGGATGCGATCGCTCGTTTTCAGCGTTTGCAGGGTAAACCAGTTTTGTTTATTACGGGTGTAGACGAACACGGTCAAAAAATTCAACGTACGGCAGAAGAAAAAGGATTAGATCCGCAATCTTTCTGCGATAGCATTGTCCCAAGTTTTAAGTCTCTTTGGGATAAGCTCAATATTCAATACGATCGCTTTAGTCGTACTAATGCAGCTAATCATGAACCAATAGTGAGAGAATTTTATCAAAGAGTATGGGATAAAGGAGATATCTACTTAGACCAACAGCAGGGTTGGTACTGTGTTTCTTGTGAAGAATTCAAAGAAGAACGAGAACTGCTAGAAGATGGCTGCTGTCCTCTTCATCCTAATAAAAAAGCTGAGTGGAGAGACGAAGAAAATTACTTTTTTAAACTATCTAAATATCAACAGCAACTAGAAGATCTTTATCGAGAAAAACCAGATTTCATTCAACCAGAAACTCGCCGAAATGAAGTCCTTAATTTTGTTAAACAAGGATTAAAAGATTTCTCCATTTCTCGTGTTAATTTAGACTGGGGTTTTACTGTTCCTCATGATCCCAAGCATACAATTTATGTTTGGTTTGATGCTTTACTTGGTTATGTAACTGCTTTATTAGAACCAGAACAAGAACCAACTTTGGCTAATGCTGTATCTAAATGGTGGCCAATTAATTTGCATCTAATTGGCAAAGACATTTTGCGTTTTCATGCAGTGTATTGGCCGGCAATGTTAATGTCTGCGGAATTGCCATTGCCAGGCAGAGTTTTTGGTCATGGTTTCCTGACTAAAGATGGCAGAAAAATGGGTAAAACTTTAGGCAATACGATCGATCCTTTTGCCTTAGTTGATAAATATGGTTCAGATGCTGTTCGCTATTACTTTCTCAAAGCAATTGAATTTGGTAAGGACGGAGATTTTAATGAAACTCGCTTCATTAATATTCTCAATGCAGATTTAGCTAACGATCTCGGCAACTTGCTCAACCGTACCTTGGGTATGCTCAAAAAATACTGTCAGGGTAATGGTCCTCAGCTTACCGCAGCAGATTTAGATCGAGAACATCCCCTCAAAAAAATTGGTGATGGTTTGAGCGATCGCGTTGCCTTAGCTTACGATAACTTACAATTTAGCCAAGCTTGTGAAGAAATCTTTACGTTAGTCAGAGCTAGTAATAAGTACGTTGATGAAAGCGCACCATGGTCTTTGTTCAAACAAAATCGAGAAAGTGAAGTAAAACAGATATTGTATGCTGTTCTAGAATCGGTTAGACTATCAGCTTACCTATTGTCTCCTATTATTCCTGGTTTGAGCAGTGACATCTATCAACAATTAGGATTTTCTGTTGATTTTAATAATAAAACACAAAATTTAGAATCTGCTTTGTTTAAGCAACATTCCCAATATGGCAAACTAACTGCCAATCAAAATCTGGGCAAGGCTCGTCCCATCTTCTCCAAGCTAGAATTACCGTCAGAAAACTGAATCTTTAATAAAAAGTAATCAATTATTAAGAAGGTAAACATAGCCAGGGAGGTACTTAAAACAAAAAAACACTTTTTCATATAAAAAGAGGCATAAAAAATGTTAGATAATTTTGAAAGCGATCCGATTTTTACCCCGGAGCAAATATTAGAAAATAGAGGAAGAGTTGCTATCTTTATTGATGGCTCTAATCTGTTCTATGCAGCACTACAGTTGGGTATCGAAATCGACTATAGCAAACTACTGTCTCGCTTAACAGGGGGATCGCGTTTACTCCGTTCTTTCTTTTACACTGGTGTCGATCGAACTAACGAAAAACAGCAAGGATTTTTACTCTGGATGCGCCGTAATGGGTACAGGGTAATAGCTAAAGATTTGGTGCAACTACCCGATGGCTCGAAAAAAGCTAATTTAGATGTAGAAATTGCTGTGGATATGATGGCATTGGTAGGAGCTTATGATACTGCTATTCTGGTTAGTGGTGATGGAGATCTAGCCTATGCTGTTGATGCAATTAGTTATCGCGGTGCTAGAGTAGAAGTAGTTAGCCTCCGCTCTATGACTAGTGATAGCTTAATTAATGTGGCCGATCGCTATATTGACCTTGACCAAATTAAAGAAGATATTCAAAAAACAACTCGAACTAACGATCCCTATCGGAGTTTTTCCAGTTTTGGCATTTTGGACGCTGAGCATCCAAGATGAAATCGAAGCAATTTATGACTAGCAAGGTACTACCTTTGGTAAAAAAAGTTAGGAAAAAGGCTGTTTTCTCTAATTCAGTTTTACTTTCTCACTCAGTTGCCAAAGGTTTATTCTTTTGTGTCTTGCTATGGAGTATGGCTGCTTGTCAACCTGCTTCAGTAGAAGAGCAACCATCAAGCGATAATGATAACTTAGAGCGATTAGAAACGCAATTTACCCTCGAAAACGCCATTCTAGAACAATCTAATACTCAAGGTAATATCCTCTGGAAAGTTAAATCTCGTAAGACAGTTTATAGTCAAGATAGACAAACAGCAAAGTTAGAACAAGTTACTGCTAATTTACTGGAAGATGGGCAAGTAATTCTGCAATTAAGCAGTAATAAAGGGGAAATAAAAGAAAATGGGTTAGTGATCTTGCTCCAAGGTCAAATTGTAGTAACCGATTCTCGAAATCAAGCTGTTGTTAGGAGTGAAGAAGCAGAATGGCGACCATCTGAACACATTTTGCTTGTTCATAAAAGAATTAGAGGTTCCAATGATAATTTAGAAATTGAAGCTGACAGGGGAAAATATTTAATTGATGTACAAAGTTTAGAGTTGGAAGGGAATATCGTTGCTAATACTCTTCAGCCTTCTATAAGATTAAAAACAGACCACCTCCTGTGGTTGATACCCCAACAAAAAGTTATCGGCACTCGACCTCTAGAAATTGTCCGTTATCAAGATGATACTATTAGCGATCGCGTTGTTGCTAATCAGGGTGAAGTAGACTTACAACAAAATATCTTATATCTACAACAAGACGTAGAAATGCGCTCCCTAGACCCTTCTTTGCATATCGCTACTAATTTTGTTGAGTGGAACTATCAAACTCGTGTTGCTACTTCAAATCAACCAATTCACATTATAGATTTAGAGAATCAGTTAGATATTATTGGCAATCAAGGCACAATAGATTTAAATCAGCAAATTGCCACTCTGGATAAAGGCATTAAAGGCATTAATAATCGTAATCAATCGCAATTATATGCCCAGAATTTGATTTGGGATATCCCTACAGAACAAGTTGAAGCAACAGGTAATGTTATCTATCAACAAGCTAATCCCCCATTAAACTTGACAGGAGATAAAGCCATCGGCAAATTACAAGATAATAGTGTAGTTGTGACTAGTAATAATCAACAAAATCGAGTTGTCACCGAGATTGTACCTTAAACTTATGGCAAAAATGTGTTATCCTATTTATGACTCGGACTCATGCGATCTCAACGCCCAAACCTTGTCAGGACCGGAAGGTAGCAGCAATACGGGATGCTTATGATAGGCGTGAAATCCGGGTCATTCTCTTCATAATTACTAGTTGTTAATAAAATTTTACAATCCAATAATATCCCCCCATGAAAAATGCGGGTTAATTGGTTGCACCAAAGTCGATTATGGGATAAATATTGAACTACTGCCAATACTGTGCGGATAAGCCTGAAAACTTAATGAAATTAGGGATTGTAGGCAGCAATTTCTCCTTTATCTTCCTTGTCTTCCCTCTCTCTGCCTCAAAAGACAACCTTATTAACCGAACAGTATTGGAACTACCGCTTATCTACTAATATTGACTCGCCTCGTCACCATAGTAATACCGTCTCCCCTTACTAAAATAGCTGATAGCCAATGATTATCTGCAAGACGCGGTGCTGTTACCAATTTATAAATTCCTCCTGCTGGTAGAGGCTCTAATTCTAAAGTAGTAGGATTAATATAGCGATCGCTACCCGTTCTTTCTTCAATCACAGCACCTAACAGTAGCTTATCTTCTAGAGGTTCTGTGGCAATAACATCAAAATTATATTTTTCACCAACCTTAACCTGCTCTGGTATGATGACATTGACTTTTGGTGGATTAAGACCAGAAGTTAACTGAGTTTTTTCAGAGATTATCTCCTGATGAACTAACTGTTGGTTTTGGAAATATTGACGCGAGCGCAAAGTTGAATTTAAACGAGATACTCTACCTTTATTCCTCTGAGTACCGCGAATATAAGTTACGGTATTAGCAACTTGTTGCTCTCCTACTTGTTCCCAGGATTCTATTTCGGTAGTGTAGCGTAGTTGAGCATAATTACTCCACATTTGGTTTAATGCTTCCGAAAGAGAAGTATGAGTCAAACCATCAGTATTGGTAAAATCCTCACTATAGTATTCTAATAACTTGTCTAAATTTCTCTCATTAGCAGCTTTTTCTATCTCTGTGATTGCTTCAACTAATTCTTGAGGTGGATTTTCTCCAGTTTGAGCTTTAGTTATACTGCTCATAATGTTTAACATACTCATACTTAACAGTAGAGTAAGGGCATAATTAATTGATTTATTGTTCAGAAAATATTTTGAATAATTGTAAACAACAGAGATGGTTTTAGAAACAGATAGAAATTTTTTCATAATTTTCAATCGAGGTTAAAGTTTTATTTATCAGATCTTTAACTTATCAAAACTAATCTTGATGTGATTTTTATGCTTGCTATTTTCAAAAAGTAGACAATAAAATAAACATAAGAAAAAACCTACTACTTTTGACTTAAGGATAATTCAGATTAAGTATAAATAAAGACATCTTACATTTACCGAGTATTTACTTAGTAAATATTAAGTCGATCTTCATCAAGATCTGTATAAAGGTTATTCCTACCAGTCTAATTTAGTCATAATTTATCTTTTACTCTCTCTACTCCCCTCCAAATCAATGAAAGCCATTGTAGCAGATTTGCTTTTAGGCAGTTTTATCTGCTTTCTTGCGATCGATCGCCCAGCGCAAGGTAGTCCTGCCATTCAAAACCAACAACTTTCAGAGCAACCAGTATTTTTATCCTCAAAGGTACTGCAAAATAATTTGCTACCAATTACTCCTTTAGATTTTACTTTTGAAGAAAAAAATCAAGACTTTTTTCTAGCGATCGAGAATACCGATTATCTTAATAATGTAATTAATTTAGATAATTGGCTATTTAGTGATAATAGTTTATCTTCTAATCTTGAGCTCGTAAAACAACATAATTTGTCTTTAGGAAAAAAACCTTTCTCCCACCAACAGGAAGACACAAACTTGATTTTGGGTTTCCATCCTACTTTTTGGCCAAGCAGTAACGGTAAATACTGGGGTTTAACTACTGTTGAACAATGGGGAAAAAACGAGACTCAACCTGTAAAACTTCAACTAGAAAAAAATAATCCTTATCCAATTTTACCAGCAGGAAGATCTACTTTAACGGTTTCTGGTGGGGGCGGTAAAAATTTAGTCCAAAAAGACAACTTATTGGGAGAGTTTAAAGATTTTCGTGGTGGTGTTGCTTTTCATAGTGGTGTATCACAAGATATTACTCTAGGAATGGGTTTTGTCTACGACAGCTTTCTACTAGGGTTTAGTGAAATATCTTTTCAGCCCAAAGATATTCCGCTCAAAACAACTTTTTCTCTACTGAGTAGAGATCAAGGTTTAGAATTTCACTCTCATGTTCGTTTTCAACCTGCCCAAAATTTTGTCTTTAATTTTCACAGTAAGGATGCCGAACAGAAATTTGATTTAAATTGGGGAATTATTTCTGGCTTAACGTTGACTGCCAAAGGCAATACGGAAAAAGAATCTCTGAATGCAGGAGTTAAAGTTGCCTTTAAAATTGATTACTTTTCTTTTGCTGCTAGTGCCAATTTAGACAATAATGATAATTTGCAATGGAATATAAATTCTAAGTTTGGTAATTTTCAGCTAAAGCATACCAACAAGCCTCTCAAAACTAATTCTGAATTAAGTTATGCTTTTCTCTCTTCTCAAGATGTAGGTTTTCAGTGTTCTCTCTTCTTCAAATATGCAACTCGTGAACTTAAACACAGCGAAGAACATTTAAATATTTGGGGTTGGAGAGTAAACTCAGGCAAAAAATTAGACAAAAATAAATATCGCTGGACATTGGATTTAGGCTATGGTTTTGGATCTCAAGGCAATGGCATGGTAGTTTCTGCCTCTACAGCCATCCAGCCCAATGTTTTGCTTAAACTTAGTTATGAAGAAATCTCTGTGACTTCTGACGAACCAAAATTAAAGCTAGAAATTGGTTCTAAATAAGTTATCACTGTCATAAATGTTAAGTTTTGTTGTATGCTTTTAACAAGCGCAAATTAAAATTAATCACAATTTGTAAATTTATAATCACATAAGAGGTTTTAATATATGCCATATACAACAGAAGAAGGGGGAAGGCTAAACAACTTCGCAGCCGAACCAAAAATGTACACAGCAGAACCACCAACTAAAGCAGAGAAACGGAATTATCTTATTTTTGGTACATTGGGTGCTTTAGTAATTGGAGGAACAATCGCGGTAGCTGTGTTCGCTTCCAATATAAGCTAAAAATAAAAATAAGTTAGTAATTAGCACTCTTCCGCCAAATTTGCTTGTCTGAACTAGTGACTCTTGTTCTAGTAAAAGGATGTTAAAAGAGTGTGTAAGATGATATTTCCTTGCCTTTAAGTCAACAAATAAAAACGGAAGTAGCCAAATAAATAGATTAAGTCAATAGCAATAACAATTCCTTTGGTGATAGGTGAATTGAGTAGTCCTAGTACCAAAGGATTAGCTATTAATACTAGCAAAAGTTCGATCGCTGCCACAACTCGCCCATAATGATTGATATCCCAATAAGAAAATGGGCTGATAAAACGATAATTACTTAAGGGAAAAAAATGACGATGAGCGTCATCATGATGCACTGGTAAATCGAGTAAACAGTGGCAAATTATACTTACACAGAATACCACACCAGTTTGCCAGTCAAGATAAATAAAAATAATCAACCCAATTAACGCTACAGGAATTGAATGAGAAAGAGCAATAATATTTTGCCAAACAGTCTGATAGTAAGCTTCTGACCAAATTTTGGATTCTGGTAATTTGTAAATAAATTTGGCAACTAAATAAAATAAGAAAATCGGTATATCTGGCAAAATTGCACCAACGGTGATGGCTATATTATCGTTTGGGGCAATGCTTTTACCAAGTAATGCCAGATTGAGAATATAGTGGCTGGGGGTATTCATTTTGAATTTCGATAGCGTAATTTAGAAATTTCCTTGTCTCTAATATCCTTCCCAGCGATTTAAAGGCACACAATCGATATCTAGTTGATCTAAAACACGAGCAACTACGAAATCAACCAAATCTTCAACTGTTTGAGGATTGTGATACCAAGCGGGAATAGCAGGCACAATTCTAACACCTGTTTCTGCTAAAGAAGTTAAATTACGCAAATGAATCAAACTGAAGGGGGTTTCTCTAGGTACAACAACTAAAGGACGACCTTCTTTAATTTGTACGTCTGCTGCCCTTTCCAACAAATCGGAACTTAACCCAGCAGTAATTTTAGCTACAGTACTCATACTACAGGGAATAATAATCATACCCTCAGTGCGAAATGAGCCACTAGCAATATTGGCACCAACATCTCCCCAATGGTGACAAAATAGTTTACCTTTATCTAATACTCCTGCTTGTTCTCTCCAGAAATTTTCTTGTCGATCTGGTTCAGTAGGCATACGAGTATTTTGTTCTGCTTGCCATACCATATGACTAGCACGAGAAGCGACTAATTCGATCGCATAATCTGCTTCCAGCAAAAATTTGAGGGCGCGTACAGCATAAATTAAGCCAGAAGCACCACTTACACCAATAATTAAAGGTTTTGTCATCCAGTATTTTTTAGCTAATAGCTAGTTTAAATTAATCCTTCAAATTCTAATTCTTCGATCATTTGTAAGCCTCTAGGATCGCCTACTTTGAGAATAGCGACTCTAGCATCGTCTTTAACACCAAGGTCTTCATCTTCTACTAAAGATTCTATCAGAGAATCGATCGCCGTCGCATAAACCACATTAGAGGGTAATTCTCGACATAACTGACCGATCGACCAAGCACAGTTGCTACGTACCGCAGCAATAGGATCTCTTCTTAAACCTTCAATCAGAGGAGGGATAGCAATAATAACATCTTCATAATTTAGTTTGGCGATTTGAGCTACACTGCTAGCAGCCCAAAGACGTACAGCAGAAATATCTGTTTTTAAAGCATTAATCAACGGTTGTAAGGCTCGGCGATCGCCACTATTCCCCAAAGCCCAAACCACTCCTTTTCTAACATAGCCATTCCAATCATATTTAAGTAATTCAATCAAGGGTTCTACCGCTTCAGAACTAGTGTTGCGTCCTAAAGCATAGCTGGCACTGACTCTCACCAGGGGACACTCATCTTTAAGGAGTTGGATCAACAGAGGTATGGAGCGAGATTCTTCTAATTCACAAAAAACTCTTGCTGCCAGCATTCTCTGAGATGCTTCTGGATCAGACAGCAGCACCAGCATTTGTTCTATATCAGGGGGAGGAATAGCTGATTCTGACTCTACAGGCTCTAGCCGATCTAGAGGACTGCTTAGTTCCTCGTCCGTATCCAATAAAATTAATTCATCATCTTGCATAATTGAATAAGTTATCTTATCTTCGGAAATTTCTCAAATGTTTGGGCTGGAGAATTGGGAATTGCGAATAAAGGTTTAATCATTGATATAGACTGAGTTTGAAAACCTAGATGATGATATAAATTTAGGGCTGGCTTGTTTTTAGTAAATACTTGTAGTCCTATTTGTCGATCGCCTCTAGCTTTTGCCCAATTCTCGGCGACGGAGATTAGCTTAGTGCCTATTCCTTGTTTTCTATACTCTGGCAAAACGAATATCAAAAAAATATGTGCATACCGCTCTCCTGTCACTTGATCTATGGCGTTTCCCATCCATAAGCAAGCAACAGTTAAATCGACCGATTCTTGGTGTTCTTCTCTATCTACAAACCAGACAGGAGTAAGAGTTGAAAAATATTTGTTTACTGTTTCTGTCAAATGGGAAAAATCAGTTTGCTGAGGAAATAGTTCTTGATAAGTTAAGTACATAAATTTACTTAACAGAGATCTATCTTTAGTTGTGCCCATTTTTAACTGATAGTCCATCTGTGCATTATTATTCATCCAGTTCTTATACCCAAATATTCTTCAAAATCGACTAAAATCTATTTAATTAATTTTTACTCCCACATGTTTAAAATTAACATTTACAATCCAATTTTTGCATCGTAAACATTGAAATTTGGCTTAAAAACGGGAGTAAATCAAAAAGACTCCTACTAGGGTAAAATTTAGGTTGATTAGGCAGCAGCTAATTTAACTTACAGTTAGACAAAGGGCTGGGGTAGATACGAACTTGAATTTTCGACAGAAATAGGAGCAGGGGCTACCATGTCTGAAGGTAAGAAAATGCGAGCACTTACTGCTACTAAAGCCAGCAGGAAGATTAAGAATATTAATAGGGGACTAATATATTGACGAAAAAACTGCATTTTAATTTCCGTAAGTTTGAAGAGTTGACAGACTAGGATTATACAATAGTTGAATATTGAAGATGTTATCTTAAATTTGTCCCTTTTGATTAATAAAATTAGTAAAGCTTTTTTATTCCTAATTTTCTCAATCGCACTTTTGTTGCATGGGTTATGACTTAATTCTCAAGGATTTTTGGTAACGTATTTAAACTTGGCAAATAACTTGGAGTTGATCTTCGCTAAAATTTAAAAATCTTGATTCAAGATAGGATATGTCAGATCCAGACTACACTATACCAATTTCTAGTTCCCAAGAATATACTCCAGACCAGAAAGTTGACTATGGATACAAAATACTCAATTCTGGAGAAATAGTTGGCGGGCAATATCGCATAGTTAAAGAATTAGGTAGTGGCGGTTTTTCCACTACTTATTTAGCTGTGGATATAGCATCAGAAGGAACAATTTATGTAGTTAAACAACTACAACCAAGATTTAACAGTCCAGCTATTTGGGAAAATGCCAAAGCAAGATTTGCTACCGAAGCAACAGTGTTGCAATGGTTAGGTAATCATCAGCAAATTCCTCAACTACTGGCTCATTTTGAAGAAAAGAAGCAATTTTATCTGGTTCAAGAATTTATTGAGGGAGAAGAATTTGAGCAGGAAGTAAATCGGCAGGTTTTAAAAGAAGAAGAATTGATTTATTTCCTTTGTGATGTACTGGAGATTCTCGACTTTGTTCATCGTCAGGGAGTTATCCATCGCGACATCAAACCATCTAATTTAATTAGACGCAAGATAGATAACAAGATTGTTTTAATTGATTTTGGTGCAGTCAAAGAGATTGGTACTTTTGTGCTAGATCCTGCTCGCGATCAAACACAAGTTATTGGCACTCCTGGCTATATGTCTCCAGAGCAAAATCATGGTAGACCAGTATATAGTAGCGATATATATGCTTTGGGTAAAACTGCTATTTTTGCCTTAACTGGTCGATCGCCCATAGAATGGGAGCAAACATCCACAGAGGATACTACTACCTGGACTAATCTAGTTTCCGTATCTAACCAGTTAGTACGAGTAATCAAAAAGATGATTAATCCTCAATCTTTGGAGCGTTACGGCTCGGCAACGGAAGTGCTGCAAGACCTCAAGCCTTTGCTAAGAATAGGGACTACCATTCAGGAAGAGTATCAAATTATTAGATATTTAGGTGGAGAACAAGGAATTTGTACTTATGTTGTCAAAAATTTAAAACATGAACAACAGCCCTTATACGTTTTAAAAATTTTAACTCTAGAAAATAATCAAGCTGTCAGTGTAGAAACAGCAGAAGCTAGATTGAAACTAATCATAGCAGAGTTAGCGAAACTGAATAAACTTGAGTATATACCAAAAATTCTCGAATATTTTGTTGATCGAAAAAATTTATATATTGTCCAAGAGTTTGTGGACGGAGAAGATTTACAACAGATAATTAATCGAGAAATAAGCTTGAATGAAGAAGAAGTAATTGCCTTTTTAAAAGATACAACTAAAATTTTAATTTCTGTCCATAAACAAAAAATTATTCATCAAAATATTCAGCCTTCTAGTTTGATCAGAGGTCAAAACAATGAAAATATATCTCTGGTCAATTTTGGCGCGATCGCTGAAGCTGCTAATATTATTCCCGATAGTCAGAGCGGATATTTTCCCCCTGAACAAATTGCGCAAAGACCTGTAGCAGCAAGTGATTTATATTCTTTGGGCATGACTGCCATATATGCCTTAACGGGAATTGCACCGAAATATCTAGAGCAGAATAACCAGACAGGAGAAGTTATTTGGCAAAATAAAGCTAGGGTTAGCCCACAGTTAAAGGCTATCATCGACCGCATGGTCAAATTGGATTTACGACAACGTTACCAATCCGCCTCTCAAGTTTTAAGAGACTTAAAGAAAATCCGCAACCCCTCAAAATTGAGACCTTGGTATACCAAATACGCAGTTATGATAGCTGTAACAGCGTTAGGTTCTATAGCTTTAGTTTTTGGTAGATATCTGTGGCTACAATACGAAGCAATAGTTTTATTTGCTCAGGCTGATGCTCAATTAGAATCTAGACAGTACGAAAAAGCCATTCAATACTATAACCAAGGTTTTCAAAAAGTTGGGGAAAACAGCAAACATTTTCAGATAGCATGGCTGAGAAAAGCAACTGCCTTAAGTCATCTTAAACGTTATGACGAAATGTTAGCAACTTGCCAACGAGGCTTAGAAGTTCATCAAAGTTTTTATTTTTGGAACTGTAAAGGTTTAGCTTTAGAAGGATTACAAGAATATCAACAAGCGGTAGAAGCCTACGATCGAGCAATTCAACTAAAACCAGAATTCTTTGAAGCCTGGAATAATCGAGGTGAGGCTTATATGGAGATGAATCAACCTAATCAAGCCAAAGCTAACTTTGGACAAGCTATTCAATTGAATGAAGAAAAAAGTTTTGTACCTTGGAATAACCTAGGCAAACTTTACTTTAAACAAGGAGAATATCAACAAGCTATTGAAGCTTATCAGCAAGCCATCAAAGTTAAAGAAGACTATATTCCTGCTCTAATTGGACTAGGTAATGCTCAAAAATCTGAGAAACTGTATTATGATGCCCTAGAATCTTATGAAAGAGCAATTGAAGTAAATCGTAATTCTTACGAAGCATGGTTTGGCAAAGGTCTAGTCGAAGAGAGTTTGCAACAAAATCGAGAAGCAATTAGGTCTTACGAAAGGGCTATTTCTCTTAAACCAAATTGGGATGCCCCCATTAATGCTCTAAGGAGATTAGAGAGTAGGAATTAAGTAAAGGTGCAGAGGTGCGGAGGAAGATTGTGAGTACTTCACTCAAACCTATTAGCTATTCCCTATTCTCTTGAATATCTTCAGAGTGGATATCTTTATTCTGCGGATAACTTAAACTAGCTTCCATTAACTGATTTAAGGAATTAGAGAATACTTGAGATTGCTCTGAATTTTGAGGCACAAGACTTTTAGTTCCCAGCATTGCCTGACTAGCAGAGGTAGAGGTTTGAACTTTTTCCGCAGCACTAATAATATTGCTCAAGAGGACATTCATTTGACTGGTAACAGTATCGATTTGATCGAGCTTTTGTCGAGTCTTTTCTGCTAAATCAGTACCTTTAACCACCTTTTCTGTTCTAGATTTGATGGCAGTACTTAAGTCTTGAACTTCTGTTTCTATTTTGCCGACAAAGGATTGAATTTCTGCTTTTGCCTCTGCTAGATCTCCTCTTAAAGATTCCATAGTTTGAGACAAAGGAGAAGCAGCAGGATTGTGAGAAATATCGTCTGTTTTACTTGCTTGAATAAGCATATTCATCCCTTGAAGATTAATCTGTGTTGCTAAATGATCGATAAAGTTGACTAATTGAGATATTTTTTGGGAGGATTGAGCTAAATGTCCGATCCTCGTGATGGTTTGATCGAGATCTCCTTGAATATTGGAGAAATCGTACACAGTTTGGCTAGCAACTTCAGAGCCAGATTTGATAGTTTGACTGGTTTGCTGGACTTGAATTTGAGCTTGTCTAGCATTAGCGATCGCAGCTTGGGCAAAATTAGTTACGGAGGGAAGTTGTTTCAGAAAGGTTTGAGATAGCTGAGATACTTCGCTTAATAAACTTACGTTATCAATAGCAAAGCCAATTTGTTTGGCAATTTGAGTCATCACATCAATTTCTGATTGCTGCCAAACGTGGGGCGCTGAACAATGGTGGGCAATGAGTAAGCCGATTATTTTGCCTTTGGTAAGAATAGGAACAACTAAATTAGCTTTAACAGCAAAAGGTTCTAGTTGAGCTAAATGACAAGGAGTCAAATTAGCTTGATAAATATCATTGGTAGCTTTAACGCGACCATTTTGATATTTTTCTAGGTAAAAAGTACTAAAACAAGGATCATCGATAATTACGCCTAAAGATTGAGGATAGCGGGAATCAACTGATTCAGCGATCATTTTGCCCTGAGACTGCTCATCGAGACTATAGACTACTACTCGATCGGCAGATATGGCTTTGCGGGCTTCTTGAACGGCGGTTTGCAATATATCCTCTTGATTAAGGGAAGCACGAATGTGATCCGTAGCTTTAGTTAAAGATTGTATTCTTCTCGTTTCTGTTTCTTTCTGCTGTCGAAGATCGGCAGAAGTAGTTAGAAGCTCAATATTGTCTAAAGTTAAACCTATCTGTGTGGCAATTTGAGTCATTACATCAATTTCTGATTGTTGCCAAACATGAGGTGCTGCACAATGATGGGCAATCAATAAACCGATTAGCTTTCCTCGATTGAGAATAGGGGTAACTAAATTAGCTTTGACGGCAAAAGGTTCTAATTGAGATATATGACAGGCAGTTAGATTAGCTTGATAAATATCATTAGTAGCTTTAACACGACCGTTTTGATATTGTTCTAAATAGTAAGCATTAAAACAGGGGTCATCGATATTTGCGCCTAGAGCTTGAGGATAGCGAGCATCAACTGATTCCGCAATTACTTCACCCTGAGACTGCTCATCGAGACTATAGACTACTACTCGATCGGCAGATATGGCTTGTCGAGCTTCTTCAACGGCGGTTTGAAAAATGTCCTCTTGATTGAGGGAGGCACGAATGTTATCCGTAGCTTTAGTTAGGGATTGTATTCTTCTCGTTTCTGTTTCTTTCTGCTGTCGAAGATCGGCAGAAGTAGTTAAGAGCTTAATATTGTCTAAAGCCAAACCTATCTGTATGGCAATTTGAGTTACTACATCAATTTCTGATTGTTGCCAAGCATGAGGTGCTGCACAATGATGGGCAATCAATAAACCGATTAGCTTCCCTTGATTGAGAATAGGGGTAACTAAATTAGCTTTGACGGCAAAAGGTTCTAATTGAGAGATATGACAGGCAGTTAGATTAGCTTGATAAATATCATCAGTAGCTTTAACACGACCATTTTGATATTTTTCTAGGTAATGAATACTAAAACAAGGGTCATCTATGATTGCTCCTAAAGCTTGAGGATAGAGATAATCAACTGATTCCGCAATCACTTCGCCCTCAGACTGCTCGTTTAAGCTATAAACTAATACTCGATCGGCAGATATGGCTTTGCGGGCTTCTTGAACAGCAATTTGAAAAATATCTTCTTGGGTAAGAGCGTTACGAATTTTCTCGGCAGCCTTGGTTAATAACTGTATTTGCTCTGTCAACTCCTGTCTGATTTTTGCTTCCTGGGTAGTCTTCTTATTAGTTTTGGTTGAGTTAAGAATACGATTAATCCACAGTGCAGCTAAAGCACCTGATACTGTTGCTCCAACACCCATTAACAGGATAGGTATTAACAGTTCTAGTGGTTTTGGCTCAGTTGACTCTCTGTCGTCAATTTGCTTGAAAGACGACTGACTAGCATGGTAGTAAGTAGTTACTTCTATTGCCAACACTGCCAAAGGAATAATTGAGATAGCCAAAACCTTGGCTAGAGTCTTAAAATCTACTTTTGGTTTCTTTGAGCTTTGTCGATCTCGATCGGACTCTTTCTGTAGTTGAAGTTTGATTAATTTACCTGATTCGGCAAATACAGTTTCTTCAGAGGAAACTTTGTTGCCGTTAAGCTGAGGAGGAACATTGTTCGTCATAGATACTTCCCAAGACAAAATATAATCGGAGACTATACACTAAATCTACCTTAAAAATCACCCAAGTATAGTAAAACTTAATTGACATTTTAAAAGTATTTTGCTGTACACACCTAGATTTTGCTGAAGTACTTATAATAATTTAGCTTTCTGATGCTTTTGCCATAATTTCTTGTAAAACAGGAGAGAGATTTTCATTCAACTTTCCTGCCCGAATGAATTCTGCATAGGTATCGGCTTCTATATCTAAAAGTTGTTCTTTTAGTTGTTCGATAGTTAGCGATCGCAAATTATCATGATCTTTTTGTAGCTTCTCAATTTTGTCTTCAATACTTTGTAATTCTCCTTTGACTAATCCTTGTTGGTAGCGATAAAATTCTGGATCTATTTCCTGATAAATATCGCTATTAGCTAGATAATCTAGTACTCTTTTTAGAGCAACACGACGAGCTAATAATTCTGAATATTCTTGACGGAGAGGTTGATCTCCAACCAAATCCAATTTTCCTAAAAACCACTGAGTAGTTAACCCTTGGACTAATAGGGTAAATAGAACAACTCCAAATACTGTATCAATAATTTCTTGCCTACCAGACAAGAATACAGGGACACTTAAAGCCAAAGCAATAGAAACAGAACCCCGTAATCCTCCCCACCACAAAATAGTTTGTTCTCGGAAATTAAGCTTAACCTTACTAACTAGATTGCTCAGGTTTCCTAAGCCATAAATTACAATTGCTCTCGTAACCAAGACAGAGATAATAGCAATAATAATTAAATCTAAATTATCAAGTAGACTAGTGAAATTAATTTGATCGCCAATTAATAAAAATACGATCGAATTAACAAAAAAGGCGAGAAAATCCCAGAATTCTGATACTAATAATCTGGTACGAGGATTCATGCCAATACGAGAACCAAAGTTACCCAAAATGATCCCGACGGTAACTACCCCAATTACGCCAGAACCTCCCAATTCTTCTGTGATTAAATATGTTCCATAAGCAGAAACCAAAGTTAAAGATTGTTCTACTAAAGGCAAATCAAATCTTTGCGTTAAATAAGAAATACCAAACCCAATTATGCTTCCAACACCCAAACCAATTCCCACAAAGGTAAAGAATTTAACCAGCGTAGTAGTTAGAGAAAATTCTTCAATACCTAAAGGAATGCCTACTAACAAAAGAAAAGCGACTACTGCCACTCCATCGTTAAATAAACTTTCCCCTTCCATAACTATTGTTAGGCGTTTGCTTGCCCCTAGTTCTCTAAATAATGCCACTACAGAAACGGGATCGGTAGCTGCTAAACTAGCCCCTACCAGTAAAGCAGTAGCAACAGATAGAGTAGTAAAACTACTTAAGGCAAAAGCAACCCCAAGCACAGAAATAACCACACCAATTACGGCAAAAAGGGTAACAGGTATTAAATTGTCTTTTAAGCTACGCCAGCGAATATTCCAAGCAGCTTCAAATAATAATGGAGGCAGAAAAATTTCGAGAATTAATTCAGGAGAGAGATTAACTAGACGAATATCGACAAAAGCTAGTGCCAGCCCGACAATTACTAATAGTAGGGTGTAAGGAATTTGTCTAAACCAGCTAAAAATACGGGAAATAGTAGCAACACTTAAAGAAACACTTAATACAATTAAAAATTGCTCTAAATTACCTTTAATAGAAACTTCAGCAATAGCAGCATCTACGGTCATTAAATTTACTCCTAATAAGAAATTATCAGAAAATGTCTACTTTGGTGCTTATTGAGATTAGAAGTCAGCAAAAAATCCCTGGATGATAAATCCCGCTCTAGAAATTAGTTATTTGCCAATCCCCTAAGAAAAATTTACAATTAATTTATAATTTGGTGTTAATAATAAAATTATTTAATATTATCAACTAGGATCAGCGTAAAACATAAGGTAGGATTTGGCTATCTTGTTTCTTTAGGTTTACTCAATGATTCGTATATTACTAGTAGACGATCAAGCCCTTCTCTGTGAAGTTTTAAAGACTTGGTTAGAAGTAGAAAAAGACTTTGAGGTTGCAGGAGTTGCCCACAATGGCGAAGAAGCGATCGTTAAAGCAGAAAAACTAAGACCAGATATCATTTTGATGGATGTTGATATGCCTAAAATGGATGGCTTAGAGGCTACCAAGGTCATATCTGAGCGGTTTCCCAAAGCAAAAGTAATCTTTTTGAGTGCCCATGACGATGATATGTATTTGGGTAAATCTCTACGAGCAGGAGCAAAAGGTTATCTATTAAAAAATACAACGGCAGAAGAGCTAGCCGAGAAAATTCGCTCCGTCTATTTTGAGACTAAACCAACTCTACCAGTCAGCGAAGAGGATACCTCTGCTTTTCAAAGACAACTGGAAGACTTGCTTCAAACCTATGAAACTAAATTTCAACAGCAATTAGAAAAAGTACAAGCGTCTGTTAACAATCTCAACCCTAAAGCCATTGACTCAAATTATGAAAAACGCTTCCAAGAATTAGAAAAGGTGACTAAAAAAAGTTGGGAATCATTACGTAGCGAACTTTTTAATGTCCAAAATCAATTTAGTGAGGCAAATCGTACCCTTGATTCTCAATTAACTAAACAACTAATTAATATCAAAACCGAATTAGATTCTCAGCTACATACTGCTTTAGCAGATTGGTCTCGTCAAAGAGCAGCATTACAAGAATGGGCGGTACAAAGAGATGAAATGCGTAATACGCCAGAAGATCTTGAATCTAAGTATCGTAGTGAGTTGATGACTTTAATTAATCCCCTCAGAGCTTCTATTAAAGATTTAGATAGAAGATTACAGATAATGCGAAACGCGGTGATCTCTGCCCTTTTAGTTGCTGCTATGGCTCTAAGTTTCGCAGGTTGGTTATATTTATTCAATCGTAGCGAAAATAGTAATAGTGCTAAGCAGTTTAATGAGCAAATCGAAAGTTCTCAAAGGTAATCTTAGCTTGAATTTGTAAGCTTTTGATAATTTAGTCTAGAGTTTATCTCGATCGCTTGGCTCAAACGCGCTAAAATCAGAAAAAAGAGAGAGAGGAGTAATACACACTGTACCTTTTCTAAATTCAGTTCTATATAGTGGAAACACCTCAAAACAATTCATTTAACTCATTTACTTTTGATTCTATTGATACTGCCCTAGCAGATATTAAGTCTGGTCGCGCTGTTGTTGTTGTTGATGATGAAAATCGGGAAAATGAGGGCGATTTAATTTGTGCAGCCCAATTTGCCACCCCTGATATGATCAATTTTATGGCAGTAGAGGCTAGGGGGTTGATTTGTCTGGCAATGACTCCAGAAAGGCTGGATGCTCTCGATCTACCTTTGATGGTGAGTAAAAATACTGACAGCAACCAAACAGCATTTACCGTTAGTATTGATGCAGGAACTCATCTGGGAGTAACTACAGGAATCTCGGCTGACGATCGCGCTCGGACTATTCAAGTAGCTATTAATCCTGCCTCTAAACCAGAAGATTTAGCTCGTCCTGGTCATATTTTTCCTTTAAGAGCAAGAAAGGGCGGAGTTCTAAAACGGGCAGGACATACAGAAGCATCAGTAGACTTAGCCAGATTAGCAGGTTTATATCCAGCAGGGGTGATTTGCGAAATTCAAAACCCGAATGGCTCGATGGCACGATTGCCAGAGTTATTCAAGTATGCTAGAAAACATAAACTTAAACTAATTAGCATTGCCGATCTGATCGGTTATCGCCTCCAACACGATCGTTTTGTCTATCGAGAAACGGTTTGTCATTTCCCTAGTCAATTTGGCAACTTTCAAATCTATGCTTACCGTAATACCCTAGATGATACAGAGCATCTTGCCATAGTTAAGGGGAATCTTAGTGATTTTCCCGACCAACCTGTGATGGTACGGATGCACTCTGAATGTCTGACAGGGGACGCTTTAGGCTCTCTTCGTTGTGATTGTCGTATGCAACTACAAGCTGCCTTAAACATGATTGAAGGAGCAGAGTTAGGAGTAGTGGTCTATTTACGGCAGGAAGGACGGGGTATTGGTTTAGTTAATAAACTCAAGGCATATACCTTACAAGATTTGGGTTTAGATACGGTAGAAGCTAACGAGCGTTTAGGTTTTCCTGCGGACTTACGGGACTATGGTATGGGAGCGCAAATACTCAATGATTTGGGAGTTAAAAAAATTCGTCTCATCACCAACAATCCGCGTAAAATTGCTGGGTTGAAAGGTTATGGTTTAGAAGTAGTCGATCGCCTTCCTCTCTTAATTGAAACTAACGATCACAATTCTGAATATTTAGCCACCAAAGCTAAAAAATTAGGTCATTTACTCCTACAAACTTATCTGATTACCGTAGCCATTACTTGGTCACAAGAAATTACTTCGGTTACGGCACGCTACGAAAAATTAGATAAAATACGCCATCTGGCCAAATCTCATGATTTTTTACTACAAGAAGAAGCTAGGCCAGTAGCGATCGCTCTTTTTAGCCGACCATCGCTTATTTTCCATCTTGGTTTCGATCAACCCCACTTAGCTTCTTCAGACTGGTATCGAGATTGTAATCATCCCTATCTTAGTGGTATTACTAAAATTTTAGACCACATATCTACTTGGCAAGAAATTGAGCGTTTAGAATTTTTGATTGCTGGAGGAGAAGATTCGATGATGGGTTTACAAATGAAGCTCGATCGACAAACTTTTCCTCTCAGTAAAAAACCTTCTGAACTCTGTGCCAATTTAGAAAGTCAAACTATCTATAGTTTTGGTGACAACTAAACATAAATCTTGATAATTTTGCTCTGCCCCTCCTAGAACAAGCTAAAATCTAGGGTGATTACGTGCAATTAAATTATTAATCTATTTAAGATTTAGTGATAAATTGGTAATTCTGGTGCTCTGCCAAGAAACACCGTACTTAAAATTACACTTTCCCTAAGCCAACATGAGAACTAACTATTGTGGAGAACTACGAGCAGAACATATTGATAAAACCGTTACTCTGTATGGTTGGGTAAATCGTCGCCGAGATCACGGTGGCGTAATTTTTATCGATTTACGCGATCGCACTGGCACAGTGCAAATTGTTAGCGATCCTCAACGTACTCCCGAATCTTATCAGGATGCGGGTTGTTTACGTAGTGAATATGTAGTTAGAATTAGTGGCAATGTAAGTCAGCGTCCTGAAGAATCTCTTAATCCTAAACTACCTACTGGGGAGGTAGAGATTTATGCTGATTCGATCGAAATTTTGAATAGTGTTAATAAACAGTTGCCTTTTCAGGTATTTACGACAGATACAGAATCCGTTAGGGAAGATTTACGCTTAAAATATCGTTACTTAGATTTAAGGCGCGATCGCATGGCGAAAAATCTACAACTGCGCCATGAAGTAGTCAAAGCGATGCGTCGTTTCCTTGAAGATGAACATAATTTTATTGAAGTGGAAACCCCCATCCTAACTCGCTCTACTCCTGAAGGAGCAAGGGATTATCTTGTCCCCTCCCGTGTTAATCCTGGGGAATGGTATGCTTTGCCTCAATCACCACAGTTATTTAAACAATTGTTAATGGTATCGGGATGCGATCGCTACTATCAAATTGCCCGTTGTTTCCGGGATGAAGATTTACGCGCCGACAGACAGCCAGAATTTACTCAGCTGGATATGGAAATGAGTTTCCTATCTCAAGATGAAATTATCGAACTGAATGAGCAGTTAATTTCTCACATCTTCAAAGAGGTTAAAAATACTGATTTACCTCGTCCCTTTCCCCGTCTTACCTATACTGAAGCGATGGAAAAGTACGGCACAGATAGACCAGATACTCGCTTTGGTTTAGAGTTAGTTGATGTAGCTGAAATAGTTAAAGATTCTGGATTTAAAGTTTTTTCTGGGGCAGTGAAAAGTGGAGGAACTGTCAAGGTTTTACCTATTCCTGGGGGTAATGATGCTATCTCCAATGTCAGAATTAAACCGAAAGGAGATATCTTTAATGAAGCTGTAGCAGCAGGCGCTAAAGGTATTGCTTACATCCGCGTTCGAGAGAATAATGAAATTGATACTATTGGCGCAATTAAAGATAATTTAACCGAAGAAAAGAAACAAGAATTATTAACTAAAACTGGTGCTAAACCAGGTCATTTATTATTATTTGGGGCTGGAGATATAGCTACAGTTAATAAATCCCTCGATCGCCTACGTCAAGTCATAGGCAAAGAACTAGGTTTAATTGATGAAAACAAAATTAATCTAGTGTGGGTGACAGAATTTCCTATGTTTGAATGGAATGCAGACCAAAAAAGATTAGAAGCTCTCCATCACCCTTTTACTGCACCCTACCCAGAAGATATTCAAGATTTAAAAACAGCCAGAGCGCAAGCCTACGACTTGGTTTACAACGGTGTAGAAGTAGGTGGTGGCAGCTTAAGAATTTATCAAAAGGATATCCAACAAAAAGTATTTGAAACTATTGGATTTTCTCCAGAAGAAGCCCAAGATAAATTTGGTTTTTTATTAGAAGCTTTTGAATATGGAACTCCTCCTCACGGTGGTATTGCTTACGGCTTAGATCGTTTGGTAATGCTACTAGCTGGAGAAGAGTCTATTCGAGATGTAATTGCCTTTCCGAAAACACAACAAGCAAGTTGTTTATTAACTGATGCTCCAGCACTAGTTAATAAATCGCAGCTAAAAGAACTTTATATTTCTTCTACTTACAAACCGAGAGAGTAAAATGAACAGACCAACCAGCTTAATCCGTTATTACTCTTTGCTTCTGAGTTGTTTTATCTTACTCACTTCTATTAGTTGCGCGCAAAATCCAGTCGAGCGTTCTGAGGAATGGAAACAAGAAAGAATTGAAACTTTATATGGTCAGTACGCTCGTAAATTTCCTGGAGTAAAGGATATTTCTGCTCAAGAAGTACAGCAATTACAACAAGAAGAAAGGGTAATTTTAGTGGATGTTCGTACCCGTAAGGAAATGAAAATTTCTATGATTATGGGGGCAATTTCTCAAGAAGAATTTGAACTAGATCGGGAAAAATATCGAAACTATACCATTATTACTTACTGCACTATCGGTTCTCGTAGTGGGATTTATGCTAAAAAACTACAAGAGCAAGGCTTTAGAGTATTTAACTTTAAAGGTAGTATTTTGTCTTGGTCTCATGCAGGGGGAAAATTAGTTAACAACAAAGGAATAACTAATAGAATACATATCTATGGCAAGAAATGGGACTTAGCAGCTAAAAATTATCAGGAAATCTGGTAAGGCAAACCTACAAGTTGTAAGCTATAGCAATCCTGTTTGAGTCATGAAAGTTTAAAAAAATGAAAGGCAGTTGAATTTTCTGGCATAGTGTCTTTGACTTCTCCAGCCTTTGAAAAAGCTAGATTCTAAACGGATGCTACGAAACAAGCTGAAGCGTTGTTTCTGCGCGTTTACGATATGATTTAGATAAGCAAGTTAAATCATATCGTTTGGGAACAGCCAAGCATTCCCTCCCGACCTCGGCTAGAGACATCCCTAGCTGTGTCGCTACCTTTTTTAGACAATTAATTGCACCAAGAGCATCAGCCGAAATTAAACCGAATTTGCTTTTGTAAGTACCTCTAGTTATTCTTCTTCCTGAGAATTTATAGTCCTTGGGTTTTTCACCAAATTTGAATAGAAAATCCCCTGCAAGAAAATCACTTTTCGAGGTGTAGGCTTCCTCGGTTTCTGTAAATACAATTCCTACTGATTCGGCTAACTGTTTGATTTTTTCCTTGAGCCTAGCAGTAGGAATTTGCACAAAATTCTGATTATTTTGGTCGCCAAGATTAGACTTAGTTTTAATACCTTGACCCCAGCCAAAAACTATATTGCCAATACCATGATTTAGGCAGTAGCTTATTACAAAGCGAGCAGCTTTTGAGCAAGCATCGCGCATTTGGCAATTTCGTTTATGCGCTAAATTAGCTAAATAATCATCCCAATACTGTTGAGGTTTCCCCTGTTTATATTTAGCTACTTTCTTGTTATATCTCTGGTTAATTGACTTTATTTTTCTACCACAGATAATAAAGCTTTTACCTTGAGATGTAGTAGCAGCAAGCCAATTCGACACCCCAGGATCGATACCAATACCTTGAGAATAATCCAAGCTTGTAGCTTGTTTTGACTCCACCTTGTAGACATATTCAGCCCAGAGTTTACCTAAGAGGGGAACAATCCTAAGTTCAGACAATTGTTCTGATTTAAAGCCAGAGCCAGGAATTATAGTAACAACTGGATTAACTAGTTCTGGCTTGTTGACCTTGGATATTGATAAACGGCAATATCTTTCCGCATCATCATAATTAATATTTTGACTAGTAAAAGCAACTTGATAAACACCTCCTGATTTCCTGTAATTAGGAATTTTAGGTCGGTTTTCCAGTTCTCCCTGCCACCATGATTTTAATAGCCCGTTATAACTTCTGATAGCTTCTACAACTGACTTAATACACTGTTGTCCTTGCTGACCCCCTAAAGCTATATAGTGTTTATTTGACTTGAACTGCTTGCACAGTTGAGCGTTAATAAAAATCTCAACAAATCTATTGAGTCGTAATCCTAACGGTTAGATTACTAGCCTTCGGGTTTTCACCGAATTCTTGAAGCGCGTTTCCGCTTGTGGGAAAACCCCTTCTTAGCTATTGCCAAAAATTCATCTTCCAACATAACCTCAAGCTCTCTGTTAGAGAGGCTAAAATAGCTATGCCGTCTTAAACATAGCTGTTTATTCAGTTTTTTATTGAGCGTGTGCCATGCATTCCAGACGTGCTTTCCCATCGTCATGATAGGATAGGCGACCTGAAGAGGCACACGCTCTGATAGTCTCATCGCCCTACGAGCGAGAACAAGTGCTGCTGCTGTATCAGAACTCATTCCGTACAGTTTAAGATATTTTACTAATCCCATCAAAGAACTATATGCTGGTGAAACAAATATTATTTCTACTCCCACATTTTGTGCTTTTTGGGTTAATAATTCTGTTATCTTGCCGTAGCTAAAATTAGAGAGCATACGGCACGTAGCAGTTCCTTTCTCTCTCATTTGTGCCTTCTTAGCCGTAAAATCTAATTTTTCTACCACTAAAGGACATTTATTTTTAACGCAAAGATTAACAATTTTTAGGCAGACATTATGAAGTATTGCTAACTGTTGATTTTGGCTTTTTGAGTGCAGATTAAACTTGATTTGTCCTTTTTCTCTTAGATTCCCATCTCTATCTATTCTGGCATAACCAATCACATTTGGATTTATATCTATCCCCATGCAACCATAATATCTGGAATAGCTAATCTTCTCTGGTTCTGGCACTTCTGTGGAACAAGCAATAAACCATCTCAAATTTTTGGCATAGATCCGATAAGTTAATGCTCGATTATGTTTAATCGCATCTTCTATCCATTCTGGTTTGTATGGGAAACTTAGAGGGGCATGAATATATTTTCCATACTTGGCTTCTAAAGCATAAGGCACTCTAAAAATTATCTTACTGCCATCATATTGGGCTATTTGATTGCCAAAACTTTCATCTTTGCTACCAACAGTTAAATATTGAGTTTTCTTTTGCCCAATTTTTACTTTCAATGGAGCATCTTTAAGATGGTCAAGCTTATTCTCTAATAAATATAATCTGCGTTTTTTATTATGGATAGCAAACTTTTTATTTTGACGACAACTTCTTCTCGTTCTTAGGTCACAAGCTACGGGAATAGTTTTTATTTTTTTCTGCTGTTTCTTTAGCCAAGATTTAGTAGATTTTATTTGGTCTTTAATTTTCTTGATATGTTCTTGTCTACACTCATTAGCCGATTTTATACTAGCTTTTGCTTCTATTCTAATCCCGTTAGCTTGTCGTTTATTTATCCCATATTTGGGCTGAATCTCTTTAATTATTAGGCGTTCTTTCTCTCCTACTAATAGTCTATTTATATATTCACAACGGGCAGGATATACTAACCGCGCTACATCAGCCATGAATTGATGTAGATGCCTTGGTAGTTCTGTCACGGTAGTTCTTTGAGACATTTTATTCTTGACTTAGACTCGCAATTATTCTATCACCTTCTGCTTGTAAACTTTCCATTAGTTTACGATTTTTCTTGCTTCTACTTCCGTAAAGTCTTGCACTAAATACTGTTATTATTTCTAAGACATCAGCAGCTAATTCTTCTTCAAAACTCGGCTGTTCTCCTTGATGAATTATTACTATTTCTATTCCTTGTATTTCACATAATGCAAACACCAATTCTGAGCCAAATCTAAGCAGTCTATCTTTAGCTGTTAAAACTAATCTTTTCATTTGGCGATGTAGATGCTAATTCAATTTTGCTTTGATAGATATCTGCATAAGTCCACTTTAACTAAACCTATATAAATCAAAGAGCTAGCTGGAAATATATATGTAAGATTACATTTTGTTTCTTCTGTCAAGCTTAAGTTTGTCTTTCAAAATCACTTTTTTCTACTTATCTCGAACGGTTTTTTGAGCATGAGATGTATCTATTTAGTTTTAAGTTTTAAGTGACATTAATGAAACCAAAAACAAGCAGAAGAAGCAGGGGTGTAATTCTCACCCTCGAAGGCTGGGATAAACTTCAAGCAGCCAAAAGTGAAGCCGAGTTTGAGGATAATACTGGGGGTGAACGATTTTCTTTGGAAGAACTTAGCGATCGCATGAGTTTATCACTGCACACTGTCTCCAGAATATTGGGGCGATCGGAACCAGTAGATAAAGGTTCGTTGCAAAAAGCCTTCGCTGCCTTTGGATTGGAATTGTCTAAAAGCTATTATACTCAACCTACTCCCCCATGTGACGATTTAGAAACCCGACAGGCTTCTCCAATGTATGACTGGGGAGAAGCACCCGATACTTCTATATTTTACAATCGCTATGAGGAAATATCGCAATTACGACATTGGGTCTTAGAAGAAAGGTGTCGTTTAATAACATTGCTGGGAATTGGTGGTATTGGCAAAAGTACTCTAGCAGTAAAATTGGGGTTGCAAATTCAAGATGAATTTGAGGTAGTGGTGTGGCGAAGTCTGCAAAATGCACTACCAGTCGAAGATAAGCTTACAGATATACTGCAATTTTTGCTGTGGGCATTGCGAAAAGAAATGGTAATACCCCAGAACTTTGAGGGAAAACTATCGAAGCTGATAGAGTGTTTGGTAAATCACCGTTGTCTGCTGATTTTAGATAATTTCGAGACAATTTTATCTAGGAAGAGTCAAGTAGGACAATGTCGTCTTGGCTACGAAGGATATGGTCAATTAATCAAACTGATTGGAGAAGTACCTCATAACAGTTGTGTTTTCCTGACTTCCAGAGAAAAACCAAGAGCAATTTTACCTTTAGAAGGAGAAAGAACAAAAGTTAAATGTTTGCAGCTAGGAGGGTTAAATTCTCACGACGGACGGGAGTTATTCGAGCAAAAAGGACATTTTACAGGTACAGAACAAGAATGGAAAGTACTCATAAAGCACTATGGTGGTAATCCCCTGGCGTTGAAGATAGTAGCAGCAGGGGCAAAGGAGCTTTTCAATGGTAAAATTTCCTCGGTTTTAGACTATTTGGAACAGGGGGCATTTATTTTTGAGGAAATAGGCGACTTATTAGAATACCAGTTCCAACGTTTATCGGTAGTGGAAAAAGAGGTAATATATTGGCTGGCAATTAATCGAGAACCAGTATCCCTAGATGAATTAGCTGCCGACCTAGTTACATTTTCGTCCAAACATCAGTTACTCCACGCCATTAAATCATTATTGCAAAGGTCGTTGGTTAATAAGAACGGTGAGCATTTCTTTCTCCAACCAGTAGTACTAGAATACACTACACAGCGATTGGTCGATCGAATTTGTCAAGAATTAGTAGAAAAAAAGCGGATATCTTTACGCTTGTTTAAAAACCATGCCTTAATTAAGACAACATCTAAAGACCACATTCGGGAGACACAAAAGCAACATATTATACAGCCATTACTCGAAAAACTGTTAGTAGAGTTGGGCAGCCAGAAGACACATATAATCTTTCTTAGAAATTACTTAAGTTGAAATTAACTTGCTAAAGTTGCCTGGTACAAATAGAAAAAATTTGGCAACTTTAAATAATTAAGGGGAAATATTATCAATCTTTGGTGAAGAGTTTGCCGTAACTAATGTTAAAGTTAACCAGATATAGATTAAATATTGTTTTTGCATTAGGGTTAATCGCGCTCATTCCCTTTCCTGGAATGGCTCAGATTACGCCTGATGATACGTTGGGGAATGAAAGATCGCAGGTCAACCGCAATGTCCAGGTCAGGGGCGGGAATGCCGATCGAATTGAGGGTGGAGCGACACGAGGCGCGAATCTGTTCCACAGTTTTCGAGAGTTTAACGTGAATGAGGGGCAGCGGGTTTATTTTGGCAATCCCTCTGGAATTGCTAATATTCTCGGTCGGGTGACGGGCAGGGATGTATCTGACATTATGGGTACGCTGGGTGTGGATGGGGATGCGAATCTGTTTTTGCTCAATCCCAATGGCATTATTTTTGGACCAGATGCCCGTTTAGATATTAGTGGATCGTTTGTTTCCAGTACGGCAAATAGTTTTACGTTTTCCGATGGGACTGAGTTTAGTGCGACCAATCCAGGAAACTCGTCTCTGTTAAGTGTGAATGTGCCGTTGGGGGTGCAGTATGGACCGAATGCTCCAGGAGCGATCGCCAATGCTGGAACTCTATCTGTAGGACAGAACTTTACGTTGTCTGGGGGTAGCGTCACCAGTACGGGTCAATTGGCTGTACCGTCAGGGCAGCTTCTAATCGAAGGCGTTGCGGGAGATGTGCGGGTTAGGAATGCCAGCGCACAGACTGCGACTTTCTCGGCTAGTAATAACCTGATTTTACAGGATAGTCAGCTTCAGACGGCAGGAGATTTGAACCTGTTGGCAGGTAATACGGTGCAGGTGCGGGATAGCGTGGCAAATCCCTTCGTTGCTTACTCTGGGGGGAATTTAACGGTTCAAGGCAATCAGGGTATTGATATTTTTGCATTGAATCATCCTTCTAGTGGGCTGGTTTCTGGTGGGGATATGGTGTTGCGATCGGCTAACACGGTAGGAGGAGATGCTCACTATTGGACGGGCGGTAACTTTCGGATCGAGCAATTGAATGGTGAGTTGGGTAGTCTGTTCAGTCCTTACGATCCTGTAATCCGTTCTATTGGAGATGTCAGTTTTGAGAGTTACGAAGGAGCTTCCTTGCATATTTTTGCGGGAGGAAGTGTGACTATCGGTGGTAATGTAAGGATTACAGGTGTGGATGCAATGAATGGAATTTCTGATTCATTCAGTTTGGTAGACCCAAGCGATCCCACTGTTACAGTACCAGTAGATATTGATGGCGCATCTTTTCCAACACTCGATATCCGAGCAGGGATTACTGACAGCTCATTACTCACACCATCCCTGACACCAGAGACTAACTTTCCAGGGACAGGTACTCTCTCCCCTAATAATACACCTTCTTTAAATGAAGACCCTATTGGCTCAACTATTAGGATAGGTAGTATTACGAATCGTTCTCCTGGTGGTAGAGGACAAGTTCTTCTTACAAATCAGTATAGAAGTGATGGCTCAGTTCCAGGTTTAATTGAAATTACAAGTGGAATCATAGATCCACAAGCTACTAATTTAGGTTCTCAATCTATTAGTGCCTATGGTAGTGATGTCATGATCGTATCTAGCGGTAATGTCAGAATTGCTAATGGTGCGATTACTGGTTCTGGTGGTAGTGACGGTGGTAGTATTCAAATCTATAGTGGTGATAGCATTACAACCGACAGCTTGCAATCGCTAGCTAATAATGGAAATGGTGGTAGTGTTACTCTTAGTTCGCTTGGCACTATTATGGCGGGCAATATAGTTTCTGTCACTACCGCCAACGGAGAAGCTGGCGGAGAAATCACCATCACAGCTAATGGCGGAGATATTAGGACAGGAGCTATTCGATCATTTGTCGGAAATTATGATAATGACACAGATGTATCAACTGGAGGTACTGGCAACGCAGGCGATATCAGATTAGATGCTCCCAATGGTCTCATTGATGTCAATGGTCGAATTGCCTCTTTTACAGGCAGTGGTAATGCCGGTAATATAAGCCTTAATGCTAGAGGTAATGTTGAAATCTTTTCTGCTCGATCGTTTGTAGGAAGCTATGATCCATCTAAAAATACAGATGAAAATCCCAGCGGTGGGGTTGAAACTGGAATTGGAAGTGCAGGAAACATTACTATCAGCTCTTCAATCGGAGATATTACGTTAGATCCTAACGGTCCAAGAGATTTATTAGCCTTTAGCCGTGACTCTACTGAATTTAGTACGATTAGACTTGATGCAGAACAAGGCTCTGTAACTCTAGATAGAGCAACATTTAATACCACAAATGAGGGTTCTGGTAATGCAGGTGATATTTATATTGGTGCTGAAGATGAAATCAGGATTGTTAATAATAGCACAATCTCAACTGATGGAAACTTCGGACGAGTTTTTCTCGGACCAAACAGCGATGAACCAGACATTACATCCCCTCAGAGGATCACCATCACTGATAGTAGGATTACTGCGACTGAAAACATTGATACTGAGGATATTGTGGCAGGTGATATTTATATTGGTGCTGATGATGAAATTCAACTTAACAACAGCGAAATCTCAACTGATGGAAACTTAGGGCGAATTTTTCTCGGACCAAACAGCGAAGAGCCAAACATCACCTCACCTCAGAGGATCGCCATCACCAATAGTAGGATTACAACAAGATTAGAAGAAGAAGCAACTGGCACCAGTGGCGATATTAAAATCACTGCCGACTCATTTCGCCTCACAGATGGTGCTCAATTATCTAGCAGTACTTTTGGAAATGGAGATGCTGGTGCGATCGAGATTAATGCTGAATATGAGGTGCTTATCACTGGAGCTGACACAGACATCTTCAATCAAATTACGAGAAATGCAACTGGAGACGGCGGTAGTATTACAATCACTACAAACTCATTTGAACTCTCTGAAGGTGCCGAATTATCTGCCAGTACTTTTGGAACTGGAAATGCTGGTGCGATCGACATTAATGCTGAAGATGAGGTGGTTCTCTCTGGAGCGACTATTTTTAACAATGTGGAAGAAGGGGGAGTCGGTAACGCAGGAGATATTGATATTGATACCCCATCACTTACATTAAGCGATGGTGCTGAAATCCAATCTCTTGTGCGTGCGGGGAACATTAATACTCAAGAAGAAAGAGAAAGTCGTGTAAATGGAGGCACGATTACTGTTAAAGCTCGTGACATCGTCCTAAAGGATAAGAGCCAGTTTTTCACCCGTATAGAAGAGAATTCGGTAGGTACTGGTGGTAATATTAAAATTAATGCAAACTCACTTCGTATCAAAAATAACCTCACAGATACGGATAATAAAATATTTACAGTTTTGGATGCTCAAGCATTTAATGACTCAAGTAGTGCTGGAAGCATAACGATCGATGCTGACCAATTTAATCTCCAAAACAGCGGAGTGACAGTCAGCAATACACAAGGAAAGGCAGGTAGTTTAAGCATTACAGCCAATTCTATTGAACTAGATAAAAGTGAACTATCGGCGATCGCTGGCGAGGGTGATTTAGGCAATATCGAAATAGAACTGTTAGGAACGCTGCTCCAGCTTTATGACAATAGCCTAATCTCAGCAGGCGCTGAGGGGGTAGGCAGTGGGGGTGACCTCACCATCAATGCAGAAAATGGTTTTGTGCTAGCCAATCCATATGGTAACAGCGATATCCTTGCTAATGCCTTTGAAGGAAACGGTGGTAACATCACCATCACAACCAACGCTATTTTCGGTCTAGAAGAACGCAATCCTTTAACTGATTTAAGCGATATTAATGCTGACTCAGAATTTAATACACCAGGCAATATTGTCATCGATACGCTGAACATCGATCCCACCCGAGGACTCAGTGAACTGCCGATCGAAATTGTTAATGCTGCCGATCTCGTTGCTGAAGGGTGCATTGGCAGCAACCGCAGTGGCGTTGAGTCTCAAGGAGAATTTACCCGCACCGGGCGAGGTGGGCTATCTCCCGATCCGACTGGCACCCTCACCGATGAATCGTTAATCGAGCGCTCTACCCCAGCGGATACAGACAATCGCTCTGGTACCGTTCCCTCAGAAACCTCCCCTCAGCCTTTGGTCGAAGCCCAGGGGTTAGCCCGCGATGCCAGCGGCAAAGTTTCCCTTGTCACCTATTCTACCAATCCCACAGTGCCCTCGCCCCTATTCAGCCCCAATACTTGCGATGCTCCCTAAATATTTTGCCTCTACTATCCATCTCTTAACCATCACTCTTGCCCTAGTCACCCTGAACTCGGTCTGCAAATCCCTGGAAGTGCAAGCCACCGAGTTAATGGACGGGTCTGACTATTCCCCACGACAGCCAACCCAGTCATCGGCAGGTAAATTTGCCGTTACCACCTCTCCTATCTTAGTTGCTCAAGCTTTTCCCAATCTTTCTCAAGATCTTCCCCGCGATATCCCGCCTCAGAGCATTCCCCGCGATCCCTCTCCAGACACAGAACCCCTGCCCACAGAACCTCCAACTCCTTTACCGCCTCCCGAACAACTACTTCAACCCTCTGAATCATCTCCTATTGCCCCTGACGTTACACCTAGCACAGCACCCCAAACCGTTTTTGTTGAAGAGTTTAGCGTCGTAGACAGCACTGTATTTGATGCCGATGAACTCGCTACCCTGGCTTGGCAAGCCACCACTTTAGACTCAGACACCGCGATCCCCGATTTAATTCGCTCTTATTTAGATTCAGATGCTGCGATCCCCGATTTTTGTAAAGATGATTCACGCTCTGACTCTTCAGAAACACCTGCCGAAGCATCTCAAGACACAGAAGATTCAGAAGACAGAGCAAGTACAATAGACGCTCGAGCTTCCCCATCGCAGGAAACCACTGCTACCAATATAACCAATGTGTCTAGTACCCCAAAAAAAGGATGGGAACTCAGCTTCGAGCAACTCCTGCGGGCACGGTCTACTATTACTCAGCTTTATATCAAATGCGGTTACATTACCTCAGGCGCGATCCTGCCTCCGCAAACGCCAGAAGCTGAAAACAATGTAGTAGAGATTAAGATAGTTGAAGGTAGACTGGAAGACATTGAAGTTACAGGGTTACGACGACTCAATCCTGGCTATGTTCGCAGTCGCCTCGCCATTGCTGGATCGGAACCACTTAACCGAAAACAGTTAGTGCGAGGATTGCAACTGCTGCAACTGAACCCGCTGATTCGCCGTATCTCCGCCGACTTGCAAACAGGAACTCGTCCTGCTACCAGTATTTTACGTGTAGAGGCTACCGAAGCTGATTCCTTTGATGTTACATTTGATTTAAATAACAATCGATCGCCCAGTGTTAGCAGTTTCCAACGGGGCATCACCTTCAACCAGGCAAACCTGTTAGGTTTTGGGGATGGCTTAAGTGTCACCTACGATAACACTGACGGTAGTAACAAGATTAGCAGCAGATATATCATCCCAGTCAATCCTCGCAATGGCACCCTGGCTTTTAGATATGACTACATCAACAGCGATGTGGTTGAATCCCCCTTTGACGTTTTAGATATTGAAGCAGAGTCTTCTTACTACGAAGTTACCTTTAGGCAACCAGTCTTCCAGATTCCCACTGAAGAATTTGTGCTGGGGCTGACCTTCTCGCGCCAAGAAAGCCAGACTGAGGTTGGATTCGACGATATTGGACCTTTTCCCCTCTCTCTAGGTGCAGATGAAGAAGGACGAACTAAAGTTTCCGCGATTCGCTTCACCCAAGAATGGCTCAAGCGTACTCCCAGACAAGTACTGGCAGCTCGCTCTGAATTCAGCCTGGGACTCGATTTATTTGATGCTACTATCAATGATGACCCTTTACCAGATGGTCGCTTTTTTGTGTGGAGAGGACAAGGGCAATGGGTGCGTCAATTGAATGATTCAGGACTGCTGTTGCTGGTGCGTGGCAATGTACAACTCACAGGGGATTCTCTGGTTCCTTTTGAGCAGTTTGCACTAGGAGGACAAGACACGATTCGTGGTTATCGTCAGGATGAATTAACAAGCGACAATGGAGTCTATGGTTCGGTTGAAGTCCGATTTCCAGTTTTACGTTTTAGCCAGAGGCAGGGCATATTCTACCTAATTCCTTTTTTCGATGTCGGTACGGGTTGGAATAATGAATTCTCAGATAATCTGGAAGATACAACATTGGTAAGCACGGGGATCGGTTTGGGCTTGGACATCGGCGATGACCTGAGGGCACGAGTAGATTGGGGAATTCCACTAGTTTCTATAGATAGAGAGGAGCAAACATGGCAAGAAAACGGAGTATATTTTTCCATTCAATATTCACCTTTTTAAGAACTATTTCACAACGAGCGATTGGGTCATGGACAAGAGTATTTTCCGTTGCCCATCGCTCCACTCTGGCGATTTATGTTTTGCTGGCAGTTTTGACCGCCTTGATTTGTACAACGGCTTTACCTGGGTTTGCCAGAATCACAATCGCCCAAACTACTGTTCGAGCTGCGCCAGCGCAAACTGAAGCCCAGAAGTTGGAGAAACAAGGCAGAGAGTATTATAAGACTGGGCATTTTAGTGAAGCTGCTGCAGTTTTTAAACAAGCTGCCATCCTGTATCAACGGTTAGGCAGTATAGAGCAATCCGCAGAGAGTAGGATTAACCAGGCGAGGGCACTCCAGGCTTTGGGGCTATACAACCAGGCGATCGCGGTTTTGCAGAAAGTGTTGCAAGACCCAGAGCAACCCACCCCCCTATTACAAGATTTGAATGTTGAAGTAAGGTGTTCGGAGGACAATCTTGTTCTCAATCCATTGCGGGGACGGCTAGAAGCTTTACCCGTCTCATCCAACAATGCTGCAATTACTGCTGCTGCCCTACGAGGTTTAGGAGATGCCCTACAAGTGGCAGGAAATTTGGAGGAGTCTTGTACGATTTTGCGTTACAGTCTAGAACTTGCCAAAACCCAGTCACTGACTGATGCTATTGCTCCGACCTACTTGAGCCTGGGTAACTTGGCTCGCACCCAGGCGATCGAAAATCTGCGATTAAATAATTTGACCACCGAGCAGGCAATTGCCCAACTCCAGAGACAACTGAGTCCAATTCAGCAAGAATTACAGCGTCGTCAGACCGAAGCTGCTCAACAGTTTATGAACCAAACGGGAACGGCTCTGGACTACTATCAGCAAGCTGCTAACGATTCCACAAGACTAATTCAAGCCCAAGCCCAACTCAATACCCTAAGCTTACTTCTAGACAGGCAAGAGTGGTCAGAAGCCACTAACGCTATTCCGCCACTCTATCCCCTGCTTAACAGTCTTCCTCTCAGTCGCTCGGCGATCAAAGCTAAAATTAATCTTGCCCACAGCCTGATGCGAATGGCAGAGGGACAATTGGAACCTGCTGCTCGTTCTCCTTCATCCGATTACATGGGGCAAGCTGCCCAACTGCTAGCGATCGCTCGGCAACAGGCGAGCGATTTGGACATTGCCCAGACCGAATCCTATGCCTTGGGAAGCCTGGGAGAGCTATATGAACGCACACAACAGTGGTCGGAAGCAAAAGCCTTGACCCAGCAGGCTTTGGAGAAGGTCAACTCCGTTTCGGTCACAAACTTACCTCATACCGTCAGTGATGCCGACCTGACCTACCGTTGGTACCGTCAGTTAGGTCGAATTCTCATTGCCCAAGGTGATAGAGAGGGGGCGATCGAAGCCTACGAAACGGCAGTAAAGGTGCTGCAAGAGCGTCTGCGGTTGGATATAGCCTCTAGCAATCTGAACTACCAATTATCCTTCAATCAGAAGGCTCAAGAACCCGTACATTTAGAATTGATGGATTTGCTGTTGCAACCAGAGGAACCAAGCCAGCAGAATTTACAGCAGGTACGTGAGATCGTTTCCGCATTACTTGAAGCAGAATTGACAAGCTTTCTGAACGAACCTTGTGCTATTGCAACGCCCGATCAACTTGACACAATCGTTCGAGAAAAGGCACAGCGAACCGCTATTTTCTATCCCCTTATTTTACCCGATCGTTTGGAAACGATCGTTAAGTTACCTGACGATCAGGAACTTATTCACTACCGTCATTTTATTCCCAAGGATCGGCTGTTGGAAAAGCTCAACAAACTTCAACTTGCCCTTGAGGAAGACTATACCTTTGAGGCAGTAGAAAATCTTTCTCAACAATTTTACGCCTGGATTGTTCAACCAGCAGAAGAGCTACTAAAAACCAACCAGGTAGACACGCTCGTTTTCACGCTCGGTCGCCAACTCCAGACGATTCCGATGGCAGCTCTGTATGATGGTGAAACCTATCTAATCGATAAATATGCGGTCTCTGAGTTTTTGGGGTTGAGTGTAGGCGGTTCGGTCGAGCGACTACAGCAGGAAGGGTTAAAAGTAATCGCAGCAGGGCTTTCAGATCTGCCTCCCTCGCTTCCAGAAGAGAGCGAAAACAACTTTCTGCCACTTACCTATGTCAGTAGAGAATTAGACGCGATCAACACCCTTCAAGAAAATGGAATTCCTGTTACTATTCTTAAAGGCGAGCAATTTGACCTCACGAACTTCAGGACTCTAATGAATGAAGACGAGTTTCCAGTGGTTCACTTAGCAACTCATGGACAGTTCAGTGTCGATCCTCAAAAGACCTTTTTGCTGACCAGCAATGTCTTGATTAGAGTGAATGACTTGGCTGCCCTGTTTCGGACAAGAGGACAAATTCGACTAGATTCGATCGAGCTACTGGTACTTAACGCCTGCGAAACAGCTGCTGGAGATAAGTTAGCCACGCTGGGACTAGCTGGTATTACCGTGCGGGCAGGGGCAAGTAGCGCGATCGCTTCTCTCTGGACGCTGGATGATAGATCCAGTGTTACCTTCACGCGAGAGCTGTACAAAAACCTGCAAATAGCTGATGTCAGCAAAGCAGAGGCACTGCGTCAAGCTCAACTGAAACTGATGCGCGACCCCCAATATCGACATCCTCGCTATTGGTCGCCCTACATTTTAGTAGGCAACTGGTTGCCTTTAATTTCTTCTCGATCGGTTGGCTCCGCAGACTCTAGATAGAGCTGATTATCTGGAATATGAAAATAAGCTAATAAATTTCTCCAGGTACTCCGATTGATAATTGAAAACTGGCGCTGAGTTTTGACTAGCGAATTTACGGTATCAAACCAAATTCCGTTCTCGGCATAAACCATATACTGCTCAAAAAGAGGCGCATTTTTCAGGGCGGTTTGTAATTCTTCCGTAGGTTCTATCCGTTGCACCCATCCCCGTACCACAGGATTTTTAGAAAGTTTTTCAGCATCACAAATCACAGAGAAGTACCAGCTATAAAGCTTATCTGTCTCCAAGGTATAGGGCAACAGATACTCAACCAAACGCGGATTCTCTAACAGATCGACAGACATCAGCTCATTCCAAACTGGATGCTCGGTTTCGTCTAACAGAACAAATTGGGCAACGATGCGATTTGGTGGTGTTTCAGGAGTTGAGATGTAAGGCAGATAAAACCAGAAAGTTGGCTGTGCTTCCAGGGTTAAACCTCCGACAGCTCCAACATCAGCATCTAAATCGGTCTGTTGCAGCTGTTCCTCATCTTCTGTTGTCTGGAGAGCTACTAGGGCTGTAACAGATTGATTGAGCTCAGTTTGCCGATCTCGATCGTCTGGATCGATCTGAGTCAATGCACAAATCGGTCCCCGTCCTGCGCCTCCTACTCTTCGACCTATAGGTGCTGTACCACGCTGGGGAGGGCTGTACAATCCAGTTCGTTCGAGTAGCTGTTTGAAGACAGAAACAATATCTTGAGCGTGAGCAACTGGAATTAACCTATGGGTAAGCGTATTATTTTGAGAAACGGGAAATAAAGGAAACAAAAGAAAGCTTGTAACTATAAAAGCGAGTGTCCAGGACAGCATTTTTGCCCTAATTAATCCTTTAAGCCAAGTCATCATAAGTGTAAAAACCTTAATCATCATTTGTTTATTGCTATTTCACATTAGGATTTAGCTTGAGGCGTTGATTAGCCCACCAAATATAGCTACTGGTTGCCGACTGTGCTAAAAAATGAGGCATTAGGGGTACCCAACCATTAAAGTGAAAAAACACCATGCTAATAACCACAACGGTACCACCGCTAATAACAATCAAAATTCCTAACTCCGGCAACGATGTCAACCACCATCCGACTCCACCTCCTACAAGTGCAAAAATAAAAATTAACAAGAGATCTACTCTTCTAGGTAAAACCCAGATTAAGGTATCCTTCTTTTCCGCAACATCAATAATTTGCTCGATCATCTGAGCCTGTACGATAACTCCTGGTGTGACTTCGTCATGACCTTGGTCGTAAGGGGTTCTCCAATTATCACTAATGCCATCTGAGCGATCGATACCAATCATCACAATGGGTTTATTGAAGTCTTTAGCTGGAAAATCTGGCTTCAAGAATTCTTCTAAGGTTACGGCTTTATATTCTTGGTCTTTTTTTTGTTCTCGATATTTCAAAAGTATCTGACATCCATTGAACAGATCGCTGGCACTACCAGAATAACCTTGGTATCCCCCTGTATTAGGTTGTAGGTTTGTCAAAACTACACCATTACTAAATTGGATTTGGCAAGTTTCTTTGGAAACCTTGTCTTCAGGGTTAATCTTTTTTTTCCTTTGCAGATAGCGTTCTGCTAATAATAAACTAAAAGACTTGGTTGATGAACACCTTGGATGAGTTTTAGGATCGTTATAAAAAGCTAAAAGCTGACGCCGAAGAATGCCGTCCTTGTCCTGTGAAAAGTCGCTAAATCCCACCCGAGCTGGTGTCACACCAGGTGGTGGCGAGATTCCTTCAGGGTCTTTCTCGTCTCCTGCTTTACAAACAGCAAATAGATTGGGTTGCTGAAAAAGAGTACTCAAAGTTTGCTTGGCGATTCGATCTTTTTCGGTAGCTGACGCCGATCGAGCAACTGGGGTTTGTCCAGCAGAAGCCGTGGGTTGAACATTTAAAGTTTGCTCACGATAAATATCTAAGCCGATTGCAATTGGCTCAAGCTTCTGCACCTTTTGTAGCAAATTAACAAGCGTTACATTCGAGAGTGAATAAGTCATCACCTCCCCTCGTTTTTCCTGTGCCTCAGCATCCTGCTTCGTAATCTTGATAATTAAAAAGCGATCGCTTGGCTTTGGTGGATTGAATTGGTTCCGCATCAAAGAATCATAGAAACCGAGTTCAAAGGGTTGAAAGACTTGAAAAGCCCGAATCAGGATAACCAGAGCCGTCATACCTATGCTTGCAAAGAGAACTGTACGAGGTTTACAGCGAACCAGAGGAAGAAGACTACTCCAGTCACGATTCTTTTGATGAAATTTTGCCTGTTTATCTTTCAGGTTACTTATTTTCGCCAGGATGGTGACAGCAGAGATTGCTTCTCCCCCCGATGTATTGTTAGAATCACGTGTAAACTTGACGATGCCACAAACTTTACAAGTTTGTTTATTTAACAAGGGTGAACTTCTTAAAAGGGGCAAATCATCTTGATTCGATCTAAATTTAATGATGGTTAGGTCATCTTCAGTCCGATCTTGGCTCACTTCTTCAACAACGTAGCTCCCCTCTTTAGAATTCCCGTCTGAATAGCCATAAGTATAAAGTTCGTCCTTTGGCTGAACTGCTTTATTATCCAAATAAACGCAGGGATGGTTAGAATTAGCAGGAAGGTCGAACTTTAATATTGCTAAATCGACCGAGTTAAACCTATCGTATACAGCGGCTTTAGCAAAGTTTTCTTGATTTTGACAACATACAACGATGTTATAGATGTTATCGTCTGCTCCTTTTACCTCATGAGCACAGGTCAGAATCAATCCAGGAGCAATAAAAAATCCTGTAACCCATCCAGACTTACCTGGAATGCTCAGCTTGACTGTACAGGATTTCAGCAATTCGTTCAGCTTTGCCTTGTTTTCATCTGTCGAAATCTGCTGAACAATTGTGGGCTGGTTTACAGTAACAGATGTTCCCTGGATGACATTTAATTTGTTGTCATGTCCTTGTATCTCAATATCGCCAAAGCTTTGCCACTGATTCTGCTGCCGATCCTCATGATCTTGGTTCATGATTAATCTACCCTACCCAAGCTTTTACTATAAGAGCCTCTACCTTTGCTACTGGTTCTGCCAAAGTCAATAATTCCTGCAATCCCTGCTTTAGAGCATCAACTACCTCATTAATAAAACTCTTGTCTGGCTTCGGTTTCTGTAACTCCTCCTCAAGCATCTCGATCTTTGATTCCGTATCCTTCTTCGTAAAGGTACTTAGCCCATCCGTTGCTGCAACCTGCTTTTTTAGCTTTGCCAATGCGTCCAATGCGGCTTCCAAGTCCGTATTTCCGCCTGTGGTTTGAGTGTTAGTTTGAGTCACGTTGACATTCCCCGTCGATTGGATCGCGTTCAATGGATTGTTACTACCGCTGAATGTAATGTTGCCAAAGGTTTGCGACTGTTTAACTGGTGGTTTTGGTTGCGGTGCAGGTACAGTCACTGGCGGATCTGAATCCGGGGGGGGTGTCTTGATATTAAAAGGATCGTCGCTTCCTCTCCTATTATCAAGAACCGGGGTTAACGATTCTGGAATGCTATGGAGATCGAGACTATTCCGAGCTAATTGATAGGCAAAATTAAAAGAATCTCCCCGCGCCAATGCTTGATAAAATACTCTGGCAAACTCGATCGCTGCTCGATCGCCGATCGCTTTATTCATTCCCACCACGCAATCAATATGTTGATGAATTGCCTTGGCTTGCATCTCGGAATAACAGGCATTCAACACCACACATTTCACATCGTTCTCCAATAGCTTAAATAAACCAGCCAGAGCATCGGTGCTCACCAGTGTTGCTCGTCCCTGGTCATCCTCAAGCACCAATCCCTCTGGTTCAGGAGCGTCTTCTGGAAATGGACTCAGCTTTCGAGTTGTGCTATCGTCCTGAGAGCCAGTACCATGACCAGAGAAATGAACAATATGCGGTTTGTGGTCTAGTAGAGCGCGGGACAAGTCCCTCACCCGAACCGCCCATTGGCTGATAAGTTCAAAGCGATCGCGGTATTTAGCTCGTTCCAGTTCTTCCTGAATCGAACGAACCTCCTCATCCAATCGTAGTTGAGAGGTATTCACTGGATTTACTGCAAGAACCAAAATTTTTATCTTAGAGTTCATAAAGCACCTCTCTGTTCTCTTGTTTGGGAATAAAAATGATATCTGAATTGGGTTTTATATCCGAAAGCTTAATTGAACTCCCCAAACAAATATGAATATTCTTTTACAATAATACTTATCAAAAGGTTAGCAAAAAATACGTATTTTAAAAGGATTTTTATTGAATAAATTTGCCCACCCTACGAAGGCGCGATCGAACTTTTTGTTGATTATTGGAATTTTTATTAGAAAATAACATGGCAATCTCTTACTAGATAATTTCATTCTGTAATGTATCCCTGAATTACACCAGACAACTTTGACAAGTTAATTTCAACTTAAGACTTTTGAAAAAAATAGTGATACCTTTTGTGCAACATTCACTAGATCGCCTATACTAACCCCATCATCCAAGCGATCGCATTTGCCAGAAAATCAAGCCTCTGGAACTCCCGCCTTCCTTCTCATTATCTAAATACTTTAAGATTGAGACATACAATTTCAGGAGATTGACTTTCATGACGTATATCTCCCCAAAAAACCTTACCAAAGAAGATTTTCTCTCCCAATATTGGGATAATCCCCGCTATGAATTAGCAGATGGAGAACTAATTGACATGGAACCCACTGGTCCTCACGAAACAGTGAGTGGTAAAGTTGCAACCCACATTGGTATACATCTTGTTGCAGAACAACTTCCTTGGTTTATTCCTCGTACTTGTTTAATTTATCCCTTTGCAGATGCAGCCACAGTTCGTCGTCCTGATGTCGTAGTTCTAGATGAAACTGTTCTCGATCGCGAACCCCTTTGGGAGCGAGAACCCTTAATTACAATGGGTCGATCGATAAAATTGGTGGTAGAGGTTGTTAGTAGCAACTGGGAAACCGATTATGCTCGCAAAGTCGAAGAGTATGCGCTTTTGGGTATTCCTGAATATTGGATTGTGGATTATCGAGGATTGGGTGGTGTGGCATTTATTGGTAAACCAAAACAACCTACTTTTACCGTCTGTCAACTAGTTGAAGATACTTATATTCAAAAACAATATCGATTAAATCAATTAATTAAATCGCCACTTTTGCCTAATCTTCAACTTCGCCTAGATGATATTCTTCCTCGCTAGAACACTGATTCAGTAATAATAGGTTACTGGTAAAGTGAGACAAGGTAGACAAGGGGACAAGGCAGACAAGGAGGACAAGGTAGACAAGGAGACAAGGGAGAATTTCTCTACTTACCTATAACCCAGC